>DASYNU010000248.1:0-57479 GCA_036008345.1 Bryobacteraceae bacterium
CCGGTTGTCGGAGACGGACGAACCAATGCCTCGCTGCGTGCCGGAAAGTCACTTCCTCGAGATCTCGGCGGGGCATGGCTCCGCCCCACCAGGCCCCCAATCTCGGTTCCGGCAAAACTAAGTGACATTGGGATGGCATCCTGCCCCACAACCCGTTATGCTGGTCTTCGATGCGATACTTTCTCGCGAAAACCGACCCCGAAACTTACACGGTGGAGCAACTCGCAAAAGAGAAGAAGACGGCCTGGGACGGGGTGACCAACCCGCAGGCGGTGCGCGCCATACGCGAGATGCGGCCGGGCGACAGAGTCCTCATCTATCACAGCGGCGGCCAGGCAGCCATCGTCGGATTGGCGAAAGTAATTTCTGAACCGAGGCCGGATCCTAAGAATCCGAAATCAGCCGTAGTGGAGCTGGAATTTCTGCGTCTGATCGATCCATCGGTATCGCTGGCTACCATCAAACAAACGCACTTGTTCGATGACTGGGCTCTGGTGCGGCAGGGAAGGTTGTCAACGATGGCCGCGCCGGATGAGTTTATCGAGTGGCTGCGCGGGCAAACCAAGACAAAGATTGATTAGCCTCGCATGAACGCGAATGAACGCAAATCTTAATTGTTTTTGCGCGTCAGGCTTGGATCTGGCTGGAATTTGCCGCCGCTCAGGATTTGGTCCAGGACTTGTTTGGAGCGCGAATTCCAGGCGTCTTGTTTTTGAGGTGTTATGTGGTTGTGGTCAGATTCGATCATGGGGATCACTTCAGTGGAGCCCGAAATCTGATTCACCGCGCTCCAGATTCCGGCCGGTGGACAAGTTGTATCGATGAATCCGATGGCTGCCAGCACGGGCGCCTTAATGCGAGGGGCAAAATTAACCGTGTCGAAATACAGGGCCGTTTGCATGACCATCGGATTGTCGGAGGGCCAATTCGGGTAGCCGGATTTGCGGCCGTGCAGATCACCATTTGAATCGGCGCCGGAAGGTTCGTTCACGATCACGGCGGTGATCTTGGGATTCAAGGCGGCTGTCACCAGGCTTTGTTGCCCGCCCATGCTGGTGCCGAGAGCGACGATGGTTTTGCCATCCCAATCGGGTCGGCTCGATATGTAATCGATGGCGCGCGAATCCCGCAGATACATGTTGAGAAAGTAAGACGTTTCCCGCGATGTATTTCCAATCGCCTGGTAATTGCCATTCACCCCGGTGGACTGATCAGGCGGCATGTCGTGCGAGTCCACGTCGAGTGCTAGCCAACCTTCCGCCGCGCGATCCGTAACGGTCTCCGGGTGGAGCGCATAGACACCCGCGTATTGAAAGATGACCAACGCTGGGAATTTCCCTGCCTTGGAAGGTTTGGCCAGATAGCCTTGAAGGTGCGAGCCGGCGCTGTCAAGTTGGACGGTGTAGAATTCCACGCCGGTCTTGGTGGTTGGCGTAGGCGTGAGGATCGGATTGATCGGGATTCGGCTAAGATCCTTGAGTTTTGAATCCCAGAAAAAATCAAAGTCGGCGGGGTGGGGAACTGAAGGCTGCAGTTTCCAGGGAGCGATCGCAGCTCCGAGATGTATGGGTGTGCCAGGCGTGGCCGCCGGCAGCACGTCCACATAGAGCATGGCCGGTTCGCTGACGGTGATCTCGATGGTGGGGCTGCCGGATGCAAGGTTCAGCGTGCCCGTTTGAATCACGTCGCGATTGTTCTTTCTGATGGCGTAACTATAGCTGCCTGATCCTTCGACGGCCCATCCGGCCCGCTCGCTGAGTTCGTAGATCCCCGATTTATGAAACGGAGTGAAGGTTACCAGTTGAGCGTGAACTGTGAAAGTGCAGACGAGTGCGAAAGCGCCGGACCAGCGAAAGCGGATCATTGTGAGAATGAATCGACGATTGCCGAGCCAATAGAATATCATTTTGTCTTGGAGTGAAGTATGAAATCCGGACGGCTTGGGGCGATTAGTTGGGTGGCGATCTTGGCGCTCGGTCAACCAGCGCCCGTGAATTGGACGGCTGCCGATGATCATCGGAACATGCTGGAGCAACTCGGTATCCAAGCGCTTCGCCCGGGGCCCAGCGGCAACGAGAACGCGCCAAATCATGCCAATTACGACGAGTCGAAGGCCAATCCTCACCCGGATCTTCCGGATGTCTTGATGCTGAGGAACGGCAAGAAGGTCACCACCGCGAAAATGTGGTGGGATGAGCGGCGGCCCGAGATCGTCGAGGATTTTGAACGGGAAGTGGTGGGCCGTATTCCGAAAAACGTGCCGAAGGTGACCTGGACCGTTACTGAAACGGTAAAGGCGATGTCGGAGTTGAGAGGCGTTATCATCGAGCGGCTGAATGGCCACGTGGACAACGCTTTGTACCCGGCCATCAATGTCGATATCCAGATGACGTTGTCGCTGCCGGCTGACGCAACGGGCCCGGTGCCGCTGATGATAATGTTCGGGCGCGACGGTCCGATCGCAGGCTTTTCGGCGAATGGTGACCCGGTACCGGCCGAACAGCTCATCGCCGACGGCTGGGGTTATGTGTATCTTAATCCCGCGAGCATCCAAGCCGACAATGGCGCGGGCTTAACGAAAGGCATCATTGGATTGACGAACCAGGGCCAACCGCGCAAACCGGACGACTGGGGCGCGTTGCGGGCGTGGGCGTGGGGCGCTTCGCGTGCGCTGGACTATCTCGAATCCGACGCAGCCGTGGACGCCAAACACGTCGGCGTTGAAGGCGTTTCGCGCTGGGGCAAAGCCGCCCTTGTGAGCATGGCGTTCGATACGCGCTTTGCGTTAGTGCTGGTTGGATCGTCCGGCGAGGGCGGCGCAAAATTGCATCGACGCAACTTTGGAGAAGCAGTGGAAAATCTCACAGGCTCCGGCGAATACCATTGGATGGCTGGAAATTTCCTAAAGTATGGCGCGGCGGAAGCAACTTTCGGCAGCAAGACCGCCGCCGACTTGCCGGTGGATTCGCATGAGCTGATTGCGTTGTGCGCGCCGCGGCCGACATTTATCAGTTATGGCGTGCCCGATAAGGGCGATGCAAAATGGCTGGATCAACAGGGCAGCTACATGGCTACGGTCGCGGCCGGGCCGGTGTTCCGGTTGCTAGGCGTGAAGGATCTGGGAGTTTCGGACGATTATCGGACCGCGAAGTTGCCGCCAGTCAACGCAGGCTTGCTGGATGGCACACTCGCCTGGCGGCAGCATGACGGCGGACATACGGATGGTCCGAATTGGAAATACTTCATCGTCTGGGCGGATCGATTCGTTAAACACCCGCCTCTGCCGGCTCTGGCTGGCGAGCAGCCCGCCTCGGAACCTGTTCGCCGCGTGGATCCACTTTCTTTGGTCGCACACCAACGACTTTTGGATCAGGCCAAGAAGGGCCACACCGACATCTATTTCGAGGGCGATTCGATAACGCGGCGCTGGGGGGCTAGCGACTATCCCGAGTTGCTGGACAATTGGAACAAAAACTTCTCCGGCTGGAGCGCCGAAGATTTCGGATGGGGCGCGGACAGAACGCAGAACATTCTGTGGCGGCTGCTCAACGGGGAGCTGGATGGGGTGAATCCGAAGGTCATTGTCCTGCTGGCGGGTACGAACAATATCGGGAACACGATTTCCTCGAACGGCGATGACGCGAAAGTTCGGGACATCTCGCTCGGCCTGGAAGCCATCGTGCACGTTATGCGGAACAAAGCGCAGGATGCAACTATCATCGTCACCGGGATTTTTCCGCGCAATGACACTATGGCGGTGATGCCGGCTATCGATAAGATCAACCGCAATTTGTCCAAGCTGGCCGATGGAAAGAAAATCCGTTATCTGGATCTCAACCCTATTCTCGCGGACCCGAATGGCAAGCTGTTCGACGGCATGATGAATCCCGACAAGCTGCATCCCACGGTGAAGGGATACCAGGTTTGGGCGGATGCTTTGAAGCCCATTTTTACGGAGCTGCTGGGCCCTCCCGCAGTGAGTAATGGGCGCTGAAACTCTCGATCCCGCGGATTGGCCGGCATTCCGTCGCCAGGCGCACCGGATGCTCGATGACATTCTCAGCTATCTCGAAAACATTCGGGATCGTCCGGTCTGGCAACCGATTCCTCCCGAGGTCCGCGAGCGTTTCAACTGTGAGCTTCCGGCCGTGCCGTCGGATCTAGCCGAGGTTCACGAAGAATTTACGCGCTACATTCTGCCTTTTGCTGCAGGCAACGTGCATCCCGGGTTTATGGGATGGGTGCATGGAGCCGGAACGCCGGTGGGTGTCGTTGCGGAAATGCTGGCAGCTGGATTGAACGCGAATCTGGGAGGCCGCGACCATATTCCAATCGAAGTGGAGCGGCAAGTGACCGGCTGGATGCGGAAACTTTTCGGATTTCCGGAGAGCGCCAGCGGATTGTTCGTCACCGGCGCGTCCATGGCGAATCTTATCGCGGTGCTAGTGGCGCGCGATACGGAACTAGGTTTTGAGACGCGCTGTGCGGGCGTAGAAGCCAAAGGGAAGCGGCTGGCGGCCTACGCGTCGGCTTCGGTACATGGTTGCATCGCGAGGGCGCTGGATATCGCAGGCATTGGAAGCGATGCGCTGCGCCGGATCGCCGTGGACGGCCGCTTCCGCATAGATCTTCAGGCGCTGAGCGCGGCAATCTCAGCGGATCACCGCGCTGGTTTCACGCCTTTCTTAGTTGTCGGTAACGCGGGAACAGTGGATACCGGCGCTATCGACGATCTGGATGCGCTGGCCGACTTGGCGCGTGCCGGGAATTTGTGGTTTCACGTGGACGGCGCATGCGGCGCGTTGGCTATGTTGGCGCCGGAACTGGCGCCACGACTCAAGGGAATTGAGCGCGCCGATTCGCTGGCCTTCGATTTTCACAAGTGGGGACAGGTGCCGTACGATGCCGGTTTCGTGCTGGTACGCGACTGTGTGTTGCATCGGCAAACTTTCGCGACATCGGAGCCTTACCTGCGGCGGGAAGCGCAGGGATTAGCCGCCGGATCCCCCTGGCCGTGCGATTTCGGGCCGGATCTTTCGCGCGGCTTCCGCGCGCTCAAAACGTGGTTCACGCTGAAGGTATACGGCGCGCAAGCGTTGGGGGCGTCCATCGCGAGGACCTGCGTGTTAGCGCGTTATCTGGAAGGGCTTATTCTTCGGACTCCCGAGTTGGAACTAGCGGCGCCCGTCGAACTTAACATCGTCTGTTTTCGCTACCGCGCGGAAGAGGCCCACCGCGTGAATGCGCGAATCGCGGTGGAGCTGCAGGAATCCGGCGTGGCGGCGCCCTCCACAACCGTGATTGGGGGAAAGCTCGCTATTCGGGCTGCAATCGTGAATCACCGGACCGAGGCCGCCCATCTAGACGCGCTGGTGGAACGGACGGTGGCTTTGGGCCGCTCGCTGAGCGATCGGGCGGCGCAAAGCACCGGCTCCGTGAGCGCCGACAATACCACTTGGGCGCCGCGCATGGCTCGCGAAGCCGCCTTAGGCGAAATTGAAGCGCGGATCGCCGCCGAGCCTGAGCGCCTGGACGCGCGGTTGGAGCGCGCTCGTCTACTTACTGAGTTGGATCGGACGCTCGAAGCTCGTAACGCCTATCTAGAAATTTTGGCGCGTGCGCCGTCCGACCGCGCAGCGCTCAACGATCTGGGCACGCTGCTGTATGCCACTGGCTACCGGACGGCGGCTCGCACAGCCTTCAGCGAAGCTGCGGCGCGGCATCCGGAAGATGAAGTGAGCCACGTCAACCTGGCCAACGTACTCTACCAAAACGCCGAGTACGAAGCGGCGCGCGAGCATTATGACACGGCCTTACGCTTGGTGCCGGATTATCCCGAAGCACACCAGGGAATGTCTTACGTACTGGCAGAGTTGGGAGATGCTGAACGCGCGGTCTGGCATCGCCGCAAGGGTTTCGAGCAGCGTGCTGTGCAGCCTTTGCCATATCGAGGCGAGGGGGCGCCGGTATCCGTGTTGCTGCTGATTTCAGCGGTCGGCGGCAACATCCCCACGCGAAGTTTTCTGGATGACCGTGTGTTTCAGACCACCGTGGTGGTGCCCGAGTTCTACGATTTCTCGCAGCCACTGCCGCGGCATCAGTTGGTGTTCAATGCGATCGGTGATGCGGATTTGAACGGGGAGGCGCTAAGAGCCGCGCAATCGGTAGCGGCGCTCAGCGGCGCTCCTGTGTTGAACTCGCCCGCGGCGGTGCTGGCCACCGGGCGATCCGACAATGCGCAGCGGCTTCGGCGCATCGAGGGAGTGATCGCGCCGGAAACAGTTACTCTGTCGCGCGAGGTGCTGAGTTCGCCCGATGCCGAAACTACTCTGGCGCGCCATGGTTTGAAATTTCCGCTGTTGCTGCGCACGCCGGGTTTTCATACGGGACGGCATTTTGTTCGAGTGGATCGCCCGGGCGATCTCGCCGATGCCGTGGCTTCGCTGCCGGGCAATGAGCTGACCGCCATCCAATATCTGGATTCGCGCGGACCCGACGGCAAGGTTCGAAAATACCGCGTGATGATGATCGATGGCCATCTTTATCCTCTGCATGTCGCAATATCAAGCCACTGGAAGATACATTATTTCACCGCCGAAATGGCGGAGCGCGCTGAACATCGCGCCGAGGACGCGGAATTTCTGGAGAACATGCCCGCGGTGGCGGGACCCCGCGCCATGGCCGCGCTGGAACAAATTCAAAGCGCGCTCAAACTGGATTATGCGGGCATCGATTTCGGCTTGAGCCCGGCTGGCGACCTGTTGCTGTTCGAAGCCAATGCCACGATGGTTGTGAATCCACCGGAGCCGGATGAGCGCTGGGCTTACCGGCGTCCGGCGGTGGAGCGGATTTTCGGGGCCGTCCGGCGGATGTTGTTGGGGAAAGCCATTGGCCGCGAATGAACGCAAATAAACGCAGATAAGAAATTATTTGGCTTGTTCCTGGATCAGCTTGCCCGCTAGCGTGATTTTCTGGGCTGTGTCACGGATCACGATGGCGCTGGGGACGCTATAGGTGAAGGCTCTCCGAATATTGTACGTTTGGCGCACTCGCGCGGCAGTTTCCTGCAAACTTTCTGGCGTAGGAAAGGGTGCCAGGTAAAAGACTTTCACGAAGTCGTCGCTGGTGGGCGAGAAGCGATACTCGTTGACGCCGGAACGTGAAGCGGTTGTCGACGCCGCGTCCAAATTCTCGAAGAGCCACTTGGTTAAAGCGATCTGATCTTCGCTCCCACGCACCGCCACGGCCCGCGATGCGTTGTATGTGAACGCGTAACGCAGATCGCTGATGCTGCGGACCAGCGTGACCACTTCCTGAAAATCCCGGACGGTTTTAGTGTTGGGCAGGTAGAATACGCGCACAAGATTGTCCCGCTGCTGGTTCATGCGGAATTCGGGCGAGGTGGAAGCCGCTGGCTGGATACCTGGTTTGTCCATCGCGGCGAACAGAAATTCCGCTGCGTTCACCTGCTCGGATGTACCTCGGACGACCGTGGCACGGAGATCGTTATAGGTAAACATCCAACGAATGTTGACGAGTGAACGGACAGCCGTCGCCATTTCCTGTACGCCTTGCGGCACTTGCGGGTTGGTCAGGTAGAACACGCGGACTAGGTCGTCAGTTGTATCGGATATCCGATATTCGTGTTTGGCCCCGCTCGGGGGAACATTGGTTGGTTTGTCCAGATTAGTGAACAGCCACTCGGCTAGCGCGACTTGGCCAACTGTACCCTGAAGCGACAGGGATTTTTCCGTAGCGTCGACGTTCGCCTGGGGAATCTCGGAAATGGCGTGGATTACGGTCGCGATTTCCTGGAAGTTCTGCGTGGAGTTGGTTGCGGTGAAATGGAGCAATCGATCCGTCTGTTGAGCCAGCGCGGATGAAGCAAGAAAAACGGCGATGGTTAGCGAAGCAGCAGTCTGCACAGTGAACCCTCCCTGCCTAGCTAGACGCATCCATTCCCTCCGGCGTGGAATCAAATGAAAACAATTTCCAGGACTTGCCGTCCTTTTCGAAGAGAATTGGCCGGATCGGGCGGCCCGTGAATTCGGAAATGGCGCGTTCCCAAAAAGGGAGTGCCGATCGGTTCGCTTGCATTACCCGAACCTCCCAGGGACCTGGAAACCGTCTGAATACGTCGTGGGCTATCGCCGTACCAATGCCTTGGCGCCGGTATCCACGCACGACGAAGAATTCCACCATATCCCAGACGCGCGCTTCGTTTTTCACCAAAACGAACCCTGCCAGGTTGCCGTCCATCCTGACCAGAAACGCGTGACGGTCCGGGTCAGTCCAATAGAGCGGCAAGGGTGTGTAATCGAATCTGCCATCCGGCCCTAGCTCTACGTCGTGAAACTCGCTGAAATCGTGCGCGTACAACTGCAGCAGGTTCGCGACGATCGGCATTTGTTCCTGCGTAGCGGGGATAACTTCGATTTGCCCAGGTCGAGGCATGTCTCCTGCTAGGATAGCTCATGTTGACATCCGACCCAAGAGGGTGTATGCTCATGTCGGATGCCTTCCCAAAGAACTGAGCTGCTGCAGGGTACGTTGGATCTGCTGATTTTGCGGACGCTGGTGTTAGGAGCGCGCCACGGGCAGGGAATTGCCCGCTCCATCCAGCAGCAATCCGAGGATGTATTTCTGGTGGATCATGGCTCGCTGTATCTCGCGCTGCAACGATTGGAAGCGAAGGGCTGGGTCAAGGCGGCGTGGGGGATCTCAGAAAACAATCGCAGGGCGCGATTTTACACGTTGACTGCCAAAGGCAAGAGCCAGCTCACGCAAAAGACTGATCAATGGCGGCGAGTGGCGAATGCGATTGGGCGGATACTGGCGCCCTCCGAAGTGAAGGGACAGGCGGAAGGATAGCGATGTTCTGGCGCAAGAAACGTCCGTGGAGCGATTTCGCTGAAGAGGTGCAGTCGCATTTGGTGCATGAAGCCGACCAGCTTGAGGAGACAGGCGTTCGGCCCGCGAATGCAGGAACCGCGGCTCGTCTCGCGTTCGGGAATGCCACATCGATCCAGGAAGAGGTTTACAGGCGCAGCCGGTTCTGGTGGTGGGATCAGATTTCGGGCGATCTTCGACATGCTATGCGCTCGTTCTGGCGTCGGCCAGGCTTCAGCGTCGTGGTAGTTCTGACGCTCGCGTTGGGTATCGGAGCGAACAGCGCCATCTTCAGCGTGATTAACGCCGTGTTGCTGCGACCGCTGCCTTACTTCGCGCCGGAACGCCTGGCGATGTTATGGTCGGAAGATTCCACGCACGGTCTGAAAGAGGGTCGCGTCTCACTGCTCAACTTCGCCGATTGGAAAAGCCGCAGCCACACCTTCGAGGACATGGCCGTTTTTATCGGCCAGACTTTTCTCCTGGGCAACAATGACGGCCCTCCCGAGCGGCTGCGCGAGGCACGCGTTCCCACGAATTTCTTACCGCTGCTGGGAGTTGAGCCCATACTCGGGCGGGTTTTCACGGCAAACGAGGAACGGCGCCGGGAATCCGTCGCTCTGGTCAGCTACGGATTGTGGCAGCGCCGTTTCGGAGGGTCCGCCAACGTGCTCGGAGCGGACATTGTGAAGGACGGGCGCAAGTCACGCATCATCGGGGTGATGCCGGCATCATTTCAATTTCCGTTTCCAGATACACAGGTGTGGGAGCCGATCACCACGCATCCGTATTGGGCGGAGCGCGATCGCACCGACCAGCGCTCGGCTTCGAACTGGTACGTGCTGGGCCGAATCCGCGCGGGCGCGACTTGGAAAGAGGCGCAGAGCGAGATGGGTGGCATTGCGCGCCAGCTTCAGGCGGAGTATCCGGAGAACCGGAATCGGCCCGAGATCAACGTGGTTCCGCTAACCAAGCAAACTACTGGGCGGGTGCAACTCTCGCTCGAGGTGCTGTTCGGCTCGGTATTCCTGATGCTTCTGATCGCCTGCATCAATGTTGCGAATCTGTTGCTGGCGCGCGGCTCCGCCCGCGAGCGCGAGTTCTCGGTTCGAAGGGCTTTGGGCGCTGGGCGTGGGCGGTTGGCCGCGCAACTTCTGACCGAGAGCCTGGTCCTTTCCTTCGCAGGCGGAGCGCTGGGATTGGCGCTGGCCGCTGCTGCGTTGAAAGCTCTCATCGCGTTTGCGCCTGCAGGCATTCCGCGCTTGGCGGAAGCGCGGATCGATCCACAGGTATTGCTGTTTACGCTGGCCGTGTCCGTTTTTTCCGCAATCGTCTCCGGGCTGTGGCCCGCACTGCGGAACGGAACCGTGCTGGCTCGAAGCCGGCAGTGGACCACAGTGGCGAATCGCGGTGTTCGAAACATCCTGGTGGTTGGTGAGTTTTCGATCGCGCTGGTGCTGTTGGCTGCCGCCGGTCTGATGGTGCGTAGTTTCTTGCTGCTGCAGGCCGTGGATCCGGGATTTCGTCCGGAGAAGCTGTTGGTCATGCGAATTGATCTGCATGTGGGAAGAACCCCGGCGCAGGAGGTTCAGTACTTCCGCGACGCCATGGAACGCGTCCGAACAATTCCAGGTGTTATATCCGCCGGCGCGATTTCCGGTTTCTTGAGGTCCGATCCGGAAGACGCAGTGCAGATTCAGGGACGCGCTCCGCAGCAACCGGGCCCTTGTGACGATCTTATAGCTGGTCCATTTTTCCAGACCGCTGGTATTCCGTTGCTGAAAGGCCGTTTCTTTTCCGATCAAGATGGACCCAACGCGCCGGCGGTCGCGATCGTCAACGAAACGATGGCCAAAGCTTACTGGCCGAGCGAAGATGCAATCGGCAAGCGATTCCGTTTCCCCGGGGGACAATCCAGCCCCTGGACCACTGTAGTAGGCATTACCGGCGATATGCATCGACAGGGTCTCGAGAGACAAGTGGTACCCCAGGTCTTTCGTCCGGATGCGCAGCAAGCGGAAAATATGCTGGAAGTGATCGTAAGCACGTCGGGTGATCCTCGATCGATCGCCCCAGCCGTGCAGAGCGAGATTCAATCCCTGGATAAGAGCGTCGCAAAATTCAAAGTGACCACGGTCGAGCAGCAGCTTGGCCAAGAAACCGCGGAGAGGCGTTTTCAAACGTCGCTGATTGGGCTGTTTTCGTTGGCTGCTTTAGTTCTGTCCGCGATAGGCATCTACGGATTGATGCACTATTTCGTGGTGCAGCGCACCAATGAAATTGGGGTGCGGATGGCGCTGGGAGCGCGTTACGGAAATGTGCTGGCGCTGGTTTTGCGGCAAGGCATGTTACTAGCCGGAGTCGGCATTGTAATTGGAATTCTCGGAGCACTGGCACTCACGCGGCTGCTTTCCGGCCTGCTATTTGGAGTGACGCCTACCGATCCGGTTACCTTCGCAGCGACGCCCGCCATACTGCTCGGAGTAGCCGTGCTGGCCTGTTGGATACCGGCGCGAAGGGCGGCGGGGATTGATCCGGTGCGGGCACTGCGGCAAGATTAGCTGCTAACGAAGTGCTCGATACTCAACGCTTCATGGGTGGACGGCGTCATTGAGGTAAGGTGAATACCGTGCGGATTGGCGGGGTTCTGGTTGCTTTTTGCACAGCACTACTCGCCCAACAGGCGCCTGGTCCGCCAGCGTTTGAAGTCGCATCTATTAGGCCCAGCCTGGACTCTTCCAGCGGCGGTGGCATCTTTGAAAGCAAGGGTCGTATCGACGCGAGGAACGTAACGCTGAGACGTTGCGTGCGTGGTGCTTACAACGTACCTGAGCCCCAAATTATCGGAGGGCCAAAGTGGGCGGATCAGGATCGTTTCTATATCGAAGCCACGGCGGCAACGGCAGCCGATGATCATGAGTTGATGCGGATGCTCCAGACGCTGCTGGCCGATCGATTCAAGCTAGTGTTTCACCGGGAGCAGAGGACTATTCCCGGCTACCGGCTGGTGCTGGGGAAGGGCGGGCTAAAAGCGCAGGCCTCCGCTCCCGATAGCGGCAGCGTTGGCCATTCACGGCGAGGACGCATCGATGCAAAAGGATATTCCATGGCTCAGCTTTCACTCAAGCTGGCGGAAGCGCTCAAGCAACCGGTGCTGGACGAAACGGGTGACGCGGGGAAATTTGATTTCCAGCTGGAGTGGACGCCAGAGGATATGCAGGCCAAGCCGCCGTCGGCCGACCAGCGCGCTGGCAACGCGCCTGAGGCCGGCGCTGCTCCTTCGATCTTTGAAGCGTTGCGGGAGCAGCTCGGGCTGAAGCTGGAATCGGGCAAGTTTCCGGCTGAAGTATTGGTGATTGATTCCGCGGAGAAACCCTCCGAAAACTGAATCTGTTAGGTAGCCGGTCGCGCTATCCTATTGCTATTCCGAGTTCCCAGCTTCTACTCCTCGAAATCGCCATCCTTGCAGCCGCGCGGGCTGTCGGACTCGCACTTCGCCGTATCGGGCAGCCCGCAGTGGTGGGTGAGATGACCGCCGGGGTCTTACTCAGTCCCTCGCTGTTGAGGCGCATCGCTCCTGGAACTTTTAACTACTTATTTCCCGCTGACCGGCTGGAAACTAGTCAACGCCCGGGGCCTGGTTGAGCTTTTGATGGCACTGATCACCACCTTCATGACGACGCCGTTGCTGGCCCTCATCCATCGTTCGTTTCCCGCGATGGAAGCCTCCGAGGTCCGCGTATGAAGGCGACTTATTGGGGTCCAGCGATGACGGATTCCCAGTATGCCGTATTTCATTTTGACGTCAAGACCATGTCTATGCGCGATGCCCAGGGTGGCGGTGCGCCGCAAGACAAGGACGCTTGCCTGATCTTCCACAGTCTGGAGGACGCCGAACGCTATTGCCAGGAGAAGATCGCTGATACGCCGGCGTTGGGCTGCCGAATATACGGTCACGATGGGACGGTGGTCCGGACGTTCGTGGATGCTGGAGTATATGGGAAGCACCACGGCCAGCCGGCCGCCCGCCGGAACCTCGTGGTGGGCGGGGCATGTCTGGCGGTGGGCGCCGCCTGCGTTGCGGTGGACGCATGGTCCGGGTGGAGTTTGATCATTGGAGTGGTGTTGGGACTACGATTTCTGTGGGTGGGGACAGTGAAGATGGCTGAAGGAATCGGGGCAACACTCGATGGCAGGCGCGCCACAAAATCATAGGCCGTGAATAAACGCCAAGGAACGCGATTTCTTATTTGCGTTTATTCGCGTGCATTCGCGGCTAAGAAGCTAGCGCCGGTTCACTATCCTCACCAGCAGTGAAGTACGCACAATCCGGGTGATGGAACACCAGGGCGCTGACGCTGGCTTCCGGGTCCATCATCATGCCTTCGGTGAGATGCACGCCGATTTCGTCCGGGTTGATCAGCTTCCAGATCCCTTGCTGATCGTCCAGGTTCGGACAGGCTGGATATCCGAAACTGTAGCGCTTGCCGCGATAACGCGAAGTGAAACGCTCGTGCATGGTCATGGTGGGAGGATCGGGGAAACCCCAGTCCTCGCGTAGACGGCGATGCAGCCATTCAGAGCAGCCTTCCGCGGTTTCGATGGCCAGGGCCTGCAATGCGTGCGCTTTGAAGAATTCACCTGCCTGTTTAGCCTGCTCGGATTTCTCGCGGATCTGAGATCCTGCTGTGACGACGAACATTGCCAGATGATCACGGCGTCCCTCATCAGCGTCCAGAATGTAATCGCTGAGGCACAAGCCATCCGCACGCGGCTGGCGTCCGAACCGGAAAGTGTGGATGGGGCTCCCGCCGCCGGGTGAGAACAGATGAATGGAATTGCCCTCGCGCTCGGCTTCGAAGAACTGCCACACCGCTCGGGCTTTCATGAAGCGCGCGGCTTCTGTTTTCACTTCCTCGACCTCGTGGAAAAGCTTCAAGGCTTTCGGGTCGCGCTCCGCCAGCAACTTTTCGAAATTGCCCTTGAATCCAAGATGCCGGCCATAGAGCATGAACGGATTGATGTAGCTCCAGACCTCGGCCAGGTTGGGGACGTCGCGGAGGCGCTTGTCTAAGTACGGCGCGGCCGGGATCTGAAGATCGGCTCGCACCTTCGGGCTACGCCGATCGGGGCTGGGGGCTTGGGGCTGGGGGCTGGGCGCGGGCGTTGGTTCGCCTTCACCGAAAATGTGCGACGCCAGGACTTCTTCGCGCGTCGCTGGGTCCATGATCTCGTTTAGCAGGCGCAAGCCGGTCATCGCATCTTTCGCGTAGAACGTTGGCGCTGAATAGCTGGGGCCGATTTTGGTTTTGGTGAATTTTTCGGATAGTGCCGCGCCGCCTACCAGCAGCGGGACACTGACGCCGTTGTCTTTTAGGTCGCCGCCTGTGATCACCATTTGGTGCGCGCTCTTTACCAGCAGGCCCGATAGTCCGATGGCGTCCGGATGATGTTCGCGGAAGGCTTTGATCAGATCTTCCGGTGGAACCTTGATTCCCAGGTTAATCACCTGATAGCCGTTATTGCTGAGGATGATCTCGACCAAGTTTTTGCCGATGTCGTGAACGTCACCCTTCACCGTGGCGAGGATGATTTTGCCACGCGCTGACGTATCGCTCTTCTCCATGAACTGCTCGAGGTGCCCCACGCCCGTTTTCATCGCTTCGGCGGATTGCAGCACTTCAGCCACAATCAACTCATTGTTGTTGAACAATCGGCCGACCTCGGACATGCCAGCCATCAGCGGGCCGTTGATGATGTCGAGCGGCGCTGCGCCTTCCGCGCGCTTGCGATCCAGGTCCAAAACCAAACCGTCCTTGGTGCCTTCGATGATGTAATTGGCCAGGCGCTCGTCTAGCGGAAGATCGGCTGCCTTTTTCTTCTCTTTCTTGCCGGCTCTACGGAAATATTCGGCGATGGCGGCGATGTGGAACTGATTGACAGCCATCTTCTGCTCGCGCGACTGCTGACGCCAGTCTTCCGGAGCGGTTCTCAAATTGTCCGCGTTGGGATGATCCGCGGGGACTTCAGCCGGCGGTGTATTGAATAGCAGGCTCTCCGCCAGACGCCGCTCTTCCACGGGAATGGACGCGAAGCGCTCCAGCTTTTCGGCGTTCACGATGGCGAGATCGAGCCCGGCCTTGGTGGAGTAATACAGGAAAACAGAGTTGACAACTTCGCGCGCCGAAGCCGGCAGGCCGAAGGAGATGTTCGAGACACCGAGAACAGTCTTAACAAACGGAATTTTCTCTTTGATTAATCGGATCGCCTCGATGGTCTCCACCGCGCCGCCGATATAGTTTTCGTCGCCCGTGGCGCAGGGGAAAACCAACGGATCGATGATGATGTCTTCGGGTGGGATGCCGTATTTTTCAGACAGCAGCCGGACCGAGCGCTCGGCTACAGCCAGCTTTCGCTCGCGCGTGAAGGCTTGCGCTTGCAGCTTGTCCTCATCGATGGTTCCGCAGATCAGGGAAGCGCCATAGGCCTTGGCGAGCGGGCAGATCAGCTCAAATTTCTCTTCGCCATCTTCGAGATTGATGGAATTGATGATCGATTTGCCCTGGCAGTAGGTGAGCGCCAGCTCAATGCCCTTCGGATCGGTGGTGTCGATCATGATGGGCGCTTTGATTTTTCGGATCAGCTTTTCATAGAAGGGAGGAATGTCCTTCATCTCATCGCGATCGCTGGATTGCAGGCACACATCCACAACATGCGCGCCATTCTTGATCTGCCAGCGCGCGATTTCCGTAGCCTCTTCCCACTTCTCTTCGGCAATCATATTTTTGAAGAGACGCGAGCCGATAACGTTGGTTCGCTCGCCGACGATAAGCGGGCGGTTGCTATCCTCCGCCTCCACCAGTTCTTTGTTCGAATAGTAGGCGCGGTGGGATAACGCCTGCAGGGCCCGAGGCCGCTTTCCAGCCGTCATCTCCGCAATGGCTTTGATGTGCGCCGGAGTAGTCCCGCAGCAGCCGCCCACCAGGTTGAGCCAGCCATGATCGATGAATTTTTCGAGTTGCGCGGCTAGCGAATCCGGCGTCTCTCCGAACTTCCCGTCGGCGTTTGGCAGCCCGGCGTTGGGATAACAGGACACGCGAAACCTGGACATTTCGTGCAGGCTGCGGATGTGATCCGTCATCAGATCCGGGCCGGTAGCGCAATTCATTCCGATGGCCAGCAGGTCGTTATTGGCGATAGAAGCATACAATGCGTCAATCGGTTGGCCGCCTAGCATGGTGCCGTTACGCTCAATAGTGACTGAAGCAACTACAGGAATCGGCAGGCCCAGATCGCGCCGAAGCTTTTGAACGGCCAGCAACGCAGCTTTGAGGCTTCCGGTGTCGAAGCAAGTCTCGATCAAAAGGAAATCCGAGCCGCCCTCAACCAACCCCTTGGCTTGTTCGTAATAGGCATCGTGCAACTTCGGGAAGGTGACAGTGCAGGTGATGTTCAGGTCCTTGTTGGTGGGCCCCATGGACCCGGCGACGAAACGCGGCTTAGCAGTGGTCGAGAACGCATCGGCGGCTTGGCGCGCGATTTTCGCCGCCGCGAAGTTCAATTCGTAAGCCCGATCCTCCAGTTTGTTGTCCGCCAGGGCGATGCTGGTTCCGCCGAACGAATTCGTCTCTACGATATCGGCGCCGGCTTCCAGATAAGCGCGATGAATGCCGCTGATGACGTCCGGCCGCGTGACATTTAAAATCTCAGGACAATTTTCGCGCCCCAGGTAATCGGTCTCGATGGAGAGCGGCACCTGATGAATCATGGTGCCCATGGCGCCGTCCAGGACCAGGATATGGTCCTCTAAAGCGTCAGTTAGGATTTGGGCTCGGTCGGGCATTTCGTTTCTCGTTTCTCGTTTCTCGTTAGGCGCCGCCCGCGACCTTTCGGCAACGAGAAAACGAGAAACGAGAAACGAGAAACGTGCTTACTTACTAGTGTAACCTGAACTGCTCTAAGCGGTTACAGAGGCGTTGGAAACGGGTTCTACTGCGTTTTCATTGAAGCTGTAGCCGAAGCCTCGAACGGCGCGGATCAGGCCTGGATTGGTGGGGTCGGGCTCTATTTTCTGGCGGAGGCGCAAGATGTAGACGTCCACTGTGCGGTCGGTTACGGCACGATCGTGGCCCCAGACTGCGTCCAAAAGCTGTTCGCGGCTGTAAACCACGCCCGGGCGGCTCATCAGAAAATCCAACAGGCGGAATTCGGTGGCAGTAAGGGCAATTTCGCTGCCATGCCGCAATACGCGGCAACTGGCGCGGTCCAGCTCCAGGGCTCCAGCGCGAACGGTGCGGATCGGCACGGTCTGGCTGCGGAACTGGTTCTTGATGCGCGCTATCAGCTCGCGGATGAAGAATGGTTTGACGATATAGTCGTTGGCGCCAAGTTCGAGGCCTAGTATGCGATCAGTTTCAGAGACTTTGGCGGTCAGGAAGAGAATGGGAACGTGCGCCAGTTCGGAGTGGTTGCGCAGGCCTTTGCAGATATCCAGGCCGTCGGAATCCGGCAGCATGATATCCAGGATCACCAGGTCCGGCCGCTCCCGGCGGCACAGCTCGATGGCGCCTTTGCCGGTCTGCGATCCGGCGAAGGAGAACCCTTCCTTCTCCAGGTTGTATTTCAATAAACCAAAGAGGTCAGAATCATCTTCGATCAGGACGATCTTCTTCATATGCCCTCACTTGAAGGTAACCCGATTTCGGTTACATTCGCATTACAGCCATATTACGGATGGCTGACGGAACGGGCCGTAGCGCAAGGAAGATGATACAAACCCTTTTCGGCGATGTATTGCGCTACCGCGCTGGGCAGTTCAGGAGGGATATCTCCCGCGGCGAGCCTTCGGCGAATTTCCGATGATGAGTCCGGGAGAGCCACGGTGTCCATCCGATGGACGCGCGCGCCGGGTGGCGAGGCGTACTGGTGGCCCGGCCGGGTCACTACGATAAATTCCGTGAGGCGTACCAGATCCTGCCAGCGATGCCAGGTTGTGATTTCCGCGAACGCATCGGCGCCGATGATGAAATACGGCTCTTCTCCAGCGGCCCGTACCCGTTCGATGGTATCGATGGAATAGCTTTTGCCTGCGCCGGACTCCAGGCGTGAGACTATCAGACGCGGGTCGCCCTGGCAGGCCAGTTCCACCATTTTCGAGCGGTCTTCATAACCGGCGCCAGTCTGGTCCGACTTATGCGGCGGATGAGCAGCCGGCACAAACCACACTTGATCCAGGTGAAATTGATCGGCTGCTTCACGCGCCACTGTCAGGTGGGCGCTATGAATGGGGTCGAATGTCCCTCCGAATAGAGCGAGTCGCATCAAGTGTGGGCCGGCAAGTCAACAAACTTGCCCCACTAAGCTTTCACCGCTTTCGTGGATGCCTTCCAATTCTTCTCATCCCAGAACAGCAGGCGTCCCTCGCGGTAGCTCTGCACCGCCAGGTTGATAACGGCCTGAGCGCGCGCGCCTGTCTCAACGTCCAGATGCGGCTTTTCCCGGCTACGCACACAACTAATGAAATTCTCCACGTGCGCGGTCATCATGTCTGTGTCGGCCACTGGAATCTTAACCGGATCTTTGCCGAATTTGGCGAGATATTCGGGCTTCATAGTGGTCCGCTCCTTTTCGTCCCGATCCCACCGCAGCTCCGGAATCACCGTGATATTTTCTGCGCGGCTTTCGAACTGTCCGTTCTCCACCATGATGATGGTGCCTTCGTGACCCCGGATCAGTCCGGGAATGTGATGCGAGTTCGCCATCGATGAACTGAGCACCAGCGAATGCCCGGCCGGATAGTCGGCCACCAACATGAACGTATCCGGCACCTCGCGCTCATCTTTGAACACATAAATGCCGCCCGTGCCTGTGACGCGCGACGGAAATTGCGGCTCGCCCCAGCAGATCTGCAGCGGCGCGACAACGTGATAGAAAAGATCGGTGGCGATGCCGCCCGAATAATCCCAGTATTTGCGGAAGCGGAAGAATCGATCGGCATCGTAGGCGCGCTTGGGGGCGGGGCCGAGCCACATTTTCCAATCGATGTAATTTTCGCCCTTGCCGTCCGGGCCGGCTTCCTTGTCGATGGGCCAGTTCCACTCGCCCTCGTTGGAGTTGCGATGATACGAACCCTGACTCATGATCATCTGGCCGATCATGCCGTCAGCGATGGCCTTGCGGGCCTTCCACCATTGGTCTCCGGAAGTGGTTTGCGAACCCACCTGGAGGACGCGCTTGGTCTCCTTTACCGTGTTGACCAGTTGCTTGATCTCCTCATTGGTGTGGCACATGGGCTTCTCAAGGTACACGTCCTTGCCGTGATCCATGGCGTCGAGCGCGATTTTGGCGTGCCAATGGTCGGGCGTAGCCACGATGACCGCGTCTATGTCCGAGCGGTTGATCACTTCCCGGTAATCCAGGTAGCCATCGCACTTGAACTTGTCGGCTTGCGCCTTCTTGCGCTTTTCATAGACGTCGCAAACGGCCACCACCGCGCAGGCGTTGTTATTCTTTTCGCCATAGTGGTGGAAGACCCCGCCAACATAGGAGCCTCGGCCGCCCACGCCGATTACGCCGACATTAATGCGATCGTTAGCGCCGATCACACGTCCACTCGTCTTGGCGCCTCGCGCAGCTGCCAGTGCGGAACTGGCAACGCCCAGCGATAATCCGACGCCGCCGGCGGTCTTCAGAAAATCTCTCCGGTCGACGGAGCTGTCCGGTTCAGACATGGAAACCCTCCCCATTGGGATTTGTATTGGATTTCAGTGTAGCGCTTGCGGGGGGCTTGGGGCTAGGGGCTAGGGACTAGTGGGCCGTAACGGAAGGCTGGCGCTGGTCGTCTTCGTAGTGGTATGGGGCGCTGGGTTGTCATTTTTCTGGTAGCCGGATTGCTGCTTGCGCAGAAGATTCCCCCGGCCACGTTCCATGGGATCGTGCATGGAGTGTCGAAGAAACAGATCACCATCGAAAACGAGGACGGCAATCTACTGGACTTCGACATCAACCGGAAGACGCGTCTGATGCGTGGCAGTACGCAAATTTCGCCGTCGGATCTGGAAAATGGCGAGCCGGTGACTATCGAAGCCCGGCAGGAGATGGGGCGCTTCCTGGTGGCTTTAAGCATTACCGCCCAGCCGAAATCTACCGAACCGCGACCGTAAGGGAGCCGGTCCCTTTACTCGTACTTCTCAAACTCCAACTGATCGCCCGCCGCCGTCTTGGTCTCCGCCGCCCGCCCGCTCGGAAGCTCCAGCACCGAATGCGCGAACAGGCTAACCGCCATGCGCCAGCGCGGCATCGCCGGTCTTATCTTTAGAACCTTCTTCTTCTTATCCAGAAACAAAACATCGATCGGAAATTTCATTCCGACGGTATGCACAGCCTCGCAGGGCGCGATCCACAGACCTTCGCCGGGCTCCAACCCGGTATGCTTCAGCAGGCCAGTGCGGCGCTTGGCGCTGGTATCGGCGATATCCGCGCGGTCCGCCACAAGAGTGTCCCTGGATTGGTTGCGGATGCGCAGCTTGGCCAAATTGTTTCTATCATAACGAATGATGAAACGTTGCTCGTGGGCCACCAATGAACTTTCAATCGCATATCACGACCAGGAGTGGGGCGTCCCGATTCACGACGATCGAACATTCTTCGAATTTCTGATCCTCGAAGGCGCTCAAGCCGGTCTCAGTTGGGACACCATCCTGCGGAAGCGCGAGAACTACCGGAAAGCTTTCGATGGCTTCGATCCAGCTAAAGTTGCCAGTTACGGCGCGAGGAAAACCCAACAACTGCTCAACGATCCCGGCATCGTTCGCAATCGTCTGAAGATCGCCGCCGCGATTCAGAACGCCAAAGCGTTTCTGGCTGTCCAGAAGGAGTTTGGAAGCTTCGACGCCTACATTTGGCAATTCGTGGGAGGCAAACCAAAGAAAAACCAGTGGCGCGATTCAAAGCAATTGCCGAGCCGGACAGCCGAATCCGATGCCATGAGCAAGGATCTGCAGCGCCGTGGTTTCAAATTCGTAGGAACAACCATCTGCTATGCGTTCATGCAGGCGGTAGGACTAGTGAATGATCACGCGCCAGGCTGTTTTCGGCGTTCGCTTCGGTAGCTCCTAAGTCAGCCACCAAGAACGCCGGAAACGAAGGCGGATCCTTCTGGAAATACACATTGTAGCGGCGTACGAACGCGGGCGGAGGCATCTGGTCCGAGCCGTTCAACAAAGTGGGCAGGATTCCGTTCGCGAAATACATATCCAGCTCGCGCTTTTCCTTGGTCAGAACTTTCCCGCGATGTTCGCACTGGAAAAAATCCTTCACGCGTGAATAGGTCCGCTCCGATAAGTTGATACGATTGGCTTCGCCGCTGGATTCCATTCTGGAACTGTAGTTCACCGTATCGCCCCAGATGTCAAAGGCAAACTTGTTAATGCCCACTACGCCCGCGATCACGGGGCCGGTATGGATGCCGATGCGCACCTTCCACTGCGCCAACCGCTCCGGACGCTGGCGCTGGCGCACCGCTTCCAGCATCTCGAACGCGGCCATCACCATATCCACCGGATGCGCCGGATTGCGCAACGGAAGTCCGCTGATGCACATGTAGCTGTCGCCGATGGTCTTCATCTTCTCCAGGCGATAGCGCGCCACAATCTGATCGAAGGCCGTGAAATAATCGTGCAGCAGCTCCACCAGTTCCTCAGCCGCCAGCTTCTCGGTGGAAAGTGTGAAGCCGACGAAATCGGTAAAGAGAATGGTTACGTCCTCGAAGTACTTGGGCGAAACCAGACCCTTGGCGCGCAGCTCATCCGCCACTTCGCCCGGTAGGATGTTCAGCAGCAGCGATTCCGACACCCGTTTCTCGATCATCAATTTCTCACCCGCCCGCACCCGCTGAATGACCGTGGACAACAGAGCGCCGATCGACTTGAGAATGGTCTCTGATAGCGCCGTGCTGGCTAGCCCCAGGCTTCCGATTTTCTCGCCGCCTACCTCGATGGGGATTACCGAAACGCCGGCGGTGAAGCCGTTTCCTGCGCGCAGTGCTTCATCGCTGATGGCATCGCTCACGCCTGCGCGGTGGATCTCATTCCCGGCCTGCAAATAAAAGGCCGCGCCAGGAACACCAAAAATCGGAATCGCCTGATTGATCGCGATCCAAATGGTGGTTTGAAGGCTATCGCTCGCGAGCATGGCTTGGCCCAGCTCATACAGGCGCTCGGTCTCGCGCTTCCTTTCGAGCGCCTCCACGGCCCGCTTCCTGGCCGTGAGCGCGGTCTGCGAGACCACGATGGCCGTGATCAAGAATCCAGCGACAGCGACGTAAGATTGAGGATCGGTGGCCTTAAGACTGTACGCTGGCTCCTGAAAGTAGTAAAGGAAGCCGAGGGCTGCGACCACGGACGCGAGAATAGTCTCCAGACGGTCCCAACGCACCGCGAAAAACAGGATCGCCAGCAGCAAAGTGTAGGTAATGGTGGTATTGCGCAAACCCAGGTGAAAGTGAAACTCCGTGAGCAGCAGAACGCACACAATTGCAACCGCCGCAATTGAGCGCAATACTCTGAGCTTCCAGGCCGTCTTCGGCATCTTAATCGATAATCGGCCCAGAGGAGCTGTTTCGTTAGCTGTGCTCCTGGCCCGTTGATCCGCTACACTTAGCTGGATCACTCCAATGCCGCTTTCTGTGGGCGACAAACTCGGCCCTTACGAAATCCTCGCGCCCATCGGAGCGGGAGGCATGGGCGAGGTATACAAGGCCCGTGACTCCCGTCTGGACCGAACGGTGGCAGTCAAAATCCTACCTGCCGGGTTGGGATCCGATCCTGATCGCCGCCGCCGCTTCGAGCAGGAGGCCCGATCGGTGGCAGCGCTCAATCACCCCAATATCGTGGTGGTTTATGATGTGGGCGCCGAGCATGACATCGCCTTCCTGGTGCAGGAGCTAATTGACGGCGAACCGCTGCGTGCGCTAATCGATCGAGGGGACCTGACCTTGCGGAAGGCAGTAGCGCTGGCCGGCCAAATCGCCGACGCCCTGGCGGCCGCACACCAGGCCGGTATCGTTCATCGGGATCTCAAGCCCGAGAACATCATGGTTACGGCGCAGGGCCGCGCCAAGATTCTCGATTTCGGATTGGCACGGCAATCCGGTACGTTTGTGGGCGATCCGGATGGAGCCACCAAAACCATCGCGGTAACCCAAGAAGGCGTGGTGCTCGGCACTCTGGGCTACATGTCGCCCGAACAGGCGCGCGGGAAAATAGCCGACGCCCGTAGTGACATTTTCAGCCTGGGCGCGGTGTTCTACGAGATGCTTACTGGGAAGCGCGCCTTCCAGCGCGATACAGCGGCTGACACACTTTCCGCCATTCTGAAGGAGGACCCTGCGGACCTGCCGGACACAATTCCAGCCGGGGTCCGGCAGGTGACGCTGCACTGTCTGGAGAAAGACGCAGCGCATCGATTCCAATCGGCGCAGGACCTGGCATTCGCCCTTCACGCTCTGAGCGGCAGTTCGCCCTCCACGCCGCTCGAAGAGACTCCACGGACGCCTTCGCGACAGAAGCCATGGCTATTTGTACCGGCTGGCGCCGCCTTGCTAGCCGGGATTTTCGTCGCCGCGCGGGTGGCCGCGGTGCCGGCGGTGGATCTCGGAAAACAACACCATTCGATGCTGGTCTCTGAATCCACCGCGATAATGTTGCCGCGCTGGGCGCCGGATGGGAGGAGCTTCACGTATACAGGTTCGTCCCAACTCCTGGTTCAGAACCTGGATGCCGCGGTTCCCACCGTGGTTCACCCAGTGAGGTTCCTCGACGGGGTAACTCCATTTTTTTCGCCGGATGGCTCGCGAATCTGGTACACGGCACTGGCTGACAACCGCAGCGTCTGGTCGATCGGCGCCGCGGGCGGCGAGCCGCACCTGGAACTTCGGGACCTCGGCGAGTTCGTCGGATTGGACGGCGCCGAGCTTTCGCGCGACGGCAAATCCTTGGTGGTGGCGAAAGTGCTGAACAAAGCGGTGACCACGCTGCAGATTTCTTCGCCCCCCGGCGCGCCCTTGCAGTCTTTTCCGGGAGCCCCGGAACTAAACGCCACATTCAGCCGGGTGCGATTGCGTTTCTCACACGATGGCACAAAACTTCTGGCCGCTTTTGTGGGATCGCGCAGCCTCCGGGATGCCGGAATCTGGGTGCTGCCGTGGCCTCCAGGCAAGGGGCGGAAGATTGAGACCCCGCAAGTGGGAGCCCTGATCAATAGCGCGGATTGGCTGCTGGACGACCGGCATATCGTTCTGGATACAACCGGCTCGGTGGGTTTCTTCAATGGTGGTGCGCTGCTGCTGGTCGACACCGAATCGGAGGCGGTTTGGCCGCTGACTCCTGACAACGCCTACGCCGCTAATCCGTCGGTAGGTCCCGATGGCCGCATCCTGTACGTTCGCCAGCATGCTCCCTACGA
Source organism: Bryobacteraceae bacterium (assembly GCA_036008345.1). GTDB lineage: Bacteria > Acidobacteriota > Terriglobia > Bryobacterales > Bryobacteraceae > Palsa-89. Next base: position 24,352 of record DASYNU010000248.1, read on the forward strand.
TTTGGTTGAGACACCCGTCGACGGATCGCCTCGGCGCGAACTGTTGGCCACCGATTGGATTGAATCGTTCGGTGCATGGTCGCGATCGACCGACGAATTCGTGTATGTCAGCAACCGCGGCGGGGATTCGGCAATCTGGATCTCTAGCGCCGATGGGTCCTGGCAGCGGAAGGCGGTCACGGCCAAGGATGTCGGCGAGACCGGTAACGTGAATTTTCGATCGCCCGAGTTTTCGCCGGACGGGTCGCGAATATGCTACCTCGCCGGACGGCGAGTCTGGATCTCGCCTGCCTCCGGCGGCCGTCCAATTGCGGTGACCCCGACGGATCAGAGGATCGTAACCACACCGAGTTGGTCGCCGGATGGAAAATGGATCGCGTACAGGGCCGGCGAGGTTTTGATGAAAGTGGAGGTAGGGTCTTCGACGCCTTCGGTGAGGATCGCGGAGACCCCTATGGTTCCAACCGCGTGGTCTCCCGACGGTCAATGGATTACGGCGGGAGTAGAAGGGGGAATCGGCGTGATTTCTCCGGATGGCGCTCGGAAACGAGTTCTGTTTAAGCGGCCGTTCCTGCGGTGGTCATCGTTGGGCTGGTCGCGCGATGGCACAACGCTCTTCCTGCTGGAGGGCGGGCAGGAGGATCCTGCTCGCCTGTCCGCTGCCGACATTCGGAAGGGAACGGAGAGACTGATCCACGAGTATTCACCGGACGGCAACTCGTACGCTGAGTTGTATGTCTCGAACGGACGATTGTATCCATCGCGAGACGGGAAGTATTTGTTGGGATCCAGATTCTCAGTGCGCTCCTCCATCTGGCTGCTGGAAGGCGTGGAGCCGCCGAAGAGTTTCTGGCGTCGGCTGCTGAGGTAGACCCTCGCTACGCTCGCTGCTGCGGCATGGCCGGCATTGCCGGCCGCTTGAACATGGCTTCTGTCTGAGGATTCAGAAGCACCCAAAAACCGTAAATCCCCAAAGCCGTTCCGATCGGAATATGGATCAGGTCCAGCGCGGAAATTACGATTATGGTGATGCGCGCCCAAGGCTGGTATTGCAGCAGCCCTATGCCGCCCACCAGGCCGGGAAGCCCAACTACCAGGCACAAGACGCACACGAAGAGGCCGATAGCCGCCAGCACCGGAACCGCAACCGCCGCATCGTTTGACTGATCGGCGGAACCCACAATTCCCGCGATGCCGCCCATCACGGCGAGGGTGATCAAGCCGCCCAACACGCAGAGCGCGCCGAAAACGATGTGGAGAATTCCGAGTATCTTTACCTGCTGCGCCATATTCCCCTCCCCGTAACTAGATCCTCCGACATTACTATACGGATACGGCGCGCGCAAGTTCCGTCATCCGTTGCATACTCAAAACCGAGCCGCGACGGGAATGGAGCGTTGCTGGAAGCGCTCGGAATCGGCACTTACTTGTCGAAGATGATTTTCGAATCTGCGCCGAACTTCTTGTATTGACTGTAGCGGATAATCATGCGGATGCGTTGCGGACCGTCGCGGAAATACAGCGTATCGTCGCCGTACGTGGTCACTGGAAACCAGAAGTTGCCGTCCACCTTCTCCCGCAAAGTGGTGAAGTGCGGAAATAGATTCTCGGTCTTGGTGGTGCGGATCTGCGGAACCGCTTGCCCTTCGCTGCGGATGATGGAATAGTCTCTCTTATCCACCCACAACATGCCCTCAAACAACCGCTGGCCCTGCAGGATCTGCCGCGGTTGGATATGGATAACGTAGCAATCCACGCCATCCATGCTCTCCTCACCCTTGAATTGATTCTCGTACAAAAATGCCTGATCCTTGGTCAGCAAAAACGGCTGCACTTCACGCAGGTCTCGAAAATCCTCTTCGGTTAACGCGATCCGGTGGAGGTTGTTGAAAGGCCGGTCGATCATCTGTTCGGTTCGCTCCTGTTTCGGCGAGAAGATGATGTCGCGCTTTTCCCAATAGCCTCCCACGATGGCGCCATTCTTGTCGAATTCGTCGATGTTCAAACTCTGGCGATAGGTGTAGTTGGCCTGCGCATCGGCCGTGGCCGATTCGCGTTGTGCCACGCGTTTGATCAGATCCCTAGGCGGATCGTCAGCCCAAGCCACGGCGATCGAAACTGCCGATGCTAAGATGAAGCGAATGCGCCAGTTCCTGACGACGCTTGTCGTGGTTTGGACGGCCGCCTCAATCGCCACTTTCGTCTACTCCCAACAACAGAATATACCCTCCTCGGTCGCGATCGCTGTCCTGCCCGCGTTCCTGATGGAAGCTGTCTTTTACCTGATGCCCGGCTTCGGGGAGGTGCGTAAAGCTTTTGACCGGTTGGGTGGGAAGCCGCTGCGCGCCGCGCTCTTGAGCGCTAGCGCCGTGATCCCGTATCTGGTGGAGGCTCCTCGAACAGGCACTTTTCGGTTGGCTTCCTTAGTGGCGCTATTGGCCGTGGTGCTGGCTGCGGCATTTTGGTACGCGTGGATCCGGCCCGGCATCGCTGCCGATCTTTTGTTCCTGGCCTTGATCGCCGCGGTTTATCTGAGCAAACTTTTCGAGCAAATCTATGGACAGCCTGCCCCGCACGTTCAGCTCGCCATATTGGGACGGCTGATGTGGATCCGGCTCAGTATCATGGCTGTGTTCTCTCTGCGCTCGATCCCTGACCCGCGCTTCGGATTCATCCCGACGCGATCGGAATGGCGCATCGGAATCCTCTATTACCTGTTTTTCCTGCCTGTAGGCGGTGCAGTCGCTTACTTCGTGAGTTTCACCAAGTTCCACGCTCCGACGCTCGATTGGTGGAAACTGGCGCTCCTCGTGCCTGGAACGTTCCTCGCGTTTCTATGGGTGGTGGCGCTTTTCGAGGAGTTCTTTTTCCGTGCTTTCCTGCAGCGATTGTTGGCCGGCGCGCTTAGAAGTGAAATCGCGGGATTGACCGTGGCTTCCCTACTGTTCGGGCTGGCGCATTTGAATTTTCGCCATAATTTCCCGAACTGGCGATTCGCCATTGTAGGAGGGGTCAGCGGGATTTTCTACGGCCTGGCGTTCCTGAAAGCCCGCAGCGTCCGAGCTGCCATGGTCACGCACGCACTGGTAGTCACCACTTGGCGATTATTTTTCGCGTGAAACTGTGGCGCAGACACTCGTGTCTGCCGCGCCGAGACTCGTCTCGGCGCTCCCTCTTTCAACCAACAATGCCGAGACGAGTCTCGGCCCTGCAGACACGAGTGTCCGCGCCACACTTACTTCGTGATGCCCACTTGGCTCATCAACCAGGCGTATTCGAAGGCTTGCTCCTTCAGCCGGTCGTAGCGGCCCGAGGACCCGCCGTGCCCCGCGCCCATATTGACTTTCAGCAACAGCGGATTGCTGTCGGTCTTGAGCGTTCGCAAGCGTGCGACATATTTCGCCGGCTCCCAATAGCCCACCTGGCTGTCGTTGAGACTGGTGGTTACCAGCATTGCTGGGTACGCGCGCTTTTCCAAGTTGTCGTAAGGGCTGTAGGTCTTCATGTAATCGTAGGCTGCCTGCTCATTGGGATTGCCCCATTCCAGATATTCGCCTACAGTGAGTGGCAGGCTTGCGTCCAGCATGGTGTTCATCACGTCCACGAACGGCACTGCGGCATGCACGGCGCGGAACAGATCCGGCCGCAGATTCACTACCGCGCCCATCAGCAATCCGCCCGCGCTGCCGCCTTCAATCACCAGCCGATCCTTGGAGGTCCATTTTTCCTGGATCAGATATTCGGCGCTGTCCACGAAATCGTAGAACGTATTCTTCTTTTTCATGAGCATGCCGTCATCGTGCCAGGCTTCGCCCATTTCATCGCCGCCCCGGATATGGGCAATCACATACACCATGCCACGGTCTAGCAAGCTGAGCCGCTGGCTGTTGAACGTAGCGGGAGTGCCGATTCCGTAGGACCCATACGCGTATAAAAACAGCGGCGCTGTACCGTCGCGGTGGAAGCCTTTCTTGTACACGATGGAGAGCGGAACTTTGGTGCCGTCGCGAACCGTGGCCCATTGCCGCTCGGAAACATATTGCGCCGGATCGTAGCCACCCAGCACCTCTTGCTGCTTCAGCAGCGTGGCTTTACGTGTTTCCATGTCGTAATCGAAAACGCTCGAAGGCGTGATCATGCTGGTATAGCTGTAGCGGAAGATATGCGTGTCGTATTCGGGATTGCCGGCTGGAAACGTCGAATATACCGGCTCCGGAAAACTCATGCTGTGCCATTGACTGGTGCGGAAGTCGAGCATCCGGATTCCATTCAGCGCCTTTGATTTTTCCAGCACCACGGCGAAGTTCTTGAACAAGTCGACGCCCTGCACCAGCACGTCGCTTTGGTGCGCGACGAACACCTTCCAGTTCGCGGGGCTGATATCCGATTCGGGCGTGGTCAGGATCTGGAAATTCTTGGCGTTCTTATTGGACCGGACGTAGAACAGCCCCTCGCGATGGTCGATGTCATAGCGGTGTTTCTTTTCGCGCGCCAGAAACACGTGGAAGTTGCCGCCCGGCTGATCCGACGCCAGGTAACGCGCCTCAGTGGTATCGGTGCTGTTGATACCCAGGATGATGAATTTCTTGTCGCGGGTGCGGGTGGTGAAAATGGTGTACAGCTCGTCTTTTTCCTGATAAATCGGATCGTTCCCGGAGGCGCCCAGCGTGTGCCGCCAGAGATGATCGGATCGCTTGGTGACAGCATCCTCCGTGGTCAGAAACAGCGTTTTGTTGTCGGATGCCCACTCGAGCGACGTAATGCGTTCGGCGGTGTCGGGAAGCGTCTGGCCGGTGCGCAGATCCTTCACGTGCAGGGCGTACTGCCGGTATCCTGTGACGTCGGTAGTATATGCCAGCAGATTGGAATCGTCGCTGACCTGAAAAGATCCTAGTGCGAAGTACGTATGCCCCTTGGCCAGCTCGTTGCCGTCCAGCAAAACCTCTTCCGGTGCTTCCATACTGCCCTTACGCCGGCATTGGATCGGATACTGCTTGCCTTCTTCGGTACGCGAATAGTAGAAGTAGCCATCGCGCCGCGTGGGAACCGAAAGGTCAGTCTGCTTGATGCGGCCCAGCATTTCCGTATAGAGCGCGTCCTCAAACGGCTTCAGATTCTTGGTCAACGCATCGGTATAGGCGTTCTCAGCCTTCAGATACTCGATGACTGCCGGATTGGATTTCTCGCGCAGCCAAAAGTAGTTGTCCATTACAGTGGCTCCATGCCTCTCTTCGCGGTGCTCAATACGATTGGCGACGGGTGGTGTGTCGGTGCTGCCGGCCTGGCTGATCCAGCCCAGGCCGAGCGTGAGTATTCCAGCGATTGCAGTGCGATTGGTATTCATAGAGCCTTCTTTTTAAGCCGCAGATGAACGCAGATGAACGCCGCTAAGACTAAACTGCTTTATCTGCGTTTATCCGCGTTCATCTGCGGCCAATTTTAGCACTGCCGAATCGTCCGCCGGCACCGCTGCCCGCGCCGGCATGCGGAATCTCGCCGTGAAGTGGACGGTGCTGCCTTGTCCCGGTTGGCTATCCAGCCAGATTGCGCCACCCATCAGCTCCACCAGGCGTGCCGAGATGGTGAGCCCCAGTCCCGATCCGCCGTAGCGGCGCGTCATGGAGCCGTCGGCTTGAGAAAACGCCTGGAAGATCACTTCCTGCTGCTCCGTGGCAATGCCGATCCCCGTATCTTTGACCGCGAACTGCAACGCAACAGCTTCCGCGCTAATGGATTCCACGCCCACTCGTACTTCCACCGATCCCGCGTGAGTGAATTTGATGGCGTTCCCAACAAGATTCGTCAGCACTTGCCGCAGCCGCGCGGGATCGCCAGTCACCTGGTCCGGCACCCGGGCGGCGATGGAGTGCGAAAGCACCAGCCGCTTTTGCGCGGCTTGAGGAGCAAAAACTTTGATAGTCTCGCGTAACAGCTTGTGCAAATCGAACGCGACTTGCTCGAGATCCAGTTTCTCAGCCTCCATCTTGGAGAGGTCCAGAACGTCATCCAGCAAGTGCAGCAACGAGTCGGCCGAGTTCCGCGCGGTCTCCAGCAGCTCGCGCTGCTCGGAAGAGAGTTCAGTATCCAACGCCAAATCCGTCGTCCCGATGATTCCGTTCATGGGGGTGCGCAACTCGTGGCTCATATTTGCCAGGAAGGTGCTCTTGGCACGATTGGCGGCCTCGGCCATCTGCATGGCTAAAACAAGCTGCTTCCGGTCGTTCAGCGCTTTCCAATACTCGCGGTTCAGAAGCCTGCCTTGAACCAGGAGAAACACCACGTACACGCTCATAATAAAAGCCAGCATGTAGCCTTGGTTTCCCCCGGTATATAGATCCGCCACGATGGAAGGCACTAGCATCGGCAGAATGTGCAAGTGCAAATACAGCATGCGGGGGGTGAACGAGACCAATCCCCCGGCGCTGATTCCGAGCACGCAAAACGTCAACAAGATGGAGTTCCAACTGGAAAAGGTGCTGCCTACAAAGCTAAGGCCGGTAATCGTTCCCCAGGCGCCTGCGAATATCAGAAGACAGGCGCCGAACGCAATCCTCCACAGCCTGGGATGTTGGGGATAAATGTCACCTTTGCGCAGAACCAGAAACAGGCGCGCCAGGCAAGCCGCCATGGTAAGCACCGCGAAAATTGAGGTCAGTAGCGGGTGCTGAACAAAATAGGTCCCCGCCAGCAATACGAACTGCACGGTACCCAAGCTGGCCCAGATACCGGGAAGAGCGCGCCGGGCAATGTCAGCATCGCGCTGAACAGCCAGATCCGCAACTTCGCCGAGTTGCTGTTTTTTGGATGACACCTCCCGTCCTATCGGCGAGTGGCGGTAAAAGCTTGAGTTAACGCGCGGTTATCTGTATACTCTCCAGCGCCTCATCCGACACCGCCAGCTTCACGCCTTGGCCCTTACACGCGGCCAGATCATCCGGGTTGTAAACTTCGCAGGGCGGCTGATCGAACCACGCCACGGCAATATAGTTGCCCGGCGCCACTGCATGGATCAGAAAATTCCCGTACTGATCTGCGTAGGCAAGTCTATACGCTTGGGCTCGGCCAAAGGGCGGATCGGGAATCAACAGAACGCTGGCGCCGGTAGCCACCACACTTGAATCGGTAGCCGTCACAGCTCTCCCCAGTACTTTGCCTCCTCGCGTACTGAGCACCACTTCCATGTCTTGCGGTGCAGCACCTGGTTCTGCTTCCAGGCCGCTCGACTGATGGTCGTTCTTGCCCACGCGGACCGCTTCCAGATAGACATCCTCAGGGGCGTTGAGAATTTCCAGATCGTAGGTCTCCTGGGCTTGAAATGGAAGGCTGAACTCCAGATTCTTATCCACGTAAGCTCGCACTGGGGATGCGGTGGTTCGCCGTGGCTGCAGCTCCACCACCAGGCCCGGAAGCTTAACGGATTCGTCGCCGTCTATCACGATCCGCCCCTTCCAAATCTGCCGCGGCCCGATAACGATAGATAACCCCTCCAGATCCGCATCACCCACTGAGATCGGGGTTCGCGCGCTCAGCCCTTTTCCATCATCGGATCCCGTAGTGACGATGAGATAAGGTCCCGGCGTAACGCCTTTAATCTCGAAATTATGACTCTTATCGAAGGTAATATCCACCGGCGCCGAAACCGAGCCGGTATTATCCGCGTCATTCCAGCGCAAAGTAATGCCGGGACCCTCCACCACCGTGCCGCTGAGCGCGCTGATCACCCGGCCATGGATCCGAACCGTGTGCACCAGCGTCAGAAAGATGTCGATGCTCGACATTTCCTGGCCCGCCAACAAGTGTACGGCGACGGCGTCCGAAAGCTTTTGCACTTCCGGATAAAACGTCACCGCGTAGCTCAACTCCTCGCGCGCCTTTCCCGAAGCGTCGGTGCGGCGCTGTTCTTCGGCGTTGGGCGGAAGCCGCGGCGCTTGATACAAAGCCGCAACATAGTAGGAACCTGGCTCGAGGCCGTGCACGCGGTACTCCCCGCGGTCGTCAGTCCGCGTGGATGCCGCCACTTCCCAGCCATGCCGTCCTCGCCTGTGGTATTCGTGATACAACTGCATGGCTACGCCTATGGCCGGCTCGGCATCGTCGAATTTTACTTTTCCGCTGATGATTCCCCAGGGCAACATCCGAAAATCGAAGGCGCTGACATCCTGGCCGGGCTGGATCAGGAATATCGGCGGCATTTTATAAGCGCCGATCCGCCCTGCCGTTTGCTTCAGAAATCCGTCCCGCTGCACCGTGACCGAGTAGCTGCCCGGCGCGACGTTGGGAAACGAAAACTTTCCTTTGTCGTCGGTGGTTTGTGCCAGCGAACTGCCCCCGGCCTCAGCCGGACTGAGTATCACTTGCGCCCGCCGCAGCGCCTGACCGTTGGAATCGCTGCGGACGGTTCCCGAAATGCTGCCGGGCTTTCTGTCCGCATCCGGCGGAGGAGTTGGTGCACTCTGCGCAGAAGCGCAATGTTGGCTATAGAAAATGACCAGGCAGAGCTTTAGCCAGGATGGCATCCAGTCCACGGAGGGTATGACGTATTAATCTCGCTGCGCGTGGGAGGCAAAAGCTACTGCTCGCAACTTTTTGCGCCTCCGTGGTTTCGAATTTCTCCCGCCACTGCGCTGTAGCCATTCTCGACAGCCGCCTGGTAAGGGCTCTTACGATTGCTTCCGCACAAATTTGGATTCGCGCCGCGCTCCAGCAGCAGCTTTACTACCTGGCTCTTCCCGAAAGATGCCGCCGCGTAGAGAGCCGTAGTCCCCGAGCCGGTGTTTAAGCGATTCACCAATGCGCCGTGATCCAGCAGCATGCCGGCTATGGATTCAAATCCCTTGAGCGAGGCGTCCTCCAGCGGGCTGGTCCCGGTCCGGCCGCTGATGTTTGGATCGGCGCCGTTGTCTAATAACACGCGCACAACTTCGCTGGCTCCAGCGGAAGCGGCTACGTCGAGAGGTGTCGCGCCGGATGTTAGAAAATCGTTCGGCATAGCTCCGTGTCGAAGAAGGCTCTCTACCAAAGCGGATTCACCTTTCCGAATGGCAGCTCCTAACGTTTTCGAGAAGAATTCGGGCGTCTGTTGCTCCGTTGGCTCGGCTTCCAGCAAAATTAAGGCGCAATCCTCTTTCCCCATTCGAACTGCATTGTCCAATGGGCGGTAGCCTCGATTGTCGGCGAATCCCAGGTCCGGATGGAATTGGAGCAAAAATTGAACAACTGACGCGCGACCCATGAAGGCGGCTTCGTTGATGGGCGTGGCACCGGTTTGCGACTCGGGCTCGTTCAGGCGAGCGCCATGCGCCAGCAGGAGCGCCGCACAATCCAGAGACCCGGCCCAGACGGCCTCATCCAGAGGGCTGGCTCCATCGGTGTCGCGAATATTCACTTCCGCGCCTCTATCGATCAGCAATCGGATCAGATCCAGATGAGCGTCTCTTACTGCGCTGAACAAAGCGGTACGCCCGGACGGCCCCTTCGTATCCACGCGAGCCCCAGCCGTGATTAATCTCGAGGCTAGACGTTCGTTGTCAAGCAAGACGGCAACCTGCAGCGGTGTTGCATTCCCGCCATATTGACTCAGATCCTCCCCGGCCATTACCAGTTCGTTCGGATCCGCATGCGCCGCGAGCAACAGATCAACGATTTCAGTCCGATTCGTCTGGAGGGCAAACCAGAGCGGTGTGTAGCCGTGGACCGGCTGGTTAGGATTGAAGCCGACCGAAAGGAGGGTCTCGATTGTTTTCAGATCGCCATCCTTTGCCGCCTTCACAAACATTGGCCCGCCGGGCGCCTCAGCCGGCGAACATCTCAGCGAAAGTACCAACAGGAAAAATGCTAACTTCATCCGTCATGCCTCCCTCCGGAAATGCTATGCTCGATTCACCCCGGAGTCCGTTAATGTCGAGCCGTTACAGCCTTATTACAGTAATTCTAGCCGCTTTTCTTCCGCACACCCTCAACGCTGCCGACCAATGGGTGAAACTCGCCACGCCTCACTTCGAGCTCTACACCACCGCGGGCGAAAAGAAAGGCCGAGAGGCCATCCTTTATTTCGAGCAAGTCCGCAGTTTCTTCCTGGAGGCTTCCGCATCCAAGCGCGCCAACGAATTCCCGGTGCGCATCGTCGCGTTTCGAGGAGAAAAACAATACCAGCCCTACCGCTTTAACACATTCGCATTCGCCTACTATGCCCGCGGCCGGAATCGCGATTACATCGTGATGCAGGATATATCGAGCGAACACTATCCGGCGGCCATTCACGAATACACGCACATGATCATCGAGCACACCGGTCTGAAGCCGCCTCCCTGGCTGAATGAAGGCATGGCCGAGCTGTACTCCACATTGACTCCGGTAGGCAAAAAAGCTGCTGTCGGCGATATCATCCCCGGCCGCGCGCAAACGCTTCTGAACAGCAAATGGATTCCCTTGGATGCGCTCACTTCGGCCGACCGCCAATCGCCGCTCTATAACGAAAGCAACCGGGCCGGCATATTCTACGCCGAAAGCTGGGCCCTGACGCACATGCTGTTCTTTGCGCCCGATTATCGCCCCAACTTCGCCAAGTTCGTCGTAGCGGCGAGTTCCGGAAAAACTATGGACGAAGCTTGCCAAGCCGTTTTCGGAAAGCGCCTTACGGAGGTGGAGACCGGACTGCGGCAATATCTTAGAGGCGAACGGTTTTATCGTGTCCTGTTCGATATAAAGCTCGAGAAATCTGCGGAGGAGCCCGATGTTTCTGAAGCATCGCCATTTGAATCCGGCATGGTGCTGGCTGACTTGCTGGCTTTGACGAATAAAACCAAAGAGGCTCTCAGCGCATATCAACAGTTGGCCAGGGACAATCCGGACAAACCGGATGTCGAAGAGTCGCTCGGGTATCTGTCCTGGCAATCCGGCGAAAATGACGCTGCGCGCGGCCATTTTGCGCGCGCCTTGGCCAATGGGACCAAGAATTCCCAGATGTGCTACGACTACGCGATGCTTTCGCGCGGTGGAAACGATGGTGCTAAGAACGCTCTCCCCGCTTTTCGCAAAGCCCTGGATCTGAAGCCGGATTACGCCGAGGCCCGCCTCCAGCTCGGGCTAATGCTGGTAAACACGCGCGACTATCCGGAAGCGATCGTGCAACTCCGTCAAGTCAAGAAAGTGGATCCCGACCAGGCCCAATGGTTCTTTCCCGCGTTGGCCTACGCCTATCTCCAGACCGGCGATAAAGAAAAGGCTCGCGAGAATGCAGAGTTCGCGAAGAAGTGGGCCAAAACCCCGCAACAGATCGAGCACGCGGACGCATTGCTTCAATCTCTGGAATCGAAGAAGATCGTAGCCCGCACGGCGCCGCCGGGAGAGCAGATCCCGCGCCTGAAGCACGTCGAGCGAAGCGAGTTTCAAGTGGCCGAGGAGCGGCCACCGGCCAATCCGTTCGTAGCAAAGGATGACCAGATGAGCCACGTGGAAGGCGTCGCCCAAAAGCTGGATTGCAGCGGAAAAACGGCGCGCTTCCACGTTTTGGTGGGTAAGACGGCTATGATCTTCGAAATCCCCGACCCCGATCGCGTGCTCATCAAGCACTCGGACGAGATGAAGCACGACTTCGCGTGCGGCGTCCAGAAGCCATACAAGGTTTCTGTGGACTATGCGATTCTTCCGGACAGTAAGAGCGGTAGCGCCGGCATCGTCCGTGGCCTCGAATTCTAGCCGCTCTACCGCCCAGACACCGACTCCCTCACGGTCGCGGCTCGGCTACTGGCGCCTGTCCCCTTGCTTACGCGCGGGGCTACAATTCGTGCAGAGCTGCGGACTTCCCAAAGTAGCCCCGCGCGTAAGCAAGGGGACCAATATTTCACGGATCCTCACAGCCGCGGTTCAGCTTGAAACGATCGTTACCGAACCGCGAGCGTAAGCGACCGGGTGTTTTGCATTCCTGCCACAATCTGTCATATATCTCTGATACATTTCTCTCATGCGTGCCGACCGCCTGGTTTCCATCCTGCTGCTGCTCCAGGTGAATCGTCGGACCACCGCGCGTGAACTGGCCAAGCGGCTGGAAGTTTCCGAGCGCACCATCCACCGCGATATGGACGCGCTATGCAGTGCGGGAGTTCCAGTGCTGGCGGAGCGCGGAAATGGCGGGGGCTGGGGATTGATGGAAGCCTACAAAACCAATCTCACCGGCCTCAATCATTCCGAAATTTTGAGCCTGTTTCTCACCAAGCCGCCACAGTTACTGTCGGATCTCGGCCTGCACCAGGCTTCCGAAGGCGCCCTCATTAAGCTGCTGGCTGCGCTGCCATCCATGTCGCGGCGCGATGCCGAGTACGCGCGCCAGCGTATTCACATCGATACCGCGGGATGGCGCAATTCTCCCGAAAACGTCGCCTCGTTGCCGGTACTTCAGGAAGCCATCTGGCAAGAACGGCAACTGCAATTCTTGTATGAGCGCGCCGGCTGCGAACCCTCTGAGAGGCTTGCGGATCCATTGGGACTGGTGGCGAAGGGCAGCGTATGGTATCTCGTGGCGGCGGTAGACGGCGCCCCGCGCACGTACCGCGTTTCACGAATCAGCGAAGCGCGCGTGACCGATCAACCCTGCGCGCGCCCGGCCAATTTCGATTTGGCCGCTTACTGGCAGCAATCCGCGGCGGAATTCCAGGCCGGACTTCCGCGCTTCTACGCCAAGATCCGAATTGGTCCGGATGTACCACGTTGGATGAGTTATCGTGCCAGGGCGTCGCGCGTGGAGCACAGTGAACCGCCGGACGCGCACGGCTGGACCACGCTGACTATTCGTTTCGACGTGGAAGAAGAAGCCTGCCAGTTCGCTCTCAGCTTTGGCGGCCAAGCGGAAGTGTTGGAACCGGAATCACTGCGCCAAAACGTAATCGCCTCGGCCCAAGCCATGTTGGCGCTATACGTTAACGGGCGGCAATAACTTTCGGAATCCGCTCGGCCACCGGAGGCAGCGCAGGAAAATTCGTGTACGGCTCGGATTGATACCAATAACACGCGGAGAAGAAATTGTCGCCGCGATCGTTCGCGTGGCCGTGCTCGATGGTGTGCTTGAGATAACGCTGGAATGTCACGGGATTGTCACCGTGCCAGCGGTAGCAGCAATAGCGTCCGCCCATGCGCTCGGCGGCGACAATCAGTGGCGCGCCATACTGCCGGTGAGCGAACGGAATGGCCGCATCTTCGCCGCCGAAGTCCCAGCTCCCCAGGAAGTAGTCTTCCGATCCCGTGCCGTTGATCAACGGCTTGGCCTCATCGTCGACGAAAATCATGTCGTCGCCTTCGCCCCACCAGCCATCCGCGTTCTGTAGCACTCCCAAAGTCACGCCCATCAAGTGGCCGCGCCCACGCGTCTCGGCGAATACGTAATTGTGCTCGCCATTGAGATTCAATTTGGCGGCCTCGCCTGTCGTTGGAACACACGGCGCCGCTTGCCGGTATTGTGCGTGGAAATACAGAGCGTCGGAGGGAAGAGCGGGGACGCTCAGATAATCGATGTTTGAGTAAAATGCGCCAATCGCCTGCTTGCTCTCGTTCGTCACGGTAAAGCGCGCCGATTTCCTGTACGGCATCGCGAAATAACAGTTCAGCGACTTGCCCGGCGAGCACGCCAGATACGCGGATTCGTAGATCACATATTGACCGAGGTTTAATCCGAAGAAATCCCCGATGGGCGCTTCCACACTGGGCTTTTCGTTGCCGTCCCAATATCCGCGCAGCACAATTTCCTTCAAATGATGATCGCTGCGCGCCGCGATGGTGAACCAGATGTGCGTGATTACCCCTGGCCCCGTAGCGTGAAACACCTCATGCTCGGCGCCGCCCGCGATCGGCCAATAGTCGCGATTCCCGCCGGTGGTGTCGAAACTCGACTGCTTCAGCGATTTGTATTGTTGAGCGCGCGCATAATCCGGAAGGAAGCTGTGCTCGCGATCCGTGCTGGTTTGCGCTTGCCCAGGCGCCACTGCCGCTGCCGCCAGTCCCGAAGCGGCGGTCAAGCCGCGCAGGAATCCACGCCGGTCATCCGATCGATTTGCCATGAGGTCCAGCCTATCATCTTCGCGTTATCGAATGAAGAGCAGATCTATATATGGCTGGGTACCTATTGCGCGGCCATCGGCCGGTAACGTGGAGCCGTCACTTGCCAACGAATAAGCCTGATAATTCCTAGCTGCCAACCACTCCAGCAGATCTTCCGGCCGAAAACCCAATTCACGAATCTCGTCAGGCGCATATTCAAGCGCAAGAACAGCCTTGGGATTACTTTCGAGCGTGTGCTGCATGCCCTTCAACACCGGTAGTTCGTAACCCTGCACATCCACCTTGATGAATTGCACCGGAAAGCTGGCGGCTTGCTGCGCGACGAAAGTGTCGATTTTCAGCATGGGCACTTGAACTGAAGCTCCAACCGAGGTGGCCTCGCGGAAGTGGCTGGTGACTACGCGATGATCGGCGTGGTGATCCTGATTGCACCAAAGTTGGATGCTTCCGTCCTCATCTCCCACAGCCGCGTGGACGGGAACGATCCGTCCTCGGGCCCGGCGGGATTGGGCCAGACGATCGAGCAGGCAGAGATTGAACTCCTCAGGCTCGAACGAGTAGACCTGGTACGCCGGATCGATGGAGTGCGCGAAAATCGCCGACGTATAACCGATGTTCGCTCCAATATCCAGTATGTGTCCGCCTTGGAAAAACTCCGGATGCTGCGCGGCCAGTGGACGGAAGGGATCCTCCACATGGCTCTTGTAGAAGTAGTACGCTCGCGAGAAAAGCCATTGGCCAGGGCGCGTACTTAATAAACCGGATTTTCGTGCCAGCGAGTAAACACGCGTCAAGACCGTGCTCTGGATCTTTGAAACACTCATGGCGCGGACGCCTTGCTTAGGCCGCCTGAGAATTCACGGAAAATCGAGCCGAGCTGAGCGATGTTGTTGCGGAGATCATAGTTTTCGAGAATGCGCTGGCGCGCCGACATTCCAAGCTCGCGGCGTAATTTGGAATCGTCCATCAGGCGCGCTATCGCCTCGGCCAGCTCCTGGTCGCTCGAGGGCGTGACAAGCAGACCATCCACCTGGTGCCGGATCAATTCAGGAATTCCAGTGATGCGCGTTGTCACGCAGGGGATTTCCATTGCCATGGCTTCCATCAGGACCACGGGAACACCTTCGGCGAAGCTGGGCAGCACGAAAATGTCGGCTTGCTGATACAGGGCGCGAACGCCATCAGGGCTCTGCCAGCCTTCGAAGGCCGCATACTGATTGAGGCCGCGCTCAGCGACGCCCCTGCCGAGCGCCGCGCGGTCCGGGCCATCCCCCGCGAAGCGCAAACGCACCCCGCGGCCTTCCCGCACCAGCCGGTCCAGTGCAGCGATCAGAATAAACAGACCCTTCACCGGAACCAATCTTCCCACGAAGAGAATCTCAAACGGGCATGGATTCTCGCGGAACGGGCGCGGCACATAGAGCGTGGGATCGACGCCCAACCGCGCGACGCGAAACTTAGCCCATGCGGTTTGGTCCGAGAAGCGCATTAATTGGCTGCGGCCATATTCGCTGATGGTGCAAAGCAATTGGAAGGCGCGGATCTTCTCAGTCAGATAGAATCCCTGCGGATCGATGAACTCGTCGGAGCCATGTATAGTTGCCGACGCCCGCAGCGGCGCAAGACGCACTGCGAACATTCCAACGGTCGAAGTGAAATGCATGTGCAGATGGGCCAGGCGGTTGCGGCGCATCCAATCGGCTACCACCGCGGCTTCCGCTAGATACGCGAGATTGAAAAACGCAGATCGCATATTCAGGCCGGCCAGGCGCAGGCCGTAGACAACAGCGCTCAGATAAGAAAACGGCCGCCTTAAGAACACCAGGAAATTCGAGGCCAAAATTCGAACGGAGCCCTGAGATTTCACATAGAAAGTTCTTCGTTCTTCTTGTTGCTCGTCAGGAGAGAGCTGGGCGAAGGGCCGGTCCGCCGCGCGGATAGACGCCACGTGGATGTCGAACCCCAAACTCCGCAGTCCAAGAATTTCCCGCAGTATAAAGGTGTGGCTGGCCGCCGGGTACTGGCTGACCAAGTAGGCGATGGCGGCTCGGGGTTGGGGGCTTGGGTTATCCGCGTTCATCAGCGTTCATCCGCGGCCAGAGATGAATGTGCGGCTCATTTTTCCGAACGCAGCGCCTCGATTTCCTTAAGAACGCCTTCCACCGTGGCATGCACCATGATCTCGCCTTTCTTCCGCGTAGCCAGTGTTGCGTCGCCATAGATTCCGGATGCCGAGTAAACCCCTTCGCCGTTCGGATTGCGGGTCAGACCACCCTTCGGCGACGGATGATAATCCTTCACGGCCTTCGTCATATCTACAGTCTCCGGGGCGATGTAAAGCAGCATCGATGTTTCGATTTCGTCCGCGTGCGTTCCGCCTTCCTCCTGCTTCACCTGTTTCTCGGCGGATTCAGCAACCTTGAGAATGTCGGTGTAGCGGAACAGAATGTGGTCTTCGGCTAGCACGTCGCCCGACATTCGCAGCGCGCGAATGGTTGAAACTCCCGTATTGAGCGCGTAAAAACGCCGTGGACCGTAGCGGGCTAAGCTGCGGCAAATATCCACCAGCAGGTCGCGCGCAGTCTCGATGCGTAGCGTGGTGGAACCTGGATATTCGCCAAAAGCCGGATAGTAATGATAGTTCACCGTCGGCGCCACAACTACAGCGGAAACCTTCAGTACCTCTCGCTTTAAATATTCCGCGATGAGGAAATCGTTCTTCAACTTGAGATGCGGCCCGTGTTCTTTCGACTCGGCGCCGATTGGGATAACGACAATCGTGTCCGGAGTGAGAACTTTCTCGGCTTCCTGCCAGGTAAGATCTTCGAGCAAGATGCCTTTATTTTGAGCCGCCGCACAAGTTGCAAGAACCATAAACGTAGTAAACCGGAACGGTCGCATTCCATCAACATAGCAGGAGACAGCCCGCACGCTGGTTTCGTTTATAAGCCCGATCAAAAAATTGGATGCTCGGCGCGGCTCCGTTTGCGCTATCGTAAAAGGTTCCCCCAGCTATTATTTCCCATTCCAGGAGGTTAGATGAGTCCCAAAGAAGTGTTGGAGTTCGCCAAGAAGAACCAAGTGAAGCAGCTGGATCTGCGATTTTCAGATATCCCCGGTCTGCAACATCACGTGTCATATCCCATCACGGAGCTGAGCGAAGAATCGTTCCAGGATGGCTACGGAATGGATGGCTCCAGCATCCGCGGTTGGGCTGCCATCAATGAGAGCGACATGCTCTTGATGCCGGATGCAACCACGGCTTTCATCGATCCTTTCTACGAAATCCCGACATTGGTTATGGTCTGCGATGTAGTGGACCCCATCACGCGCCAGAACTACAATCGCGACCCGCGCTGGATCGCGCGCAAAGCCGAGCTCTACCTGAAGAACAGCGGCATCGGCGACACGGCGTACTTCGGCGCGGAAGCCGAATTCTTCATTTTCGACAACGTGCGCTTCGACCAGAACCAGCACTCCGGCTTTTATTTCATCGATGCCGAGGAGGGCCGCTGGAACTCCGGCCGCGAGGGCGACAACCTGGGCTATCGCCCACGCTACAAGGAAGGTTATTTCCCGGTTCCACCTACGGATCACTATCAGAATCTGCGCGGCTTGATGGTGCAAACCATGATCCGGTGCGGATTGAACATTGAATGCCATCACCACGAAGTGGCCACCGGCGGGCAATGCGAGATCGATCAACGTTTTGATACGTTGGTGAAATCCGCGGACAACATGATGACGTATAAATACGTCGTCCGCAACGTGGCCTACCTGGCTGGTAAGACCGTCACCTTCATGCCCAAGCCGTTATTCGCCGACAACGGAAGCGGCATGCACACGCACCAGAGCCTGTGGAAGGGCGGCAAGCCGCTGTTCGCCGGCGACGGCTACGCGGGCCTGAGCCCCATGGCGCTGAATTACATCGGCGGCTTACTGAAGCATGCCCGCGCCCTTTCGGCGATCATTGCTCCCACTACCAACAGTTATAAGCGGCTGGTGCCAGGCTACGAAGCTCCGGTGAATCTGGCGTACTCGCGGCGCAACCGTTCGGCTGCGTGCCGCATTCCAATGTACTCCGCCAGCCCGAAGGCTAAGCGCGTGGAATTCCGTCCGCCCGATCCGGCCGCCAATCCTTATCTCGCTTTCGCGGCTATGATGATGGCCGGTCTCGACGGCGTCCTGAACAAGATTGAACCGGGCGAACCGCTGGATAAAGACATCTACGATCTGTCGCCTGAAGAGATGAAGAGCGTTCCGTCCATGCCGGCTTCGCTCGAAGAAGCTCTTTCGTGTCTCGAAGAAGATCACGAGTTCATGCTGAAGGGTGATGTATTCAGCGAAGACCTGATCGAGACGTTCATCGACTACAAGCGCAAGAATGAAGCGGATGCTATCCGGTTACGGCCGCACCCATACGAGTTCGCCATGTATTACGACATCTAATGTGGGGCAGCGCCGTGCGCTGCCATCCAACTCAACACGCGGCAAGCAGCTTCTTTTCCAAAATCCGTTCCAGTTCCGGATTAAGCTTCTTACCATCCGAAGCCACATAAAAAACATCGATCGCTTTATGCCCTTCGGTGTCGATCAACACCACGTCGATGTTGCACGCCGCCGCGGAAAACGTGGACGCCAGATCGTAGAGCAATCCGGGACGATCTTCCGCGATGATCTCAACTAATGTCGCCGTTTCGCAGGCTTCCGAGTCGAAGTGAACGCTGGGTTCCGTGCGCCGCTTGGGCTTCGGCGGCGCCGGACGAGCCTTGAGCAGTTGCTCCACGTTGAGCTTTCCCAGCGCCGCGCGCTCCAGGCTCTGCTCCAGCCGCTCCATCTCCTGGGAATTCAGCTCCAGAGTGCGCTTCGGATCGGCGAATACGAAGGTGTCCAGGATCAATCCCTGCGCATTCGCAAAAGCCTCCGCCTTTAGGATGTCCATTCCGAAACTGGAAAGGGCTCCCGCGAGCGAACTGAACAGCGCCGGCCGGTCGCGCGCCACGATGGTCGTGCGATACACACTACCCTGCCGGCCGATCTCCACTGCCGCGCCGGTTGGACGGCTCAGCTCTCTGAGCTGGATATGCGCTTGGATTTCAGCGGGAGTGTGCGTGCGCAGGTACCGTGTTGGAAAGCCCTTGATGAACGCCGCCAGCTCCGGAAGATCCTTGGGCAGATCCTGAATGCGGCCCGTTTCCAATTCGCGCACCAGTTCCTGATGAGTGACGCGAAAGGATTGCCAAAGTTGCTCCAGCCGCCAGGGAGTCATAGCCGTTGGATTGACGGCGGAGATGTCGGCGTAAGTAAGAACCGTCAACAGCTTGAGCTGTTCGATGGTGCCGATGCGCTCCGCCAGCACGCGCGCCGTAGCCGGATCGTCCAGGTCGCGGGAATTCATCACGGCCGAAAGATCCAGGTGGTGCTCAATCAGGAACTCCACTTTGCCCCGCTCTTCCGCCGGCATTAGAATGCGCTGCATGGCCTGCCGCGCTAGCTCTACGGATCTTCTGGAGTGGTCGCCGTCATTATCTCCCTTGCCGGTATCGTGGAACAGCAGGGCAAAACGCAACAAGGCCTGGTCCTCGATCTCAGATAGGATTTCCGCGAATCGCCGCTGGGCGGGGTCCTTGGTCCGGGCCAATTCGGCGAGTCTCTCGATGGCTACAAGCGTATGTTCATCCACGGTGTAGCGATGATAATAGTCGGGGACCACCAAGCAAGCGATATTCTCCCATTCAGGAAACATTGCCTGCACCAGGCTGGTGTGGTGCATCGCGCGCAAAGCCATGTCAGCGTGCGGTAATGCCAGGATGCCGCGCAAAACGGGCCACAATTGCGGCTGGGTTCGGCAGTACCGCGCGAATACGCCGCGCTGCTCTTCCAGACGCCTCTCTGTCTCGGCAGCCAGCGGGATCCCATGGCGCGCCACAAATTCGAACAGCCGCAGCGCCAGGCCAGGATCTTTTTCGAGCTGCGCAGGCGTGCGCAGGAACACGCGCTCACGCGATACGGTGAAATCCGCATTCGAGAGCCGCGAGCGCCAGTCCCGGAACTGATCGCGCAGCGAGCTTTCGCTCTTTTCGATGGAATCCAGCGTGCGGCGCGCCTCGCTATCGATGCTGCGGGCATTCCGGAAATATTCGCGCATGAATTCGGCCGGCGAATGGATCGGCGTGATGGAATCGAGCGCGATATCCTCCTGTGCCTCGAAGGTCAACATGTTTTGATCGCGCCCGGCGCGGTAGTGCAGAAAACACCGCAGGGAATTGAGGAATCGCGCGGGTGCGTCCAGATGCGCGAAGGCCGCCGGATCGGATTTGCGCAGCTGGCTGAGCCAGGCTATCAAATGCAGATCTCGCAGCCCGCCGGGTGTTTCCTTTATATCCGGCTCCAGGTGATAAAAAGTGTCCTGATATTTCCGGTGCCGCGCGCGCGTCATGCGGGCCAGCCGCTGTGCCAAGCTCCGTGAATGCCGCTCCAAAAAAGGCGCGAGCTTCGCCTCCAATTTGGCGTACAGCTCGTCCGATCCGCTCAGCAACCGGCGATCCAGCAAGCTGATGTTCAACTCGATATTCTGTTCCTGCAGCTCTGTGCATTCGGCAGTAGTGCGGACCGAATGGCTCAGCCGCAGGCCGGTGTCCCACAGCAGGCGGACAAACGCGGATAGCGCGTCCTTGAGCCCACTGGTCTCGGACTCACTGTCCATCAAAAGCAGGATGTCGATGTCGGAGTACGGAAACAGCTCGCGCCTGCCATATCCGCCAACGGCCAACATTGAAATCGAATCCGAAAAAGATGGCGCGAGCGAAGTCTGGTAGGCCCGAAGCGCCCATTCGTCCACCAGGCTGGTTACCCCGGCCAGCACGGGCGCGGCCTCGCCCGTTTCGAAGAATTTCCGCTGGATTCGCTCCCAAGCAGGTTCTGAGTGCAGCTTCTCCACGTTCGATTGTATCGTTTGATGACGACCCATTCCGAACCGCGACCGCGAGGGAGCGCTACCACGATCGCAGTAGCCTTGTTGCGAACCAGTCGCCAGAACTCTCTCCTTGACAACTTAGGAGAGTTCCGCTACGCTTCTCCTTAGTGATTTAGGAGAGTGCAATCATGGGCAAAAATGCTGACCTGCTGCCCGGAACTCTGGACCTGCTAATCCTGAAAGCAGTATCGCTCGGCCCGCGTCATGGTTATGGCGTGCTGCTGCGCATCGAACAGATTTCCGGCGGCTCATTCCACATCGAGCAGGGCGCGCTGTATCCCGCCTTGTTCCGCCTGGAGCATCAGGGCCTGCTCAAAAGCGAGTGGGGGACTTCGGAGAACAACCGCCGCGCCAAGTTCTATCAGCTCACCGCGGGTGGCCGGAAACGGCTGCGTCAGGAGACCGAGAGCTGGAACCGGCTCACCGCTGCGATGGCTTCCGTGCTGAATACTTCGGCTGAGGAGGTGTAGCGTGCGGGCGCGGATTCGTTCCTACTGGCGAGGCCTTTTCTGGCGATCCGCTGTGGAGCAAGACCTGGCGGACGAACTGCGTGCACACCTGGCGGAACGCGCCGATGCTCTCGAACGCGGCGGTCTTACCCGCAAGCAAGCCGAACGGCAGGCGCGCCTGGAGTTCGGAGCAGTCGAAAGCTACAAAGAACGATGCCGGGAAGCTCGCGGCCTGCGTTGGCCGGATGAGTTGATGCAGGACTTACGTTACGCGGTGCGAATAGCGCGCAAGAGCCCGGGTGTGACTGCGGTTGCTGTGCTATCGCTCGCACTCGGAATCGGCGCCAACACCGGGATCTTCAGCATTCTGAACTCCCTGTTGCTTACCACGCTGCCCGTGCGCGATCCTGGGCGACTCGTGATCTTGCAGATGTGGAGGCAGGAGGGGCGCGGCAATGCATCCTACCCGCTGTATCTCCGTTTGCGGGAGGGATTGCGCGGCAACGTCCTGCAGGATGTTTGCGCGACCGGCAGCCCCAGCGCAGTGATTGTTTCATTGCCAGGCTCCGATCCGATGAAAGCCATTCAGGAGGATGTCAGCGCGAATTATTTCGACGTTTTAGGCGTGCCTTTGATCGCCGGACATGGGTTTGGTGCACGTGAGGAGAAGATCGGCAGCGCGCCGGTGACCGTGCTCAGCGAACGCTTTTGGAAGAGTCGACTGACGGCCGACTCCTCAATTATCGGAAAAACGCTGCTCATCGATAGCAAACAAGCCACAGTGATTGGGATCGCCAGCGGGGAATTTGCCGGCATCGAAATCGGGAATGCAGTGGATCTGTGGACCAACGTCACCTCTGGTGATCCGAAGCCGTTGACTGGAGCATTCTGGAGTTTTCTAAGCGTTCTGGGTAGATTGAACCCTGGCGCAAGTTTCACCCAGGCCCAAGCCGCGTTGAGCACGGTCTATACGGCATTTCAGCTCGAACAGACAAAGTCTCTCCCGGATAACAAGCGAAAACGTCAACTCGGCGCACAGGAACACATGTCTGTGGAAAGCGGCGCCACCGGGATCTCCAGGTTGCGCGAGCACTTCGCATTGCCGCTACGGATTGTCATGGTGGTGGTTGCGCTGGTATTGCTGATAGCTTGTGCGAACATTACGAATCTCTTGCTGGCTCGCGCGGCTGCACGGCAGCGCGAGATAGCCACTCGCCTTGCGTTGGGCGCCGGATCGGCGCGGCTCTTTCGCCAGTTTCTGACCGAGAGCCTGCTTCTGGCCGGGTGCGGAGGCTTGCTAGGGCTGGCCGTAGCCGCCTGGACCAGCCGGCATTTGCTAGACCTGATCGCACAAGGCGCGGTTCCGCTGGTTCTGGACGTCCACCTTAGCCTGCGTGTGCTGCTCTTTACTTCGGCTATCGCGATGGGGGCCGGCCTGCTCTACGGGATAGTTCCGGCCTTGCGGGTGGGACGCAGCGAGTTGGTGACCGCCCTCAAATTCACCGCGGCGTCCGATTTCGCCGGCGCGAGTGGCAGAATCCGCCCAGGCAAGTTTCTTTCCGTGACGCAAGTAGCTCTATCGACGGTGCTGGTTTTTGGAGCGGGATTATTCGTGCGCACCCTGGTGAATCTCAAAAATGTGGATGTGGGGTTCCGCGCCGAACACCGCGTCACATTCAATCTTGACCTGCCGGACTCGTATTCGTTGGAGCAAAAGCAGCAGGCGCAACGCCGCGTGCTGGAGCGCCTGAAGGGATTGCCGGGGGTAATGGATGCCTCGGTGTCCTGGCCGGGTCCCTTCAATGGCGGCAGATTCAGCGGCAGCTTTCAGATTCCAGGAATAACGGTCCCGGATGACCCACGGAACGATGTCAACTACATGCTGATAGGCACGAATTTCTTTTCCGTGATGGGAGCCCCTTTAGTCGCCGGGCGCGCGTTCGAGGCGCGCGACACGGCACAAATATCCAAGGGTGACCCCTTCGTTATTAATGCCTCTGCTGTAACCGTCGCCATCATCAACGAAAGCCTGGCTCGGACTTACTTCGCCGGCAGAAATCCAGTAGGGATGAAGATTCAACCTTTTCCGCGATCACCGACGCCGGTAATAGCGGAGGTCGTTGGCGTGGCTCACGACATCCGTCACTATGGACTGCGCGAACAGGCCGGTCCGGCTATCTATTTTCCGATTGCTGAGATGGACCCGCCTTGGGCGCCGACCTTTGAAGTGTGGTACTCGAAAGGCCTGGCGTCGGCGTCGAGGGAAATCGAGCGGGTGGTGGCGCAGGTTGACCCGCGTCTGCACGCCGGAAGTATCCAGACCATGGATCAGCGCATCAATGCTTATCTCGAGAAAGAGCGCATGCTGGCCACCATCGCGAGCTTGTTCGGATTCCTCGCGTTGCTGCTGGCGGCCGTGGGGCTGTACGGAGTGATGGCTTATGCAGTAACACGCCGAACGAAAGAGATCGGACTGCGCATTGCGTTGGGAGCGCGGCGGCGGCAAGTGTTGGATATGATCCTGATGGACGGCGCCGTGGTGGCATTCGCCGGAGTTGCGCTGGGCGTCCCAGCCGCGCTGGCCTTATCGCGTTTTCTATCGAGCCTTCTTTTTGCTGTGAAACCGGGCGATGTTGGTTCGCTCGCGGCGCCGCTTGCAATCATGCTCGGCGTGGCCTCGATAGCGGTATTGCTACCGGCTTGGCGCGCGACGCAGGTAGATCCAATGGTGGCCTTCCGCGACGAGTGAGTCCGGCTCCCGAAAAAGCAAAGGGCACCGGCTCCCTTACGGTCGCGGTTCACTCGGTTACCGAACCGCGAGCGTAAGCGACCGGTGATTTTGACAATTCCACAG
This sequence comes from Bryobacteraceae bacterium, assembly GCA_036008345.1. GTDB lineage: Bacteria > Acidobacteriota > Terriglobia > Bryobacterales > Bryobacteraceae > Palsa-89. The sequence continues at coordinate 48,680 of DASYNU010000248.1, forward strand.
CATGTCACTCCCCCCGATGTTCCGACAAAAACTCAGCATCAATCGCCTTGCGCCCGCGAAAGCCTTCCTGCACTCCATGCCAGAACTGTATGCCGGATTCGCCCAACTTCCAGCACAGGTAAACCTCTTCACCGCGGTATAGTGTCGGAAAATCGATCAAACCGATATCCAGATCCTTCACCACGCAGCCGTAGTCCTGAATCTTCTCCACAGCGTCCTTCAGCAGGTGCGCGGAGGATTCCCTTCGGCGTTTCTGATCCATCACCAGCGAATGGTCCACCCGCATTCCGCCCAGCATGGTGACTCTGCTTGCAAAGCTCTGCCATTCTTCTTCAGCCTCTTGATAGGCGGCCTTGTGCGAGATCGCGTCCCGAATTGCCGACTCCACTTCGGGAAGCAGTCTTTCCGCCTGCGTGAGGGTGAAGTACCGCGGCATCCGAGCTTAGACGCCGGAAATCTGAACCGCCAGTGACCGGCTGCGCGGCCCATCGAACTCGGCGAAAATGATGCTCTGCCACGTGCCCAGAAGCACCGAAGCGTTTCTTACCTGCAGGCACAGTGTCTGGCCCATTAGCATACCGCGCATGTGCGAATCGGCGTTCTTGCGCTCGCAATCCGAGTATTCGGGGTCATTATGGCGGTAGTATTGATTCCGATCCGCCATCTCCTCCAGGAAATGCTTCACGTCGTGAATGAGAGCGTCCTGCCACTCATTGAGGAAGACGCCAGATGTGGTGTGCAACGATTGCAGATGCACCAAGCCATCACGAATGCCGCTCTTGCGCACGATTTCGTTGATTCGCTCGGTGATGTTGAGCAATTGCATTCGCTCGCTGGTGATCCAGTCCACGATCCGATTGAATACCTTGTAACCCCCGGTGGAACTGGTCTCCGGCGGAGCAGATTCCACTTCCAATACCTGAATTTTTGATGGATGCATTGATTCCCGTTCCTAGTTTTGATACGCGAGCCGACCTCGAAAAGCTTCAAAAAAATCACAAACGAGTAACTTATTTCACTATACCAGCGTCCGAGCTACATCACGTATCCCGCGGACTCCAAGACAAGCTGGCAGCCCAATGTCACTTAGTTTTGCCTGGTGGGGCAGGGCCATGCCCTGCCGGATCTCGAGGAAGTGACTTTCCGGGACGTAGTAAACCGTTGGTTCGTCCATCGTTTGCGACAGCCGGCTCATGACCAACCTGGCAGCGCATGGCCCTGCCCCACCACTTCCCGATCCTATAACTGGGAAACTAAGTGGCATTGGGCTGGCAGCTTGCGCGGCGGTTTGATACCGCCGCCTGTCCGGTAAACGTGGGGCATTCGGACCGACTTACAATCGGCTGCAGCTTAACAAGCTGCCCCAAAGATTCCAATCGTTTGATTTAGGGATTCATTTGGCTCGACATTTATGTCGGGCACCGAGCCGGAGTGGAACCTTGCGCTATCATGAGGCTCGGAACGCATGGCATCCACAACTCGGTCGCGCCCTTTTCTGGTCATTTTATTGTTAGCCGCTGTCCTCATCGCCGCCTATGCCGCATGGCCTCCATTTCGCTACGCTGCATGGGCCCTCGCGGGACGCAGCCCGGTTTGTCCTTTTTCACATGCCATCCGCTGGCAGGCTGAAGAGGATGAGCTTCGATTGAAGAAAGATCGGATCTTGCGTGCCAGCAAATTCGTGTCCCGGGACCGCGGGCTAGAGCTATGGGATACGCCCAAGGGTCTCTTTTGGATTCCCAAAGGCAACCGCTACGTGCTGCCTTTCAATCTTGCGGAGATGGAATCGCACATCTATGGAACGGGCGCGCATTTCGTGCAGTCCGGCGACATCGTTCTGGATTGCGGTGCGAGCGACGGCGATTTTGCGCGAGAAGCTCTGCAGGCCGGCGCCAAGTTGGTGGTGGCTATCGAAATTTCGCCCGCGGCCCAGGAATGCCTGCGCCGGAATCTGGCTGAGCCCATCGCCGCTCATCGCGCCATCGTCTATCCCAAAGGCGTCTGGGATTCAGACGGAACGCTGCGGCTCAACGTCAGCGATTCCAACTTCGCGGCCAACAGCGTGGTGCTCCGTCCAGAGGGTTCGCACAGCGATGTGGAGGCCTCGCTCACCACTATCGACAAGATCGTCAGCGAGCTGGGGCTCCCGCGCGTGGATTTCATCAAGATGGATGTGGAAGGCGCAGAAGTAAACGCATTAGCCGGCGCGCAGGCCACCATTACGAAATTCAGACCCCGGCTGTCGATCGCCACCGAGCACAAGCCGGATGACGAAGTCACCATCCCGCAAGCGGTGCGGCGTCTGCGGAGCGATTATAAGATGACCTGCGGACCGTGTGCCGGCTCTGGAACGCGAATTCTTCCCGCGGTGTTGTATTTCGATTAGCGGCTGCTGCTGGGGAAGACAAAGAAGCCGAGGAATTCAAGAAGTCAATGAAGACAAGAAATCAATGAAGAAAGGTGGCGCGCTGCAGCGCGCGTTCCATCTTCCTTGCCTTCCCTGAATTCCTCGGCTTCCTCGACTTCTTACTCAATTACAACTGGTCGATCGAAAACTACGTCCAGCGTCGACCCCTGGCGCAACTCCACTTCCTTCCCACGCGTCAACAGCACCGTGGCCAGCCCCACTGCGCTTCCGGCTGCGGCGCCTATGCCGGCGCCCGTCCAGCTTCGGTCGGCAATGCCCCCAATGGAGGCTCCCGTACCCGTCAGAATCGCGATGCGCGCTGCATCTTTGCCAACAGTCGGCGCCTGCTCCACCTTGTTTTCTGTTCCTGTGACCTTTTGGCCGCTGTCACCGGAATCCACGGAATTCAAGTGCGGAGCGAACTTCACCACCTGACCTTGCGCCAGCGTCAGTGTCTCCAGCCGGATCGCCAGCTCCGCTCTCCCACTGACTCGCCCGCTACGCTTGGTCCCGGCAACAACGCCTTGCACGTAACTGCCCACCGGCACGATGATTTTTCCATCCACCGCAATGGGGCTGGCAGAACGCAGGTAAACGTAATCGCCTTCCTTCGCGGTGCGAGTGCTCAGCGAGTTTTCCATTCGAAGTAGCAGGTGGGACCCCTGGGGAATTTCCGCGGCAGATACCACCGCCGCCAGTGCAAAACAAGAAAGAAGACCCGTTCTAATACTCATGGACCGCTCCTGCTTGCATGGTAACTTACTCCAGCCCGGCCTTCCGCAACAACCTTCTTAGCGACACCGCGCCGCCCGCGCCCTTCTGCGTACCGGCGATGTTTCCATCCCGGTCGATCACCACATAAAGAGGAAACGATCGGGACGGGTAAAGCGCCGCGAGGTTCGTGTCCTCGGTGAGGATTACTTTGCACGCGCGCGGCATCTGCTCGAGATATTTTTTAACCACTTTTTTCGGTTCCATGAAGTCCACCGCCAGAACCACCAGGCCGCGATCGGCAAACTCCCGCGTCAGCTCATCCACCACGGATTGCTCGCCCCGGCAGTACTTGCACCAGGTTGCCCAGAACTGCAGCAGAACCACTTTGCCTTGCACGGAATCGTTTGAAAAATTCTCGCCGTCCAGCGACTTGGCATGAAATCGAGGAGCCGGTTCAGCTCCCAAGGTCACCGCCATCCAGACCAACATGGCCAGTACACGGTTCAACATTTTAGGGCTACGCATGTTGATTGATAGTAACAGTTGGAAAACCGCCAGGTAACAATACGAAAAGCTGCGTAAAAAACCTTAAAGGTCTGCGACTAACCAGTCCAAACGCGTGTTTGTTTATTTATCGGAGGACTTGAAAATACAGTCCAACAGGAGCAACACAGTTGACATGCAGACCCTATCCAGAATGATTGCGGTTGCGGCGGTGTTAGGCGCAACCCTCCTGGCTCAACGGCCGTTCGGTGTGATGACCGGTTCCACGCCTCCCGATCCTGCCGCAATCGTGGCGCGAAAGGTGGAGCGGCTCACCAAACTTCTCACGCTCAATACCACTCAGGCTAGTGAGGCCACCACCCTCTTTACGAATGCGCTCAGCGCCGTGACACCCATCGAGACCAGCCTGCGCGCCGATCGCCAATCCTTGCAGACTGCGGTGAAGGCGAATGATGCCGCAACCATAGAGTCGCTATCCACGAACATCGGATTGCTGACGGGACAAATTCTGACAATCCAGAATAAAGCCGATGCGGTGTTCTACGCTAGTCTCACACCGGCTCAGCAAAACACCCTAAGTCAGAGTAGAGGCTTTGGGCATACGTTTGGCCGCGACCTTCAGACTCAGAAGCCGTAAAGAATCATAAAACCGGTCGTTTACGCTCGCGGTTCGGTAAGAATGCTTCATGCTTAGCGAGAGTTACCGAACCGCGACCGTGAGGGAGACGGTGCCTTTGCCGACTTTTTCACGCCTTTTGATTCTGAGGCGATCGGTGACTTTTCTTAAGAAACGCAACCGGGCGGCCATGAGTAGCGTCATACTGATGGCAGGAAGAGTTTGCCCGACATCCCGCGCCGCGGACAAGACTCTTGGAAACCTGGCAACCCCCCGATTAACCGTGGAGAGGACGAATCATGAATTGGCAATCCCTCTGCTACCGCTTTGGAACCCGCTCAGCGATCGTGCTGTGCTCGCTTTATCTCCTCACCGGTTTCCTCAACGCACAGCAGAGCCGTATCACGAAAGCCATCGATAATCAGCAGCGCGTTGTCCTAACCGGCCACCTCCATCCCAAAGCGCGCCCCGAGGACGATCAAGGCCGAGTTGCTCCGTCGCTCCCGATGTCATATGTAACATTGGAGCTGGCGCAATCGGCCAGCCAACATGCCGACCTGCAACAATTGCTCCGCGACCAGCAAACTCCCGGTTCCCCGAACTATCATCGTTGGCTGACGCCGGAGCAATACGCGGATCGCTTTGGCGCAAGCACGGAAGATTCAGACAAAATTATTTCTTGGTTACAAGCACAAGGGCTTAGCATTGCCGCCGTAGCGCGGGGGCGGAATTGGATTGCCGTCAACGGAGAAGCGGCCAGAATCGAGAGCGCTTTTCAAACCGAAATCCACCAATATGTTTCGAATGGCGAAAAACACTTTGCGAACGCTCTGGAACCCTCCGTGCCCGCGGCGCTGGCCGGAATCGTCGTGTCCATTCGCGGGCTGAACGATTTCCGCATGAAAGCCAAAAGCATCCTGCGCAATCCAGCCGCGCACGCTGCCCTGACGCCGCACTTTACCGCTAGCGACGGAGAGAATTTCATAACGCCGAACGACCTGGCCACCATCTACGACATCTCGCCGCTCTACGCCGCCGGTATTGATGGAAAGGGCCAATCTCTGGTTATTGCCGGGCAAACCCAGATCAACCTTTCCGACATTGAACAATTCCGTTCGAGTTACGGCCTGCCAGCGAACAATCCTCAGAGTATTCTGGTTCCGGGCGCGCAGGATCCGGGAATCAGTTCCAGCGATTTGTCCGAGGCGGACCTGGATCTGGAATGGTCGGGCGCGGTAGCGAGAAACGCCACCATCCTATTTGTCTACTCGTCCGATGTCATGCAATCGGTGCAGTATGCAATCGATCAAAACCTAGCGCCCGTGATAAGCCAGAGCTACGGGTCCTGCGAACTGGAGACCCCGAGTTCGGACGCTTTTGCGTTCCAGCAGTGGGCTCAGCAGGCCAACGCTCAGGGCATGACCTGGTTCTCCGCTTCCGGCGACACTGGCGGCGCGGACTGCGGCGATCCCCAGAATCCCGGCTTGTCGGTGGATATGCCGGGTTCAGTCCCGGAAGTGACCAGCGTGGGCGGCACGGAGTTCGCGGAGAACGGCGGCCAATATTGGGCCGCCACCAACTCCTCCAGCGGCGCGTCCGCGCTGTCTTATATTCCCGAAACTTCCTGGAACGATAGCATCCAGGACGGCACTCCGTCCGCCAGTGGAGGAGGCGCCAGCGTCTATTTCACGAAGCCCAGTTGGCAAACCGGCCCGGGCGTGCCGGCGGATAACGCCAGAGACGTTCCCGACGTCTCTTTGTCCGCATCGGCCGATCACGATGGATATTTTGTTTACACCGGCGGCAGCCTGCAGGTTTATGGCGGCACTTCCGTCCCTGCTCCCACCTTCGCCGGAATTATCACGTTATTGAATCAGTATCTGGTGTCCGCCGGTACGCGGTTGTCACCCGGCGTGGGGAATATCAACCCCAAGCTATATTCTCTTGCGCAATCCGTGCCCAGTGCATTTCACGACATTACCACCGGCAACAATATAGTTACCGTGCCTTGCGGCGGGCGCTTTTCGACATGTACCAGCACTCCGGTGGGCTACAGCGCAGGAAGGGGTTTCGACCAGGTAACAGGACTCGGTTCCGTGGATGTCGACAGATTGCTCACGGCCTGGAGCGGAGGTAAGGTCCTGGCTCCTCCCTCCGCCGCCAGCATCACTCTCATGAGCAATTTGCGAACGGTGTCGGTTACCGATTCCGCGTTTCTAATTGCAACCGTAGTGGGTGAGGCTGGTTCAACACCAACGGGCACGGTGCAGTTTTCAGTTGGCGGGCTTTCGCTGGGTTCGGCCACATTGGTGGGATCAGGCGGGACTGCTACGGCCACATTGACCGTCAATGGCAATCAATTACCGGCCGGCTCGGGCACCATAACCGCGGTTTATAAAGAAGGTTCGTCCAGCAGCGTGACTGCTTCCGTTACGGTGAGCGTGAGTGGAACGTCCACTTCGAATGGAACGCCGGTTGTACTCGGCGTTGCCAATGGCGCTTCCTTTCAGCACGTTTACTCGCCGGGGATGATACTGTCGGTCTTCGGATCCGAACTCGCTCCCTCCGTCGCCAGCGCCGGCAGCGTGCCTCTGCCTGTTTCCACCGCCGGAGTGGCCGCCACCGTAAACAATGTCGCCGCGCCCTTATACTACGTCTCGCCGGGGCAGTTGAATATTCAGATTCCCTTCGGCACTGCAGTGAACCAGGATGCCAGCCTCAAAATCAACAACAACGGGCAGATCGCGTCCTACCAATTCAATGTCGTCGAGACCGCGCCTGGAATATTCACGAACTCGAGCGGCTCCATCGGAAGCGGTAACCGTGGCGCGATCGTTTCTATTTATCTAACGGGCACCGGGGCAATGAATCCGCAACTCGCTACCGGCGCAGCGCCCTCCGATGGAACGCCAGTAGACAGTTTGCCGAAACCTCTTCAGAACGTTTCGGTAACAGTCGGTGGCATTCCAGCCGCACTTCAATTCGTCGGCAACCCGCCAGGCCTGGTGGGACTAACGCAAATCAACTTCTATGTTCCCACCAATATCGCCGACGGTACTCAACCTGTGGTTGTGACTGTGGGCTCTGGAGCCAGCGCGCCAGCCTACCTAACGGTCGGTAACTAGGCGCTTAGCAACCAGAAACCAGAAACTTGGAACCAGAAACTAGAAACTTAGCTTTTTCCAAATGGATCCTCGAGCGACGGGCTCTGCGGCGTAAACAGTTCCGACCCTGCGTCCAGAATGTGCATGTCGTCTTCCAGCCGCACTCCAAACTCGCCCGGAATATAAACTCCCGGCTCATCGCTGAAGGTCATCTGCGCCTCCAGCGCAATGCTCTTGCCACCGGTCTGCAGTGTGTTGGTGGCGATTAGATAGGGCCACTCGTGCCCATCCATTCCGATCCCGTGGCCCACTCGATGCGTGAAGTACTTGAATCCCGGACCGTAGCCGGCATCGACAATCACCTTGCGTGCGGCCGCATCCACCGCGTCACACAGAACTCCCGGCCGGGCCGCCGCGAGCGCGGCACTCTGCGCCTGATGCACGATGTCGAAAACCCGCTTCATCTTCTCGGTTGGTTTTCCTAGAACGAAGGTGCGGCTGATGTCAGATTCATAATGCTCCACAGAACATCCGCCGTCGATCAGCAGAATAGTTCCCTCCCGGATCACCTGGGGCTTCACCGACCCGTGCGGTAGCGCCGAGTTCTCTCCCACCTGTACGCTCGCGCCGCCCTGAAATCCAAGCTTTTGATGAGCGCTGGATACCAGTGCTCCAAACTCATGCTGCGTCATGCCTTCGCGAATGGATTTCCAAGCCGCTTCGTAAGCCTGTAGCGTCACGCTGTTGGCCAGCCGCATCAGCGCGATCTCGGCGGGGCTCTTCAGCATGCGGCAACCAGAGATCACCTGTGTTGCGCTCGATATGCTTGCGGCCGGTATGGCCCGTGCAATTCCATCCGCGAACACGTATTGAACACGCTCCTCAATTCCAATCCGCCCCGTCGCCAGCCCGCGCTCCTTCAAAGCGAAGGCCACCACCTGATACGGATTCTCGTTCTCTTCCCAGGTGAAAACATGCGGTGACTTGCCGAATGGACCCTGCGCGATCTGCTCTAGCGACCGATCTTTCTCAAAGGCTGGCGCGACGAAAAATGGCTCCCCGCGCACCGGCAGAACCATCACGAACAGCCGCTCGCTGTTGCCCCAATTCACGCCGCTGAAATACAGAAGCGAAGTGCCGCCGGCAATCGCGATGGCATTCAGTTTGTTCTCCTGCATCAGCCGCTGCGCCCGTTCCACCCTGGCCGACCGCTCCTCGGTAGTGATGGGCTGGGCTTCCGAGCGGCGGCTTTTGAGCGCCGCGATCGGCGAACCGGCGGGTGCCTGCGCGGAGACCAGTTTGGTGCTAGCTAATGCAGCGGTGGCACTGAGAAAAGTACGGCGATTGAACATCGTGGAGTCTATCGTAACATTCGAAGACAGCCTGGCGATTTACACTAGTGGTGTCTCTACGCCGATGTCCATTGACCTACCGGCTGCTCTATTCGGAGAACTG
>DASYNU010000249.1:0-47166 GCA_036008345.1 Bryobacteraceae bacterium
GAGTGAGGAATCCTGGCGAAACGCGAGCGGATCGATAAAATCGTCGTCCACGCGCCGATAGATCACATCCACGCGCCGCAGGCCTGCAGTCGTCCGCATGTAGACGATGTTGTCGTGGACCGCCAGGTCGCGGCCTTCCACCAGTTCGATGCCCATCTGCCGCGCGAGAAAGGCATGCTCGAAGTAAGCGGAATTGAACACGCCGGGCGTAAGCAGCACTATGTTCGGCTCCGTCCGGTCTTGGGGTGCGAGAGCGCGGAGCGTGGAGAGAAGCGTTTCGCTGTAATGATCAATAGCGCGAACTCCCGCCATACGGAACAGCTCAGGGAAGACGCGTTTCATCACGGTGCGCGACGTTAGCATGTACGATACGCCGCTCGGGACGCGCAGATTGTCCTCCAGCACCGCGAAAGATCCGTCGGGCAGACGCACCAGGTCCGAGCCCACCACTGTGATGTATATATTTTTCGGCACCGTGAATTCCCGCATCTGCCTGCGGAAGTGCCGGCACGAATAAACCATTTCGCTGGGAACAACGCCCGCCTTCAAGGAGCGGCCCTCATGATAAATGTCGCGCAGGAAAAGATTCAGTGCCGTGATGCGCTGCGTGAGGCCGCGCTCAATGGTCTCCCACTCGGCGCTGGTGACGATGCGCGGCAACAGATCGTTCGGGAAAATCCGCTCGGTGCCTTCGTCGCGCCCGTAGACGGTGAAAGTGATGCCCTGGTGTAGAAACGATATGTCCGCGGCCTGTTTCCTACGCCGCATCTCCTCCACCGGCAGGCTAAGCAGCATTTCGTACAACGCCCGGTAATGTGGGCGAGGCATCCCCTCCGCCTCGAACATCTCGTCATACGAGCCGTTGAGCCAGTAATTCTGAAAGCGTGTTTTAAGCAGCGGCGGGATTTCGAATCCGGGCGTTCCCATGGGGTTCCCCCTCTTCGACGTGGAAGGTTTTTGAATTGTAACACGCTGTGCCCGTTCCGAACCCGGGCCCCGACGTCCCGCGGTGTAGGTGCGCTTCAGGATGCTGGTCATCAGCAGCGCCGCATGGGCCTGTACCGCTTTTGCATTACTATTATTGCGGTACTCGCTGCAAATAGCCGGAATTTACCGGTGCGCTAAAGACTGTCGATGGAATAATTACGAGAAACAAGAATATAACTATTGACTTTCGCGACCCTCGTGTTAAAGTCGTGGCACTTATGAGTAAGATGTGGTTGGTTTACTGGGCCGGACACAATACCTTGTTGCGAATTGCAATCATGATCCTAGCGTTTAGTGTGATATTCGCTCGCGCTGGCCTACCGCAGACGTGCCCGGTCTGCCCGACGCCGAACGGTGCTTGCACGGCTTCAAGCCTAGTGTCCGTCCTTGCGAATTTCTGCCTTTACCCTCAAACGGGCTGTGGCGGAACTAATTCCACGGCCTTCGAGGTGGGAGGCGGGCCCTGCTGTCGTCCACCCGGAACGCCAATCATCATTGATGTCGACGGTTCCGGCTTTAATTTGACTTCAGCCGAGGACGGTGTTGACTTTGATTTCTTCGCTATTGGAGCGCCCGTAAGAATGGCGTGGACCGCAATTGGATCTACGAACGCCTTTCTCGTAAGGGACTTGTACGGAGACGGAAAGATTGCCGATGGAACGGAGATGTTCGGAAATCTGACGTCTCAACCGCCCTCCAGCAATAAAAATGGATTTGCCGCTCTCGCACAATACGATAGCGATGGGGACGGGTGGATAGACGATGGAGATCCCGTGTGGCCATCATTGTGGTTATGGATAGACACTAATCATGACGGTGTTAGCGAGCCAGGAGAGCTTCACACGCCGGCGTCACTCGGCGTAGAGCGTATATCCGTAAAATACAAGGAAGTTGACAGGGTCGATGCGAATGGCAATGAATTTCGATACACCGCGCGTATCAACGACGACGGCCCCAGGGCAACCTACGACGTGATCCTAACGTACGTTTTCCTTGGGGCTCAGGGTGTCCCAGCGGCGGCAGTCTCGAAACCCGCAACGGTGGATTTGGAACGGATTTCCGCAATGGATCTCCTGGTTCTGCCGCAGGAGTAGTTCTAGTGCGCGTCTTCGAGAAAGGGAGGAAGGGATGTTCAGAATAGTCGAGCGGACTGGCGGTTTCAGAATCGCCTTCCGGGCTCTAACCATGTTCGCCGTTTTGGGGACAATAGGTATTTCCACAATGAGCGGAAATCAACCACTAGTCACCGTCACAGGGCTGGAATCCGAGAAGTTGCTCCTGCTTTCAGCATCCAGTCCAGGCTTTGAGCCGGCGTTTCAACCCGGACGACTTGAGGGATACGATCGGCTTTTGCCTTTTACTGTCGTAATAAAAAATGAATCGGACCAGGAAGTCATAGCCTATTCGGTCGTCTGGAACTGCAGAAACTTGGACGGTAGCGTGGATAAGCCAGTGCGGAGTGTGTTCGACTTCTCGGATCTGCGGCCCGGGACTCATCTTCCACCGCGGTCAACCCAGATCGTGTCAATATCGACCTCGTTAGAGGCTGGCGGGCGCGCGTGGGATCCATATGCTGACAAGTTGATTGCGCTGTACGCTAAATATCAAGACGTCCACATTGCGCTTGACGCTGCCGTTTTCGCTGACGGAAGCTCCGTAGGTCCCGATACTTCTCACTGGATTCCGCGCTGGAGAGCGTGGATTGACGCAGAGAAGGAGGTCTTTACAGAGGCGACCCAAAGTGTCCCGTCTGAAACAATATCCATAATGCACCGCATGGCAGAACCAGGATCCGTCCTCGCGCGCCGACTTTCGAGCGGGGAACTCGGGCACTTCACGGCCTTTGCGGTCCTAGCTGACCGCTCGGGCAGTTATGCTGAATGTCTTGAACTAGCACGCGGATACTTCGCCTCCGCGATTATCGAAGAGATCGAGCACGGAGGCCTGCCTACAATCGAGAATCTTCGAAGTATTCTTCGATCAAAAGTGTATCCCGATGTTCATAGCAAATACAGAGAAAGGTGAGGATAGCAAAAAATGACCCCTTTAGAAAAACACCCTAGAAGAGCCGTGCAATTTGCCTTGATTCTAAGCGTCGTGCTCTGCCCAATTGCAAGTGCGCAGAAATACGGGACGCTTGCCCCATCAACATTGTCGTGTACGCGGAGTAGTATCGCGCTTGGAAATGCAACCCTGCCAGCTTGCTCTGAAACCAAAGCTGAGGAACTAGACAGCGTCACGTATTATATGAGCGCCTACTGTGTGAGCTGTACCGCGCCTGAGACCTTGATCGCGGCACCCGCCCTAATATTGCACATCGGGCTACAGAATGGCGCATGCCCGTCCCCAGTAGCTTTCTCCTTTACCGGTCAAGTATATAGCTATGGTTCAGGTGCATACATTGGTGGTACGTTGACGGCGCAGTCCACAAAAGCTTCCGGGCGCATAGTCAGCACAATTGATTGTAACGGGGTCCCGACAATCACCGGCCCAAACGGGGGGCGTCTCGCTTGCTGACCGAAGCACTCTCGATGCGCTCGCCACCAGTTGGCTTGACCAGTGAATGTCGTCGGAGCAAAGGGAATTGGATCCTCGCGTCCTCCTCTGCTCGCGTCCTCCTCTGATGGGTAGGCTACCGCCCCGCATGGATTGAGTAACGGTGAACACGCGCACGAGGCATCCCCTCCGCCTCGAACATCTCGTCATACGAACGAGCCGTTGAGCCAGTAATTCTGAAAGCGCATTTTAAGCAGCGGCGGGATTTCGAATCCGGGCGTTCCCATAGGGTTCCCCCTCTTCGACGTGGAAGGTTTTCAAATTCTAACACGGGCCCACGGTCGCGGCGGCGCTATGAAAGCGTCAACCAGCCTGGGCGGCGGTCCTATCCGGAGTGGCGTGGCGTGGCACGAATGAGTGTACTGGATTGAATCCCTTATCGCTCCCTCCAGATTTTGGCCCTAGCCTCTTGATCGCCGAGGGAGACCTGAACCAAGGCAAAGGGGTTCACTTCTGGCGCAGCTTGCGCGGCAGGAACACGAAAGTTTATTTGCACCTTTCCAGCCACCTGTTTGGGAGCGGCGCCGGCATAGAGCACCTCGCACGGGACATAAAATCCAGGCTCGGAGAAACCTCCGAAGGAGACCGTCACAGGCAACAGGGGCTTTGGTCCGATGGGTTGCTGGACGCCGTCCGGCGGTTCCGGAGTCAATAGTCCGGCACCGTTTACGAAGATGGATACAATTGATTCCGCCTTGGCAGGATTATCCGAGGAATTTGCTTGGCCATCTTCATTAACTGCATATGCAAAATCATAATTCGGAAGTTGAGGATCCAACCCGCGGAAGATCTCCAAGTCCCGCGGAATCCCAGGGAGATCCGCGATGTTGGTCTCTACGTTATTGAAGCGCAATTGCACGGTAACGGGCTTATCCGGACTCACTTGGAACGGGACGACTGCGGTTACGAGGCTGTTTCCTGCGCGTAAAATCGGCGCTGGAATGCCGTTGAAATAGACTTGCGTGCCGCCGAGTTCGAAGGGCAGGCGCCCGTTGACATAACTACCCGATAAGCCGTGCTGAAGCCCAAGTTCGCTTCCATAGATGTTCACGATTTCGCCCGGAGCTACTCCCCAACTCACTGTGGGGGCGCTTGTGTTAGTGACAGCGAGAATGCTTGGCCGGGGGAGAAGGGCCGGCGTGAACCGCGTCAACATTGAGAATGGCCCTCGCACCGGGCACTCAACCCCGGGTACGCAGTCGTCGACAATGTATCCGGGGTCGGCACCGGTACCGAGAACAATGAATCCTCCGCTCCCGTCGGGTACGATGCCAATGCCGGCGGCGCCGTTGGGCAACCTGTTGGAGTACAGCAGCGCGCCGTCAGACGCGCGAAGCACCGCGATGAAATTAGCTCCAACGTTAAGAGTACTTGGCGTGAGAGGCAGATCCGAAGGCGCGGTTTGACCAGTGACCAAAATATTTCCCACGCCGTCAGGAACGGGATTCGGGGCAACCAGGTGCAGACGGTCCAGGGATGTGGAAACGAGGTTCGAAACCCGATTCCCGCCTGCGCTTAATTGCAACGTGCTAACCGCCGACGGAGAGGCTGTACCAGATGTATTCACCGTCAACTCTGCGTTTCCCTCTGCGTCTACTCGAATTGCCGTGGGCATGTCGCCGACCGGAAGGAACGTGGAATAGATCGGCGCGGTTCCCTGCGGATTGAGTTTCAAAACAAAGGCGGCAGCCATACCGTTCGCGCAACATTGAGTTTGAAGCGCCCCTGGCGTTGTCGGGAAATTAGGATCGAAGTCATGGCCGGCTACATAGACGTTTCCGGCCGCATCGACTGCGACTGCCGTGCCGGCGACGGTTACATTGCTTCCTGCAGGAGAATAATCCAGTAATGTCGCGAAAACTGTGCGGGAACCATCGGGACTAATTTTTACGACGGCGGCGTTGTCCTGACCGGGCGCTGCTTGTGCACTGCTTATCCAGGCTCCGGGAGTGGTTTGGAACTCTTTCGGATCTCCTTCACCAGTTAAATAGATGCTGCCGTCAGGACCTACGGATAGCGCGTGGTAACCCAGATACGGCAACGGGGATCGGAAGAGGACTTTTCCTGAGGGATCGATCTTGGTCAAATACGTTTGAAGAGAGTCTACGACTGCATACACGTTATAGGCGGAATCAAGCGTGGTCGCTTCCACCTGCGCATACGAAGCCCCGACCGGGGTTCGATAGACAAGTCTTCCATCCCGGTCCACTTTGCTTAGAAATGTCGTGTCCTTTGTCGATGAGACGACGTAGGCGTTAGCTTGGACGTCGGCAAATAGCGAAGTTCCAGAGCCTGAAGTCCGGGTCACTTCGTAGGCTGGAAAGAAAAACAGCGATGCGGCCACCAACAGCATGACAATCCTCCTGGGTGGACGCTGGGACCTTCATTGTACAACGCCGGCCACCTTCATTTGCGAACAGCCACGAGCATTTGCGAACAGCCACGAGTTTGCTGTATCATTGAAGTTTGCGGCTTTAGCTTCTATGGCGCCCTGGTTCGGGCCTGTCCGACTAGCCCACATTTCAAAGCTCAACGAAGGATAGTTATGTACGCAGTGATTGAAACCGGCGGAAAACAATACCGCGTCGCTCCGGGCGACGTCATCGAAGTGGAAACAGTTGCGGGCGAGGTCGGCTCAGAGATCGAGCTCGGACGCGTCCTCGCTGTAATGAACGATTCGAACGAGCTGGTTACCGGCTCCGCGCTCTCCGACGCCCGCGTGAAGTGCACCATCGCAGGGCATGGACGCGGCAATAAAGTGATTGTGTTCAAATTCAAGCGCAAGAAACAGTACAAGCGGACCATCGGCCACCGGCAGAACTACACGCAGGTGAAGGTGAGCGAGATTCTGGCATAGGTGCAATATGGCGCATAAAAAAGGTCTGGGAAGTTCAAAGAACGGGCGCGATTCCAACGCGCAACGCCTGGGTGTAAAAGCTTTCGGCGGCGAACTGGTGACGGGCGGCTCAATCCTGGTGCGGCAGCGCGGTTCGCGCTTCAAGGCCGGGGAAAACGTAGGCCGCGGCAAGGACGACACTCTGTTTGCGAAAGTGGAAGGCATCGTCGTGTTCCGCGACCGCGGACGCAACGGCAAGTTCATCTCCATTAAAGCCGAATAGTTCCGTTTCTCGTTTCTCGTTGGCGGGCACACCACCGTCTTCCACCAGCCATGTTCATTGATGAAGTCAGAATCCGCGTAAAAGCCGGGGATGGGGGCAATGGGTGCCTCGCGTTCCGGCGCGAGAAGTATGTGCCGCGTGGTGGGCCCAGCGGGGGCGACGGCGGGCGCGGGGGCGACATCAGCATGGTGGCTAGCGTGCATTACAACACGCTGCTCCACTTCCGTTTTAATCCCGAACACACCGCCCAGCGCGGCCGGCATGGAGAAGGCAGCAACCGGACCGGGCGCGAGGGCGAATCTATTGAGCTTGCGGTGCCCGTTGGGACCATCGTCTACGACGCGGATTCGGGCGAGCTGCTGCATGATTTTACCCAAGCCGGCGACCGGTTCCTGGTAGCCAAAGGCGGCCGTGGCGGACGCGGCAACCAGCACTTTGCCACATCCACTCATCAGGCGCCCACCGAACATGAGCCGGGATATCCGGGCGAAGCGAAACACCTGAGGCTGGAGTTGAAGCTGCTTGCCGACGTGGGATTAGTGGGATTTCCGAACGCAGGAAAATCCACCCTGATCTCCCGCATCTCGGCCGCCCGCCCCAAGATCGCCGATTATCCATTCACCACCCTTGAGCCTAATCTAGGTGTTGTGAGCGTGGATGATAGTACTTTCGTAGTGGCCGATATTCCCGGGTTGATCGAAGGGGCGCATCTCGGCCACGGTTTGGGCGTTCAATTCCTGCGGCATATCGAGCGTACCCGGCTGCTGGCGCATCTGGTGGATGTCTCTGAAAACACGGGACGCGACCCGGCCGAGGATTTTCGCGTGGTCATGCAGGAATTGGCCGGATTCAGCGAGAGCCTGCCCAAAAAGCCCATGTTTGTGGTGGCGTCAAAGGTCGACGTGGCGCAGGATCCACAACGAATCGAGAGTCTGAGGGAGCTGGCCGCGAGCGAAAAACTGCCCTTCTTTGAGATATCCAGCGTGACTGGCCAGGGAATTGAGGCCCTCAAGCGCGCTATGGCTCAAGAAATCTGTAAACCTGCCGAAGAGATAATCAAGCAATAAATATAGGAATCGCAGACGAAGGTCGTCTACGTGGAGGTTTCCATGTTAGGACTCATTCAGCCCCTGAACGGGTTGCTGCAATCGGCGGCGCAATTCGATCAAGCAGCCAATAACGTCGTGCGATCCACCCTGCCCACCTCAAGCGGCCAGGACACCGTGGATTTAAGTACCGCTGCAGTTTCCATGGCGCAGGCCAAAAACAGCTTTGAAGCTAATATCAAAGTGTTTAAAACCGTGGATGAAATGGACAAAACCCTGATCAACGTGGTGGGGTGAAGCCTTGTGAAGCGGCCGCGGTTCTGATGTCATATCTGTAGTGCTTGTTCGCCAGCATATTCCGGCGCCGCCTCTTTCCGATTTCGTCGAACTGCTTTGGCTATACCAAGGCTACAGCCAGCCTCACGACAAAGAGCGCCTACTTCCCGATGGCTCCATGGAACTGGTGGTCAACCTCAATGAAGACGAGACCCGAGTGTACGACCGTCGGGACCCCAGCCGGTTTCAAACCACGCGCGGCGCCCTGCTGGTGGGCGTGCAGTCCGAATTTTTCGTGCTGGACACCGCGGAACAAAATTCCGTGATCGGGGCGCATTTCAAGCCGGGCGGCGCCTTTCCGTTTTTCAAAATGCCCGCCGGCGAGTTTCACAATCAACATTTGTCGCTGGATTTGTTGTGGGGAACCTCCGCGCGCGATATGCGGGATCGTTTACTCGAAGCTCCGACGCCTGAGGGCAAGTTTCAAATCTTCGAAGCATGCCTGCTCGCTCACGCGAGTAAACCTCTGTTGCGGCATCCGGCGGTCAATTTTGCATTGAATGAATTTGGAGACCTGCAGGGAGCGCCCTCCATCGCGCAGGTTACCTCACAGATCGGCCTAAGCTCCCGTCGTTTTATCGACGTTTTCAACGATCAGGTTGGCCTAACGCCCAAACTCTTCTGCCGCGTTCAGCGCTTTCAGAAGGTGCTGCGCCGCATCGGGATGGGCCGCGAAGTGGATTGGAGCGATATCGCGCTGGATTGCGGCTATTTCGATCAAGCCCATTTCATCCACGATTTCAGAGCTTTTTCCGGACTCAGCCCGACGGCTTACGCCGCGCATCGGACCGAGCATCTGAATCATGTCCCGATTCTCGACTGAGCTTCACTTTTTTACAATACCGGGCGTCCGCCGTCAGCCAGAATAGAGCCATGCAAAACACCGTGGCACCTTACTTATGTTGCAAGGACGCACCCAGCGCGCTGGAGTTCTACAAGAAGGCCTTTGATGCGATTGAGACGCTGCGCTGGCCGGACCCGACCGGGAGAATTTCGCATGCCGAGTTCAAGATTGGCGAGGCGGGCATCATGCTTGCCGACGAGCATCCGGAGATCGGCTTCCTGAGCCCGCAGACATTGGGCGGCTCGCCGGTGCTGCTGGTGCTTACGATACCTGATGTCGACGCGTTTTTCGCGCGGGCTGTTTCCGGCGGGGCCAAGGCAATCAAACCCGTGGCGGACCAGCCTTACGGACGCCGCTCGGGCCAACTGCAGGATCCTTTCGGACACCGCTGGGACGTCGGCAGCCCGATAGAGTCTTCTCACTCGTAGCGCAAGGCAACCATCGGATCCACCTGCGTGGCGCGGCGCGCGGGAATGTAACTCGCCACCAGTGCCACCGACAATAGGATGATCGGCACAATCACGAAGGCCACCGGGTCGTGCGGGCTGACTCCGAACAGCATGCTGTTCAAGATTTGCGACACTGCGGCGCCGCCGGCAATCCCGATCAGCGCGCCAATCACCACCGGCCGCATGGCTTGCCGCAGAATCAAGCTCTTCACTTCGCGCGCGTCTGCCCCCAGCGTCATGCGAATGCCGATCTCGCGGACGCGGCGGCTGACCGCGTAGGAGACCACGCCGTAGACACCAATGCATGCGAGCAGCATTCCCAAAGCGCCGAGCGATCCGGCCAGAATCGTGACGATCCGCGACGGAACCCGCCAAGCTTCGAGATTGTCCTCCAAACGGGACACATCCACTGCCAGATCCGGATCGGCCGCGTGAACCGTTGTGCGAATCGCGTTCGCCGTAGACGTGAAGCCGCGAGAGCTATGCACCAGCAACTTCAAACGGGTTTGCTCCTTTGGGCCGGCCGGCAAATAAGCATACGTCTCATCGGTTCTAGCGAGATGAGCCGCCTGCGCGTCCTTCACAATGCCTATCACCTCCACGTCGCCACCGCCCTCCCATTGAATGACTTTGCCGACTGGATCTTGATTCGACCACAACCGGCGCGCCGTCGATTCGGTCAGGATCGTTACTGGAGCGCCCGTCCGCGTTTCGCCCTGGGTGAAATTGCGTCCACGCACGATCGGAATTCTCAAAAGGGAGAAGAATTCCGGAGACACCAGATTGTACTCCACGTGGTAATGGCCGGGCTGACCGTGAAACGAGAAAGAAGCGCCGCTATGATCGTTGCTAAGTGGAATCTCGGCAGTTTGCGCTACTGCATCCACGCCAGGCAGAGCAGACACGCGCTCCAAGAGCTCTCGTTCGAGTGACGCGGCGCGTTGATCGTCGTAACCCTGTCCATGAAGATCGAAAGAAACGCTCGTGACATGCAGCATTTCGAAGCCGGGATCCACAGTCTGAACCACAAACAGCCCGCGCAGCAATAACCCCGCAGAAATCAATAGCACCATGCAGATGGCGACTTGCGCCCCAACCAGAGTGTGGCGCAGGAATCCACCTGAGGCAGCCTGCATCACGCCGGCGCCCGAATCCTTGAGCGCACTGTTCATGTCCGGCCGTGATGCCTGTAGAGCCGGCGCCAGACCGAAGACAATTCCCGTCAGCAGCGTGAGCGCGAGAGAGAATCCCAAAACACGCAGATCGGGGCCGATGTTCACGGTGAGCAGAGGGAAATTGCGAGGCATGTGCACGATCACTGATCGCACGATCGCACCGAATGACCAAATCGCGATTAGCGATCCAAACGCGCCGCCCAATAGCGCGATCATTAGGCTTTCTGTCAGCGACTGACGGATCAGGCGGCCACGGCTTGCGCCAACCGACAACCGGATCGCGATTTCTTTTCGACGCTCCGCCGAGCGCGCCAGAAGCAGGTTGGCGACGTTAGCGCAAGCGATCAGTAACACCATTCCTACCGCGGCCAGCAGCACGGCTCCCACTGCGGTGACGAAGCTCCGTTCCTCAGGCATGGACAAGAGCGTAGCTGTTTGAACCTCAACCGAGGTCTTGCGCGGCGGGCTTTGTTGATCAATGCGCCCCGCGATCACCCCGAGATCGGCCCGTATCTGATTCATCGAAACATTCGGCTTGGTTCGCCCTAACAGTGCTAACCAGAAAGTATTTCCCGTTGCCAGACTGAATCCACGGTTGAGGAGAGGCCTCACGGTTAAAGGCGCCCAGAAGCTAGCGGGAACCACCTCGGTGCCTTGGAAACCGGGAGGTGCAACGCCAATCACGGTGAATGCCTGGCGATTCAGGACAATTTTCCGGCCCGCTATCGCCGGATCGCCGCCGAACTTGTTTCGCCAAACGTCATGGCTGAGCACTACTACAGTGCCCGCTCCGGCGACGCAATCGGATTTAGCGAAGACCCGTCCCAGCACCGGTGGCTCGTTCAAAACATCGAAATAGTTGCAGGAAGCGAACTGTCCGGTGAGCCGCTGTGGCTGGTCGCCTCCTAGCGTCACCGAAATGGACGGTGCGTAGGCCAGCAGGCCCGAAAACACATGATTACTGTCCCGATAGCTTTGGTATTCCTGCCAAGTGAAATAGTTCTCGCTCTGGTAAACCTGCCGATTTCCCAGCGCAGTGACGAACTGGAACACGCTGACTATCTTGGTGGACCCAGAAACTGGGAGAGGCCGCAGCGCGATACTATTCAACACGGAGAAGATGCCGGTATTGAGACCGATGCCGAGGGCGATGGCGAGCACCGCTACGGCTGTGAATGCTGGATTCTTGCGTAACGCTCGCGATGAGTAGCGAACGTCGTTCGAAAAAGAAGAACAGAAATTCATATTGCGTCTCCGCTCGGGAGAAGCGCCCGGGGATGTTCTCGTGCTTGGGCGTAGCGTACTGAAGGCTTGGCGCCACAACCACCAGCGTGAGCGCCCTCCCCTGTTGTATTCCTCCATCAGGTCACCCAAAACGAACTCGACCGAGCCCCGGAATCGCAGGCGGAACAGTAGGAGGATAAGGCGTGGAAAGTTACGCACCATGCATCAGCTACTCGTAACGCAATGCCACCATTGGATCCACCCGCGTGGCGCGGCGCGCGGGAATGTAACTTGCTATCAGTGCCACCGAAAACAGGACGATTGGTACAGCCACAAACGCCACCGGGTCGTGCGCGCTGACTCCGAACAGCATGCTGTCCAGAATTTGCGAGACTGCGGCACAGCCGGCAATCCCGATCAGCGCACCAATAACCACCGGCCGCATGGCTTGCCGCAGAATCAAGCTCTTCACCTCGCGCGCGTCTGCCCCCAGCGTCATGCGAATGCCGATCTCGCGGACGCGGCGGCTGACCGCGTAGGAGACCACGCCGTACACCCCGATGCATGCGAGCAGCATGCCCAAAGCGCCTAGCGATCCGGCCAGAATCGCGACGATGCGCGACGGGATCCGCCAGAATTCGAGATTGTCTTCCAGCCGGACTACGTCCGTTGCAAGATCGGGATCAAGCGAGTGAATCGCCGCGCGGATGCCCTTCGACATGGACCCGAATCCGTCCGTGCCATGTACTAACAATTTCAAGTGCATTTGTTCTTTGGGGCCGGCAGGTATGTAGGCATAGATTTCGTTGGATTGGGCCAGATGAGCCACCTGCGCGTCCTTTGCAATTCCGACAACATTGGTTTCGCGTTCCCCGTCCCACTTGATGCTCTTACCCACGGGGTCTTGATTGGGCCAGAGCCGGCGCGCTGTGGCTTCAGTCAGGATCACGACGGGAGCGCCCGTCCGGCTTTCATTCCCGGTGAAGTTGCGTCCCCGCACGATCGGAATGCCCAACAGCGGAAAATACTCCGCCGACACTTCGTTGTATTCCACGTCATGACCGCCGGGCTGGCCGGGCAGCGACAAAGAAGTACCACGATGATTATTGCTGAGTGGAATCTCGCCCGCTAGGGCAACGGAATCCACGCCCGGTAGCCCTGTCAGGCGCTGCAGCAGATTCTGCTGGAAGAGAGCGGCGCGTTGATCGTCATAACCCAGACCTTGAAGATCGAAGGAAACACCAGCGACGCCTTGCATTCGAAAACCCGGATCGATGGTCTGCGCCACGTAAAGCCCTCGCAGTAACAGGCCCGCGGCGATCAACAACACCATGCAGACGGCCACTTGTGCGGCAACCAGAGTGCTGCGCAGGAATCCACCTGAGCCGGCATGCATCATTCCAGCGCCTGAATCTTTGAGAGCCGCGCTCAGGTCCGGTCGCGACGCCTGCAAGGCCGGCGCCAAGCCAAAAACGATTCCGGTTAGCAGCGCGAGCGCCAGCGAGAATCCCAGGACTCGAAGATCGGGACCGACGTTCACTGAAAGCAGGGGAAATTCATGTGGCAGATGGGCGATTACGAAACGGAGTATTCCTCCGAAGGACACAACTGCGATTAGCGATCCCAATGCGCCACCCAGCAGCGCGATCAACAAGCTTTCTGTCAGCAATTGACGGATTAAGCGCGCGCGGCTGGCGCCTACGGATAATCGGATCGCAATTTCCTTTCGACGCCCAGCCGCGCGTGCCAGAAGCAAGTTGGCGACGTTGGCACATGCTATCAGCAACACCATTCCTACAGCGGCCAACAGGACGGTTCCTATAGCGGCGATAATAGTGCGCTCCTCAGGCCTGGACAGGAGCGTAGCGGTCTCGATCTGGATTGAGGTCTTGCGCTTCGGGCTCAGTTGATCGATGCGCCCGGCGATCACTTCAAGGTCGGCCCGCACCTGATCCGTTGAGATACCTGGCTTGGTTCGCCCTAACACCGCTAGCCAGAAAGTATTTTCCTTCGCCATGCTAAAGCCACGGTCGAGGAGCGGCTGCACCGTTAAAGGCGCCCAAAAGAAAACCGAAACCGGCTCGGTGCCCTGAAAACCGGGCGGCGCGACACCGATCACTGAGAACGGCTGGCGATTGAGAATAACTTTCCTGCCTACTATCGCGGGATCGCCGCCGAATTTGTTGTGCCAGAGGTCATGGCTAATCACGACGACGGTGCCGGCTCCGGCCACGGCGCAGTCGGACGCGGCGAAAGGACGGCCCAACACGGGAGGTTCGTTCAATACGTCGAAGTAATTGCATGAGGCGAGCTGCCCCATGAGCTGCTGCGGCTGGTCGCCCCCCAGCGTTACGGTAAGGAATGGGTCGTAGGCAAGCAGTCCCGAAAACACGTGATTGCTGTCGCGGTATTTTTGGTATTCCTGCCAGGTGAAATAATTCTCGCTCTCGTGAACATGGCGACTTTGCAATCCACGGATGAACTGGAACACGCTGACTAGTTTCGTCGACCCTGGAACTGGAAGAGGCCGGAGCGCGATGCCATTCAATATCGAGAAGATCCCGGTATTGAGGCCGATGCCCAGCGCAATGGCGAGTACGGCTACAGCGCTAAACGCCGGGTTCTTGCAAAGCGTGCGCCAGGCGTAGCGAAGATCGTTCCAACAAGAAGTGAGGTTCATTTTGTTCTCCCGCTCTAGTTCCAAGGTGCGCGATGTCTTGGCGTCCGGCCAGAACATGCTGAAGGCCTGGCGCCACAACCAGCGGCGCGAGCGCGTTCCGGTGCTGTATTCCTCCATCAGGTCGCCCAACACAAACTCGGCCGAGCGCAGGAATCGCGAGCGAAACAACAGCAAAATGAGCCGCGGAAATTTACGAGTCATGCATCACCTATTCGTAGCGCAGGGCCACCATTGGATCCACCTGGGTGGCCCGGCGCGCAGGAATGTAACTCGCCACCAGTGCCACCGACAATAACACCAGCGGAACGGCGACGAATGCCAACGGATCGTGCGAGCTCAAGCCGAACAGCATACCGCTCAGAATTTGTGAGACTGCAGCGCATCCGGCAATCCCAATCAGAGCGCCAATCGCCACCGGCCGCATGGCTTGCCGCAGAATCAAGCTCTTCACTTCGCGCGCATCGGCGCCTAATGTCAGTCGAATTCCGATCTCACGGACGCGCCGGCTGACCGCGTAAGAGACCACACCGTAAACGCCGACACACGCGAGAAGCATTCCCAGCGCGCCCAACGCTCCAGCGAGAATCGCGGCAATGCGTGAAGGTCCGCGCCAGACTTCGAGGTTGTCTTCCAGCCTGGCGACATCCACTACCAGGCCGGGATCGATGGAATGAATCGCCGCGCGAATGCCCGTTGCAGTAGAAGCGAATCCATCAACGCCATGCACCAACAATTGCATCCGTACCTGCTGCTTGGGGCCGGCGGGCAGATACAAATAGGTCTCGTTAGATCTGGCCAGGTGCGATACCTGCGCGTCCTTCGCTACGCCGATCACCTGCATGTCATTCTTGTCATCCATGCGGACGATCTTACCGATGGGGTCCTGATTCGGCCAGAACTGGCGCGCGGTGGACTCCGTGACGATCGTGACAGGTGCGCCGGTGCGCGCTTCGGTTGCGGTGAGAATGCGCCCCCGGACAATCGGAATGCCCAGCAGCGCGAAGAATTCGGGCGAAACCTCATTGAGCTCCACTTGATAAGTTCCTGGCTGACCCGGAAGTGAGAACACGGTCCCGCGGTGACTATCGCTGAGCGGCGCGTTCGCGGCTTCGGCCACGGTATCCACTCCTGGAAGCGCTGCCAGCCGGTCCATTGCCTGGCGTTGGAAAAGGCCCGCGCGTGTGTCGTCGTAGCCTTGCCCGCGGAGATCGAAGGAAACGGTGGCGACGTTCTTCATCTCGAAACCCGGATCGATGGTCTGGGCCTGGTAAAGTCCGCGCAGCAACAATCCCGCCGCTATCAGCAGCACCATGGAAACCGCAACCTGCGTGCCCACCAACACGTGGCGCAGAAAACCATCCGCGGTCTTTCCACCGATCCCCGATTGTTTGAGCGCAGTATTCACGTCAGGGCGCGAAGCCTGCAATGCCGGAACCAGACCAAAAACAATTCCAGTGCCGAGCGTGAGAAGCAGAGCGTAGCCAAGGACGCGGATATCCGGACCAACGCCAACTGCGAGCGGCGGAGTTCCATGCGGAAGATGCGAGAGGATAAAGTCCATGATCGCCTCGAACGACCAGACTGCGATCAGCGAGCCCAATACCCCGCCCAGCAAGGCAATCAGCATGCTCTCCGTTAGCAATTGCCGGATCAACCGGCCGCGGCTTGCACCGACGGAGAGACGAATGGCAATCTCTTTTTGACGTCCGGCGGCGCGCGCCAACAGCAAGTTCGCGACATTGGCGCAGGCAATCAGCAGCACCATTCCAACCGCGGCCAAGAGTACAACTCCCACGATGGTGACGTACTTCCGGGCTTCGGGTATGGAAAGGAATGTGCCGGTCTCAATCTGGAGCGCCGTTTTGCGCCCGGGAGTGAGTTGATCGATGCGGCCGGCGATCACCGCCATATCGGCGCGCACCTGGGAGCGGGAAACTCCAGGCTTAGCGCGGCCTAGAAGCACTAGCCAGCTCATGTCCGGTTTGTCGAACCAATCCGTACCCCGTTCCAACATAGCCTGCATGGTCACAGGCGCCCAGAATGCTGCAGGAATCGGCTCGGTGCCTTGAAATCCCACTGGCGCAACACCGATGACCGTGAAGGGCTGGCGATTTAATACGATGCTTCGGCCCACCATCCCCGGATCCGCGGCAAAGGTAGTACGCCACAAATTATCGCTCAACACCACCACGGCACCTTCCCGGGCTGCCGCGCAATCCGACGCCGAGAATGCGCGCCCTAATGCAGGCGGCTCTTTCAACACGTCGAAATAGTTGCATGAGGCAAGCTGTCCGAAGAGCTGTTGAGGCTGCTGGCCCCCCAGCGTCACGTCCAGGAATGGCGAATAGGCAGCCAGTCCGGAGAGAACATGATTATCGTCGCGGTAGCTCTTGTATTCCGGCCAGGAGAAAAAACTTGGGGCGCCATGCACATTGCGGCTCTTCACTCCGTGAATGCTCTGGTAGACGCTGACGATATCGGTCGCGCCCGGCACCGGCAAAGGACGCAATGCCACTCCGTTCAACACCGTGAAGATGCCTGTGTTGACCCCGATACCAAGCGAGATGGCCAGCACCGCCACCGCGGTGAATCCCGGATTCTTACGCAATGTACGCGCTGCGTAGCGAAGGTCACTCCAAAAGGCCGAGAGGGTGTGCATATTGTTTCTCTTGTGTGGATACGTAGTGTGAGGCCCGCCTGTTCCAGGCCATAGCATGCTGAGAGCTTGCCGCCATAACCAATGCGGCGATCCGTTGCCCGCGCTCCACTCCTCCATCAGGTCGCCCAAGGCAGATTCGGCGGAGCGGCGGAATCGCAGCCGAAACAGTAGCACGATTGGCCAAGGAAATTTAGGAGCCATGCATCGCCTTCGGCAAGTCCACGCCTTCCCACATGGCGGCCAGTTCCTGGCGGCTTTGGCGCAGGGCACGAACGCCCAGCGGCTCCACACGAAAATATCGCTTGGACCGTCCTCCACGTTCCGGAACAGGTTCGCTGAACCAGGATGCCACGTAACCCTTGTCTTCCAGACGATCGAGCGTCCGGTAAAGCGCGCCGACGGTCAACGAGCGTTGGGTTCGTTTCTCAATTTCCCGGCGTACCGGCACGCCGTAGGCGTTTTCACCGAGCCGAAGAACGGCCAACAGCACGATTTGCTCAAATTCACCGAGATGTTCACGAGACGGCATCTATGTTCTGCATAGTAGAACATAGAAGTCAAAAAGTCAATGGGATCGGCATTCGTGGGAGCGTAGCCGAGCCGCGGCCGGAAGGCGATACAACAAAATGCCGCCAATTCGGTTCGTGATAGCGCTTCTAAGGAACTCGCGCAAAGCGGAGTGCGGCGCGGGCCAGTTCCTGGTCCGTTTGGCGGTGCGCGCCGCACCCTTTGCGCTTCATCCCGGCCGCGGTTCGGTTTTTCGTGCGCCCGGCCGGCCTTGTACACTGAGGTCATACTCTGGCTCAAGGAGGATCGCTGATGGCTACGATCGAGTTTACGCTGAATGGAAAAACCCAGGCCGTCGAGGTGTCGCCGCACATGCCGCTGCTGTGGGTTTTGCGCGACACTATCGGTCTCACGGGAACTAAGTTCGGGTGCGGTATGGCACTGTGCGGAGCGTGCACTGTTCACGTAGACGGCCAGCCCATGCGCTCCTGCGTCACACCGGTTGCGAGCGTGTCCGCGAAGCATGTCACCACTATCGAAGGGCTTTCGAGCGACCTCAGCCACCCCGTGCAGCGGGCGTGGATGGAAGAGGATGTTCCGCAGTGCGGCTACTGCCAGTCCGGTCAAATCATGACGGCGGCCGCGCTGCTGGCCAAGGCTCCGAATCCGACGGATGCCGATATCGATGAAGCCATGCATGGCAATATCTGCCGGTGTGGAACGTATCAATCCATTCGCCGAGCCATTCATTTAGCTGCACAGTACCGGAGCGGGAAAGGCGGTGCGGCATGATCACGCAGAGAGTGGATCGCCGCAGTTTTTTGAAAGCCGGCGCCGGCGGGCTGCTGCTGGGATTTTATCTTCCAGAGAGCAGCCGGCTGAAGGCGCAGACTGGCGCGGCTTCAAAGCTGAACGCTTATGTCCATATCCGCTCGGACGACACCGTTACACTTTTTATTCATATGGCTGAGATGGGGCAGGGAACGGTGACATCGCTTTCGATGTTGCTGGCTGAGGAATTGGAATGCGACTGGAACAAGATCCGGACGGAATTTCCCGGAGTGGATAAAGCTTTTGGTTCCTTGCAGGGCGTGTTTGGAAGCAGAAGCATCCGGACATCCTGGGAGCCTCTGCGTAAAGCGGGCGCATCGGCACGAGAAATGCTGACGGAAGCTGCAGCGCAGAACTGGGGCGTCGCAAAAGCCCAATGCCGCGCTGAGAACGGCGTAGTCATCAATACCGCGACGAATGCTCGCATGAGCTATGGCCAGTTGGCTGAATCTGCAGCGAAGCTGCCGGTGCCCAGCAGTGTCGCGCTCAAGGACCCCAAGCAGTTCCGGCTGATCGGCACATCGCCGAAGCGCTTGGATACGCCGGATAAAGTGAATGGACGAACCTTGTTCGGCATCGATGTTCGCCTGCCTGGGATGCAGTACGCGGTGATCGCGCGCTGCCCGGTGTTCGGCGGCAAGGTGGCGAATTTCGATGGGGCCAAAGCCAAAGCGGTCGCTGGCGTGAAGCAGGTATTTGCGATTTCGAATGGCGTAGCCGTGGTGGCTGATAATACTTGGTCCGCCATGGAAGGCCGCAAGGCGTTAGAAGTGCAGTGGGACGAAGGCTCCAACGCGAACGCCAGCAGCGCGAGCATTCGGAAGCTTTTCGTGGAGCTGGCGGAGAAGCCGGGCGCTACGGCGCGTAAAGAGGGAGATGCGGAAGCTGGTCTGGCGGGCGCCGCGAAGAAAATCGAAGCGGTGTATGAAGCCCCCTATCTCGCGCACGCTCCGATGGAGCCTCTCAACTGTGTTGCGCACGTGCGGTCGGACAGTTGCGAGGTGTGGGCGTCCACGCAAATCCAGACGGCGGCGCGGGGCGTGGCTGCCAAGGTGACGGGTCTCGCGCCCGAAAAAGTGCAAGTGCACACCATGTATCTGGGCGGTGGTTTTGGACGCCGTGGTGGTTCGGATTATATCGCCGAGGCGGTGGAAGTGGCCAAAGCAGCCGGAGGCCCAGTGAAAGTAACCTGGTCGCGCGAGGACGATTTGCAGCACGACACATACCGGCCGGCATCCTATAGCCGCTTTTCCGCCGGTCTCGATTCCGAAGGTTGGCCGGTGGCGTGGTTCACGCGGATCGCTTGCCCGTCTTTCGGTGGAATTCAAAACGGAGTGGATCACACAGGCGTGGAAGGAGTAGCGGATATTCTGTACGGAATACCGAACATTCTGGTGGAGTATCACGCGGCGGATGCGGGAATCCCGGTGAGTTATTGGCGCTCGGTAGGTTACTCGCAGAACACGTTCTTTACCGAGAGTTTTGTGGATGAGCTGGCAGTTGCGGGAGGAAAAGATCCGTTGGAGTTGCGGCGGCGCCTGCTTCGGAAATCGCCGCGGATGCTGGGTGCATTGGAATTGGCAGCCGCGAAAGCTGGTTGGGGCCAGCCCCTTCCTAAAGGAAGATTCCGAGGCATGGCGGTGGTGAACAACATCGGCAGTTTCAACGCGCAGGTGGCCGAGATATCGGTAAGCCAGGGGAAGCTGCGGGTACATCGCGTGGTATGCGCGGTGGATTGCGGGCAGGTGGTGAATCCGCGCGGAGTGGAGCAGCAGATTCAGAGCGGCATCGTATTCGGCCTTACGGCGGCTCTCAAAGGCGCCATCACCATCGATCGGGGCCGCGTGCAACAGCAGAACTTCCATCAATACGATGTGTTGCGCATCGATGAGATGCCGGTGGTGGAAGTGCATCTGGTTCCAAGCCGGAATTCGCCGGGTGGAATTGGGGAATCCTCGACGCCGGGGATTGCGCCTGCGCTTGCCAACGCGCTTTTTGCCGCTACGGGAAAACGCGTCCGGCGATTGCCGATTCGAGCGGAAGATCTGGCATAGAAATAATCAACCTATCTTTCGGACATTTTGAGTCTCCCAGGATTGACAGAAGCGCCGCGGCTTCGTATGCTCAATCCAGTTTCGTATGACGAAGTGTGTGTACTGCGGAGCCGAAACCAAATTGCAGGTGCTGGGCCGCCCGGTTTGTGTCAATTGCGTGAAAGACATAGAGGACGGAAAAGAACCATCGCGCGCGACTGCCCAGCCTCGCCCATCCGCCTGATTTCGCACGAAATCCAAACCCTCGCGGATTGCGTAATACCTATTTGCGCGCCTGGATGGCGCGAAGATCAGGACATGGCGGTGGGATGCTCCCGATAATTCTAGCGATCTACGCAGGACCCGAGGAACGGGCGCTCATTTCGCGCTTGCAGCGCCGCGATCCGAAGGCGCTAGCTGAATTGTACGATAGCTACGGCCGCGCGGCCTATGCGCTGGTACTGCGCGTGGTCCGGGATCGGGCGATTGCGGAGGATCTGGTTCAGGAGACATTCCTGCGGGTCTGGAACCGCGTCCATCAGATGGACTCCGAAAAGGGCGCGCTCGGCCCCTGGCTACTGGCCATTGCCCGTAATCGGGCGATCGACTACTTACGATCGTCCGCCGGCCGGGAGCGCAACGCCATCGAATTGAACGAAACCGATCATGCTCCGCTGTATCGCGAGATGGAGGCTGAGATTCTGATCTCCGATCAGGCGCGGCGTGTGCGGGCTGCCATGGATCGGCTGGCGCCGAATTATCGGACCGTGATGGAACTGGCCTATTTCGAGGGCCTCTCGCAATCGGAGATGTCGGAGAAGATGGGACAGCCGCTCGGGACCATCAAGACTTGGGTGCGGACGGCGTTGCAAAGCTTGCGGAACGAGCTGGGAGTGGCGGTGCCGTCATGAACTGCGACGAACTTCGCGACCATTATGATCTGTACGCGCTGGGCATTGCCGAAGAACCGGAGCGGGGCGAGATTCGCGTGCACCTCAACCGGGGATGCGAGGTCTGCATGGCCCAAGTGAAGCGTTCGTTGGGAACTTCCGCGATGATCGGCGCGAGCGCTCCCGCGGCTGAGCCTTCGTCCCAGCTTCGCAGCCGCATTTTGGCGTCGGTTGGATTCGAGAATCGGCGCGCGGGCTGGTTACCCGTATGGTTACCCGGATGGTTACCCATATGGTTACCCGGATGGGGTTCGGTGGCGGCGATTGCGGCGCTGTGCGTGCTGGCGGTGTATCTTGGTTTCACCGGCCAACAATATGCGCAAACCGCCGCCCGCTTGCGTTCGGAAATGCGGGAGCAGGCCGCCCAGATCGCCGGCTTGACGGAGGCGTTTGCGATCCTGTCTGGTCCCAATACCGCCGAGACATCTTTCGGCGGAGTGCAGCCTAAGCCGCCGCAGGGTAAAGTGTTCCTGAATCCGGCGCGCGGCGTATTGCTGATTGCATCAAATCTGCCTCCGGCACCCGCGAGCAAGATTTATGAGATGTGGATCATACCGAAGGGCGCCAAACCGGTTCCCGCCGGCTTGTTCCAATCGCAGGCGAGCGGCAGGGCGATGCACGTTCAGCCGGGCGCGGTGGATGTGGCGTCCACGGCCGCGGTGGCCGTTACTTTGGAGAACGAAGCGGGTGCGGATCAGCCTACTACGCAGCCGTTGATTGTCGCGGCAGTGCCGCCTGCGCCACGTTGAGTGGGAGAAATAGGAGCAAGCCCAGGCGGGTTACCAGGCGGGTTAACAACCCGCTGCAGGATGGCATCCTGCCCTACAGGGCATACTCCCTATCTCTTGTAGGTGTTTCTGACGATGAGTAATTGTGAGCCAACCAATGTCTGAGCACTGTGAAATATGCAAAACCGATACGAAACGGTGCGAATACTACCCCAAGGGTAGAAGCCGGCAGCATGGCAAGTGCCTCAAATGCGACGCGATTGACCCGACACACCCGGAGGGTCATAAGAGCCGGGATCCCAGATATTGTTATGAGTGTGACAGAGCCTGTGTAATAGAAAAAAGGGTTCGCGACGGTGTTCCAGTCTGAGTTTCGATTCTTGTACAATCTGTTTACATCCCTTTTACATCTGAGCGGAAACATCCCACCATGTCGCGTCGTCAATCCGACATGCGGAAATTGTGCCTGCTTCTTTTTGTTGTTGCTTCCCTCTCAGCTCAGAACGGCTACTTTGTTCACAATTTAGTTTCTGACCTCACCGGGATGGCGGATCATGTCGACCCCAATCTGATAAATCCCTGGGGCAACGGTTTCAGTTCGGGAAGTCCGTTCTGGATTGGCAACAACGGAACCGGGACTTCCACGCTTTATGGCGATACCGGCGCGCCGATTCCACTGGTGGTGAAGATACCCGCAGCGGCGGGCGCAACCACGCCCGGAAAAGTGACAGGAGTGATTTACAACGGAAATGCGAATGCATTTCTGGTCAGCGGACAAACACCGGTATTCATGTTCTGCAGCGAAGACGGTGTCATTTCGGGATGGAGTCCCAAAGTAGACATGACGAACGCCAAGGTTATCGTGGATAATTCGGCGTCCGGAGCCCAATACAAAGGCTGTGCTTTGGGTGGCACGGCGACGGCGCCGATGTTGTATGCAGCCGACTACGGTACCGGCAAGGTGATTGCGTGGGACATGAACATGAAGCCCGCTGTGGTCGGCTTCGTCAACTCGGCCATTCCGACCGGCTTCGCGCCTTTCAATATCCAGAATCTTGGTGGAACCCTGTATGTCTCTTATGCCGCGCAACCCGGCACGACTCAAGGAGGCTCGCCATATGCGACGGCCGCCAGTGGATATGTCTCGTCGTACGACATGACAGGCGTATTGTTGGGGAACCTGAGCGGGCCCGGGACATTCAATTATCCCTGGGGAATGGCGATTGCGCCCGCGAGCTTCGGCAAGTACGCGGGCATGGTTCTGGTTGGAAATTTTGGCGATGGAACCATTCACGCATTCGATCCGAAAGCGGGAACGCTGATGGGGGAGTTGGAAGATGCCTCGGGCAATCCGATCACAATCGACGGACTGTGGTCGTTGAACTTCGGGAATGGCAAGGCATCGGATTCGGCGACGCTGTACTTTACGGCCGGGATTCAAGCTCAGGCACATGGATTGCTCGGCAGCATTCAGGCCGCGCCGTCTTTCACCGCGGCGGGAATTGAGAACGCCGCTAGTTCTGGCGCCACCATTGCTGGGAATTCGTTTGTTGCAATTTTCGGCGGTGGATTGGCAGCGACCACACATATGTGGGGCGGGACAGATTTTGTAAACAACGCGCTGCCCACCGCAGTACAGGGCGTCAGCGTAAGTATCAATGGAGAAGCAGCCTATGTTGATTACATCAGCCCGGTCCAGATCAACATTCTAGTGCCTCCCGATATTCCCGCAGGTCCGGTGCAGATTCAGGTGACCAATAACGGTCTGGCTAGCGCGATGATATCGGCCACTATGAGTGCTGTGGCACCGGCGTTCTTCGGCTTCGGTCCAGTGAATGCGGCCGGCAATCAGTACATCGCGGCCACGCACGCCAACGGAACGCCGGGTGGGCCGCCTAACTACGTGACAGGTGTTAACAGCACGCCATTCACCGAAGGCGAGATCATCATACTTTACGGCACTGGTTTCGGCCCGACAAATCCGCCGGTTCCCAAGGGGCAACTGATCACAACGGCTGCGCCGATGGCTACCACGCCCACGGTGACCATTGGAGGACTGACGGCCGAGGTGCAGTTCGCGGGTGTATCGGAGGCGGGATTGTATCAGTTCAACGTGGTGGTCCCTAAGGGATTGACGCCTGGCAGCACCGCCAATGTGGATGTTCCAGTGGTGATCGATCTGGGCGGCGGGGCGAAAACGCAGTCCAACGCGGTGATTTCGGTGGCTGTGAGCCAGTAAATCTGTGCTCGCTTAGCGCGCGGGGCTACAAAACGAACCCAATCGTTCGTCGGATGAAGCCTCGCGCGGAGGCACCGGCTCCCTTACGGTCGCGGTTCGGCTCCGGTTACCGAGCCGCGAGCGTAAGCGACCGGTGCTTTTGAATTTTTAATGTGGTGACCTTGAAACACAGATAATCTTCAGAGCAATTTCAGACATTTACCCAAACCCTGCCCTGAGCGCCGGAATTCTGCTGCTACACCTGAAGTAGTTCAGAATTCTTCACGGAGCAATCAATCGATGCGTTATAGGCAGGCCGTTCTTGCGTCAGTTGTTCTCGCCCATGCGGCAATTGGACAGACGCTGGTAGATCTCAGAACCCAGACCAAGAGCGTCGACTTTTCCGGGGCCACTAGCACTAAACCGTTCCAGGCTGGTGCGGTTCTTCCCGCTACGTGTACGGTTGGGCAAGCTTTTTTTCAGACCAATGCGCCCGCGGGATCGAACTTGTACACGTGCACCGCGTTGAACGCGTGGACACAGCAGGTGGGGATCCCCGGAGCCACTGGTCCTGCCGGAGCGAATGGCGCGATCGCGCACGTTCAAAATGCGGGTACGGCATTGCCGGTGGAAGCTGCTCTGAACTTCACGGGCGGCGGTTGCACGGATGACCCTACCAACGGCCGGACCAATTGCAACGGCGCTGGAATATCCGGCTTGAACATTGACGTCAACGGAGCGGCGCAAGGCAACCAGCCAACGCTAAACCTGATTTCTGGAACTGGAATTACGCAGATATGCACCAACAATTCGGGTGCGAATCGTGTGGACTGTACCCCCAGCCTCAATACGGCCGTGGCGCTGACAATCGGCACTTCGCAGGCCGGCAAGCCGGACTTTTGTAACTCCGCGAACGGCACCGACTCATATACCTGTAGCCTGAACGCTTCCGCCAGCTTAACCGCGTACACTGCCGGAATGCATCTGACCCTGGACGCGGACACAACCAACACGGGAGCAGCGTCGCTAAATGTAGACAACCTGGGGCTCAAGAACATCAAGCAGCCTGATGGAACAACCGACCCAACTACGGGGCAGATCGTGGCCGGACGCCCCATAACGCTGTTTTTCGATGGCACCGTGTGGAGGCTTCCGCCGAATGCAGGCGTGGGCACTTGCGACAACCTGCACGCCATCAGCGGGTCCGGCAACTGTATTTCGACGCCCAGCATCTTGGCCAGCGTGGCGCTCACTTCCCAAACAGCCTCGATCGCTTCCACCACTCTGCTTCCTACTGTGTCCCCCGGAATGTATTGGGTGGTGGCCATCGCGCAGACTACCACGGCGGCAACCGCGGGTAGCGGATGTACGCTAGCCGTAACCTTCAGCTATACGGACAGCGCCGGAGCTTTCGCGAACAATGTCATCAACGGACTATCCCTGGCCGCGCTCGGCCGGGGCCAAACCGGGTTTCCCCTGATGGTGGCGAGCGGGACCATAAGCTATTCGACTACGCGAACGGCCGGCACTTGCAGTGGCGATCAATACGCGCTGAACATTGTGGCCGAAAGGCTCCAGTAGACCGCAACCGGGGGCAACGCATGTTTGGAATATCCCAGGCGACTTTGGAAAATCTTCTGAGTCAACAGACCCAGATTATTGTAGCGGCAATCAACAAACAAGGAGACATAATCGTGAGTACTCAATCGACCAGTATTACGGACATCCAGAATTCTCTGGCTGCCCTGACCACGGCACAGCAGAAGGTTTCGACGGACATCACTTCCGCCGTTACCGATATCACAGCGCTCGGCGCACAAATAGCGGCGTTGCAGGCGCAGGGCGGGGCCACCCCGCAGCAATTAGCCGACGTAAAGACCTCTATCGACCAGATCACTTCCAATCTCGCCGGAGCATCGACGGGCCTGGAAGCCGTGCTGCCGGCGCCGGCGACAACCACTCCGCCCGCAACTACTCCACCTACGACGCCGCCTGCCACGCCGGCGCCCGCAACTACTTAGGGAACCTGACATGGCTACAGCCGCGCAAGCTTTAGCCGACCTCGAAAAGTCCGTCGCGAACCTGGCTGCCGCTGCGCAAATTGAGGAGCAGTTAGGTTCGGCGGGCTTAGTATCGGTGGCGCTGGTCAATGGGTCCACCAATTTCGCTGTGACCCCGCAACTGCTCGAAGCCTTGCAAATCCAAGTCAACCGCGACTTCGCGCCGCTTTGGGGCGTGCACGTTCGTCTCGGCACGGCCAAAGATCCCGCATCCGTCGAAGCCGGCTCCTGGTATCTGCTTATCACGGATAATTCAGACCAGGTGGGGGCGCTCGGATGGCACGATCAAACCGGCGGCCGGCCCTATGGCGAGGTGTTCGTTCTGCCGGCGCTGCAGGGCAACGTGGCGCTCAGCACGGTACTCAGCCACGAGCTTCTGGAAATGCTGGCGGATCCGTGGGTAAATTCTCTGGTGCAGTACCAAGACTCGCAGGGCGCCCAGAATTTAGCGCCGCTGGAGGTTTGCGACCCGGTGGAGAACGACCAGTATAATGTCGTGACATCCGACGGCACATCCGTGGCTGTGTCGAACTTCGTTACGCAGGCCTATTTCAATCAATCCACCAAAGCCCCGGCGCTCCTGGACTTCATGAAGAAGCTTAGTGGGCCGATTCCGGCGATGACCGCCGGGGGATATATCAGCTATTTACCGATAACTACTAACGGGACTTGGCAGCAACTCGGCGTGAGGTTAGCGGGGACGAGCTAAAAAACCGTTTTTCGTTTCTCGTTTCTCGTTGGGTGCTGTCGGTTATGCTTTGTGGGGGATGAAACGTAGGGATGATTCGTTGATGCAGTAGCGGAGATTGGTGGGGGGCGGGCCGTCATCGAAGACGTGTCCCAGGTGTGCGTCGCAGCGGGTGCAAACCACTTCTATGCGCTGCATCAAAAGACTTGTGTCCGAACGACTGCGAACGTTTTCCTCGGCGATTGGCGTCCAGAAGCTGGGCCAGCCTGTGCCTGAGTCAAACTTTGCTTCTGAACTGAATAGCGCATTGGCGCAACAGATACATCTGAAAAGGCCGGGTTTGTGGAGCTGATAATAAGTTCCCGTGAAGGCCATGTCTGTGCTTCCGTGACGCGTTACGTAATACTGCTCGCTCGATAGGAGCTTTCGCCATTCGACGTCGGAGTGAACCACCTTTTTCACGCGTGCCGTTTCCAACTTCTCGCCCGTGTCGTTGAATTGAACGATGCTCACATCGCTGGTATCGCTGGCAGCCACGGTATCTTCAGATTTGTTGCCGCGCCGTGACCAGATGGCAACCAGTCCCGCGAATGCAAACGGCGTGATCCACAAGGCGCGGCGGCGCGTGATTTCTTCTTTGAGCGGCTGGAACACTAACTTCATTTTCTCACGCGGCGTGCTACGATACCCGCTGATATGCGACTTGCTCTGTTATTCATTGCCGCAGTTGCCGTCTGGGCGCAGACTTCGAACGCCAGGATTGCCAGCGGGCATCGCTACCCGCGCCTGATTATTCGCAACGCCAGCATCATCGAGGGCAACGGGACGCCGGCCGCGGGGCCGAAAGATATCGTGATTGAGAACGGCCGGATTACAAGCATTATTCCGCTCGATCCAGTAGCAGTTGGCCGCGGTACCGCTCAACGGCCGCAGGGTGATGTGGAGATTGATGCGGCCGGGAAATACGTGATGCCTGGGCTCATCAACGCCCACGCGCACGTCCAGGAAGAGCGCGGCGGAATTCCCCAGCCATTGGATTACGAGCTCAAGATGTGGCTGGCGTGCGGAATCACCACCGTTCGCGACGTCGGCAGCAACACAGCCAAGACATTGCGGCTCCGGGATCAAAGTGCGGCGGGCGAGGTAGCGGCTCCGCGCATATTCGTTTATCCGATGTTTAACCAGCCTTCCACTCCTCAGAACGCCGATGATGCGCGCACCCGCATTCGTGAATACAAAGCGATGGGCGCGGACGGAGTGAAAATTCTGGGAGTGTATCGCGATGTGATGGAGGCACTGGAAGATGAAGCCCATAAGCTGGGGCTGCGCGTGGCGCATCACACGGGAGTCGAGGAGACCAACGCCTGGGACGATATCAAGTTCGGGACCACCAGCATCGAGCATTGGTACGGTATCCCGGACGCGGCCATCGAGAGCGGGCGGCAGGATTTTCCAGCCGGCTACAACTACAACAATGAGACGGACCGTTTCCGTTACGCCGGCCGGTTGTGGCGCGAAGCGAACTGGGACTTATTGATGAAAGTATTCGACGGCATGGTGGAAGCGCACGTGGCTTGGGATCCGACGCTGGATATTTATGAAGCCAGCCGCGATCTGCAGCGCGCGCAGAATCAGCCCTGGTTCCGCGAATATCTGCATCCCACGCTGGCGAAATATTTTGAGCCGAATCCGGCCAATCATGGGTCGTATTTTATCGGTTGGACGTCCACCGACGAAGCGTTTTGGAAAGAGAACTATCGGATCGAAATGGCTGCGCTTCTGGAATTCGAGAAGCGCGGCGGCCTGATCGGCTGCGGCGACGATGCCGGCTTCATTTATCAGATGTACGGTTTCGGCTTGCTTCGCGAGCTGGAGCTGCACCAGGAAGCCGGATTCCAACCGCTGATCGTGATCCAGCACGCTACTGCGAACAACGCGAAGATTCTCGGTCAGGAGACGCGCATCGGCCGGGTGCGGACCGGTTATCTGGCCGATATTTTGGTAGTGAACGGCAATCCATTGGAGAACCTGAAGGTGCTATATCCCGGAGGATTCGACGATCTCAGAGATGGCAAGGTGGTGCATACGGGCGGCGTGGAATGGACCATTAAGGAGGGGATTCCGTATCATGCTCCAACGCTGGCGGCGGAG
Source organism: Bryobacteraceae bacterium (assembly GCA_036008345.1). Classification (GTDB taxonomy): domain Bacteria; phylum Acidobacteriota; class Terriglobia; order Bryobacterales; family Bryobacteraceae; genus Palsa-89. The sequence goes on from DASYNU010000249.1 coordinate 29,242, forward strand.
GTGCGGGAGATTGTCGCGAAGGCGAGAGCGGCGGGAAAATAGTTGTGGGTGTGTATTGAGCTGCTTGCGGAGGGCGCCAGTCGCGTTCCGGGCGTGATGACCACCTCGCCGGTTGACCGCAGGCAGATCTCGTATACTCGATCAGATTCCAGACGCATGTAGGGCGCGTCGCCGTGGATAGCCCGCACGCCGTGGTCTTTCGCAAGTTTTTCGTCGTTGGCAATTTCCCAAAAGCGTTTCCAAAGATCCTTCTCGAAGCCACTGGGCGCTTGCCGCCCGGTGTAGATTTCGGGTACCTGGCCGTCCTTGTCGATGACAAATCCATCTTCGGCCCGCATAGTACTGGAGAAGATTCGCCGGAATAGCATCAGCGCCTGGCCTTTCAAAGGATCGCCCTGCTCGACGAAGTGGTCATCGAACTTGATCACCAGCGTGTCGAAATAGACTTCTTGGCCCGGCAGGGTCAGCTCTCGGGAGGCGTTGATTGGTTTGCCCGTGTCGTCAGTCTCGGTGAACCGGATGGTGGTTTGTAGGTTGCCTTGTTGGTCATTCGCCTGGCGCAGAACCTCGACCCGCGCTCGCCGGTCAATGTGTTTCAGGATCTTCAGATACGCTTCCAGGCGCTGTTTGTCTTGTTCGAGCTTGGCAATGGTCTCTTTCTGCTCGCGGAGCTGGTTTTCGAGCGCCCGCCGCGGCGCGACCACCAGTTCATAGGCCAGATAGGCACTGGCGGCTGCGACTGCGACCAAGACGACGGACCAGAGAACGACTTGAATGGGAAAAAGACGGCTGGCACTCATAAGCTCTCGAGTTAGGGTCTTGTCGCTGTGAGTATAGCCTAGGCGAGGGATATCAATCGCCGCGAGGCTCCACTGCGGTGCGGACGTCACTGGCGCGACCCAGGCGCAACTCGCCGCTTCGTATGGCGTACTGAACGTCAGCGACCCATTGCGCTACAGGCTTCCGAGAACGACGGGCCAGCGGTTGAGTAATGCCGCGCTCGGGAGTCTGGCGGCAATGGGCCAAGTCGCGCGACGTTCGCTTGTATCATGATCCACCGTCTGTCTCAAACGTGCGCAACTCGTCGATCTCCTGTTGAAGCCTGTTCTGCCCGCGCTTCTTTACGTAGAGGAAAGCGACAAACCATACGGTGAGCAGCAGGAAAAATGGCACCGTGTTCACCAGGAGGCGTGGGTTGTAGAATGACGCGATCAACGCTGGCGCTATTACCAAGGCTAGTCCTAAAAAGCAAAACGTCAGGCCCGACCGGCGCCAGACATGCTGGCTGTAATCGCGGCGTCTCTCTAGCTCGCTTCTATAAAATTCCAGGGATGTACTCGCCGGGGCATCCTGCGGGAGATTGCTGGGCCATATCCATTTGTACGCCTGATATGCGAAATAGATTCCGGAGACACTCAGCAGTCCAAACCCCATCCGCGAAAGCACTTCCTGGGCTCGGATGCAGTTCCATCCAAAGAAAACGGAAATGCTGACCCCGATCGTTATCGCGTAAAGCACCTTGAAACGGGCCTTCATCTGAAACCGGTGCGCTTTCAGGCGCATTTGATCTACTGACATTCTGAATGGCTCCTTGGGTTGGTTTTGCCAGATACCTCGGGGATCGTTCATGGGTAACTCATTCTGCATGGAGTTCTCCTTCGCCGAACCAACGTTTCAGAATGTTTTTAATGCGATGAACTTTCATAGAGATGTTCGCCGCCGACAGCCCAGTAATTTCGCCGATCGAGCTGGCGTCCATACCTTCAAGATAAGAGACGATGATCTGACGATCGAGCGGCTTCAAACGCTGGATCAACATGGAAAGGCGCCCGAGCGCTTCGGTGTCGCTGGCGGCGAGTTCAGCTTGATCCGAGCCCGGCAAAAAATCGAAATTCTCGATGTTCACCAGCCTGTCCCTGATCCGGCGCTGCCGCATCACATGTTTGGTGGCGACGTTGTGAGCGACACGGTAGACCCAGGTTCTGAGCGAACAGCGCTGGTCGAAATAGGTGAAGCTGCGCCACAACTGTAGATGAATGTCTTGCAGCAGGTCGCGGCGGGCCTCGGCATCCAGCTCGTAGGCTCGGGCCAGCCGGTCGAGTGCGGAGCCGAAGGTCTCCGCTACCTGCTCATACAGCGAATTCTGGCTCGCGTTCTGCACCGCAGTGGACTGCATTTGTCCCACATCCAAGGTAGTGGCTCGAAGGGGAGCTTTCTAACAGTCCAGCACTTCGGGATTGACTACATTGATGGGTGTGCCGGAGGAGTACGCGGTGATCTGGTCGAAAATGTCGGAGAACTGAATTTCGTATTCTTCCCGCGTGACATAGCCGATGTGCGGCGTGACTACCGCGTTTTCGATTCCGAGAAGCGGGTGGTGCGGATCGAGGAGTGGCTCTTCCTCAAAGACGTCCACCGCGGCCATGCCTGGACGCCCGGCCTGCAAAGCGCGCACGAGTGCTCCGGGTTCGATCAGTTGGGCGCGGCTGGTGTTTACGATCAGGGCGGTCGGTTTCATACGGGCCAGGTCGCTCGATGTCACGATTCCGCGCGTTGCCTCGACCAGGCGCAAGTGTAAGGAGATGACGTCGCACTCTTCGAAAAAGGCTGCTTTGGTATCAGCCGTGGCGTGACCGTCCGCACGCGCCCGTGTCCGCGATCCTTCGTTCGACCATACCACCACCTTCATTCCGAACGCTCCGCCGTAACCAGCGACTACCTGGCCGATCCGGCCGTAGCCGAAGATTCCGAGAGTTTTGTCGCGCAGTGTGTTCCCGACGCCGATTTGCCATTTGCCATTCTTCAGCGCGGCCATCTGCTGCGGAATCTGGCGCATGGCGGAAAGGATCAGCCCCCACGTCAACTCCGCGGTCGCATAGGACGGAGTGCCTGCGTGCAGGTTTGAAGACACGATGACGGCGCGCCGGGTGCAGGCTTCGATATCGATGTGCGGGTAGACGCTGCGCTGGCTGATCAGCCTCAATTTAGGGAGCCGGTCCAGCAGCGGGGCGCGAATCTTGGTCCGTTCGCGAATCAGCACCAGCGCTTCGGTGTCGTTGAGTCTATCGGCCAAGATATCCAGATCGTCGGTGTGGTCGTTCCAGATTTCGACGTCATGGCCTGCGAGCTTTTGAAAACAGGGAAGACCGCGCAGGGTGTCGTGATAATCGTCGAGTATTGAAATTTTCATCACAATCTTAACGGAGAGAGCGCTCTTGCCAACGCTATTGAATCCTCGCTGTTCCAATTGTCACGTGGTTCGGCTGCCTCGCGAGCGAACGTCCATAGCCGGACGCGCTCGCGATCGACGCCGAAGAGATCCGCAATCCGGCGGATTGTGCTGACTGGGTCTGAGCGCAATCTTGCTTCGCAGTTGAACAGATGCTGTGTCGCATCGTAGGCCGGATCTCCGACGAATGGCTTTGGGTCGATGACGAGCCACGGTTCGCGGTTGGATCGAAGGACGTTGCCGGCGTGCAGATCCGTCGCCAGCAGCCTTTCAGTGGGCGCGGTTCGCGGCAGTTCTTTGAGGAGGCTCAGACCTTCACGGACCAATCCAGGGTCGGGCCATCGCTCGATGTCGGCGAGGGTCTGGTTGCTCCAGTAATCCGTCAGCGCGGATAATGGCCGGAAAGGATGCCCGGCTGGAGGTGATCGCCAAATGCGGCGTAGAAGGGTGGCGATCACCAGATCCTGCTCGGATTCCGGCAGTGTGCGCTGCGGAGTCCCTGGCACACATCGCTCCAGGAGCATGGCGCCGAGTTCGTCATCGGCATCGAGCAGCCGGACCATCGGATCTCCGTCCCAGAAGCGCAGTCCTTGAATTTCGTGCCGGCTTTCCATGTGCGGCATGCCGAGTTTCAACACTGCCGAGGTGCCATCGGCGAGCTGCACTGGCGCCACCCATGCGCAAGTTGCGTCCTCGTACGGCGCACCGATTGTTAGTGACCAGCGGCATTCGATGTCTCGCAGAGCATTGGGCAAGCGATTGAGCCAGGCTGCGCGGTCTGGGGATTTGCGGCAGTTGGCGGCGACCTGGGCCGGGATGTTTAATGCCAAGTATGCACCAGAACCGCGGGCCTCGGCGAGGTTCGTTGCATCATGATCCGCCCTCTCTCTTGAAGCATGCGATTGATTCAATGCGCCCGTCGATCCGGTCGTTGAATTCGTCCAGTTCGTCCGCCGGAATCCAATGCTCTTGATGTACCGCCGAGCCAACCGTCCGAACAGGATACTTTCGAAGAAACTCAGACTGTATACGGAAGCGCAGAACGTAGTCTCTCCATCCAGACACCTCGTCTCTCACGTTCCAGTCCCGGGCGATTTGGGTCGCATATTCCTCGTTCGTCACAGGATAGAAGAATGGCTGTTCTGGCAAGCGGGGAGGAAACCACCTAAAGCCTGTGGCCTCGATCAGTTCGTGTTCGCGTTGCCCGACTGGCCGGTATAAGAACGTGAACTCCATAGCACGAAGAATACTCAGGGCCTCTAGGAGGAGGGCACGAACTAACCGGAGTTTCGCTTCGACCGTCGCTTGCTCGTGCTCCCTTCCTCCAGTGCGCGGCTGAGCAAGGTCTTGATAACGGCTTGACGGCTAATGTTGAGTCTGGCCGCGCGCTCGTCGAGTTCGCGCAACATGCCTTGTGTCAAGTCGACATTCACGCGGCGGACGGGTCTAACCACAGTGAACCTATTGGTGAAGTACGAAGAAATATCCTCACCACGCGTCGCCTTGTCGGCGATCTCATCCACGGAAGGTGTGGTCTTAAACGTTTTTGGCATAGCTTTGCTCTTCCTCCTTGGTGGCTTTCCATGCGGTCACTAGATGATAGTAGTCACCCTGGGCGTCCTGCCGGATCTCGAAGATCACAGAGCAGAGCCGTCCCTCGCACCAGCCGATTGCGCGGAACTGTTCCGGAAAATCCTTCTTCTTGTCAACCAGGTACGTTTGGTCAAAGATCTCCTGAGCCTCTCTAAGGCTGACGCCGTGCTTGCGCTTGACGTCCCGATTCTTGGTCGGATCGTATTCGAAGCGCATGGCGCGAGTATAACACTTATACCAACATAACAGTTTAGATCGGGGCCCTCCCGATGGATTACCAAGTAGTTGGGCTACGTGGCTGGGGCGACTTCACGTTCGGATTTCGACGACACAATCTCTACTGTGCCGACGATCCCGTGTGATACTGGACGCCTCACGCTATTTCGTATTTCTCTCCGACCGCGGAACATGCTCTCAGACGAACGCTTCACAAGCAAAGTGAAGTGGTCCGTCCAAAGGAGCATGCCGAAGTGGTTAGGTGGTGGAATTTCCGGGTCGCGGAACGTCAGGTCGACCTGTGGGTGAGACGGCCCACCAAGGTAACCGCCGGGCACTTGCGCTATCATGAATTCGTGGGACCATCCGGATTCACCGGAGGGATATACGATTCAAGAAAACGATTCAAAGCCAGGCCAAAGGACATCTATGGAGAAGCTGGCACAAAACATACAGGAAGCCTTCCTCAACAATGCGCGGAAGGATAAAACGTTCCTGACCATCTACTTAATGAGCGGCGTGAAACTTTCTGGCCGTATCAAAAGTTTCGACAAGTATTCGGTGGTGCTCGAGACTAATAATCAGGAACAGCTCATCTTTAAGCACGCGATCTCGACCGTTGTGGTTTCGAGGCCGTTCCATGCCGGCTCCGGGGGACACTCGGCGGCGGCGCCCGTGGGGGCTCAAAGTGCCGCGGCAGCTCCTGGCCCAACCCCCAGCGTAGAGCACTCCGAGGAATAACTTTAGTTTGGCGGTAACAGGGCAGGAGCGCGCGATTCTGGTCGGCCTGGATCTGAAATCACGCTCGCGCCGCGCCTCGGATTACGTCCCTTACGCTGTCGAAGAATCGCTCGAGGAGCTGAAAGCTCTAGCCGATACCGCAGGCGCCAGCGTTGAAGAAACCATCATCCAAGCGCGGCCGGCGCCGGATGCCGCGACCCTGATCGGATCGGGCAAGCTGGACGAATTGCGTAGCCTGGTGGAAAGCCACGCGGCCGACGTGGTCCTGTTCGATTCCGAACTCACGCCGACGCAGCAGCGCAATCTCGAGAACGCTCTGCACTGCAAGATCCTGGATAGAACGCAGTTGATCCTGGATATTTTCGCGCGGCGCGCGCGCACGCGGGAAGGTCAACTGCAGGTGGAACTGGCGCAGTTGAATTACCTGCTGCCGCGCTTGACCGGGCGCGGCGTCGAGATGTCGCGCTTGGGAGGCGGAATCGGCACGCGAGGTCCCGGCGAAACGCAATTGGAAACGGACCGCCGCAGAATCCACGGCCGGATCAAGAAACTGAGCGACGAGCTGGAGCACGTTCGTACGGGCCGAGGGACGCAGCGGCAGCAGCGGCAATCCGTGCCGCTTGCGACGATCGCGCTGGTGGGCTACACCAACGCCGGGAAATCCACGTTGTTCAATCGCCTCACGGGCGCAGCGGTGACGGCGGATGCCAGGATGTTTGCCACCCTCGATCCCACGGTGCGCCATGTCACTTTGCCCTCGCGCCGCAAGGTGCTGCTCAGCGATACGGTTGGCTTCATCCGTAATCTGCCAACCACGCTGGTGAAGGCATTCCGAGCCACGCTGGAGGAGGTGCGCGAAGCATCATTACTGCTTCATGTAGTGGACGCGTCGTCGCCCTACGCTCCCCATCAAACCGCGCACGTGTTGAAAGTGCTGGCTGAAATCGGAGCTGACCAGACCAGACAGATCCTGGTGCTGAACAAGATGGATCAGGCGGCGGAGGCGGGTGAAGAATCCACCAGCCTGGCCCAGAGAATTTTGGGCGAGGTGCCGGGGCCGGTGGGTCTGGAAGCGATTGCGGTCTCCGCGCGAAGCGGGGCGGGTTTTGAGGCGCTGCTGACCGCGATCGATCACGGGTTGTCGCTGGATCCAGTCACGCGTGCCCGGTTCCGGATTCCCGCCGGCGAAGGATTACCCATCCATCTGCTGCATGAGCGGGCCAAGGTGCTGGCCAGCCAATATCAGAACGAATGGTGCGAGATCGAGGCGGAAACGCCGGAATCGGTAAGGCGCCAGCTCACTCGCTACGTCGTCGAGTGATATTCTGTCAACAGGAACAGGGCCCGGATGCATCGCACTCGCATGAACCTGCCGAACGCGCTCACCATCCTGCGCATCTTCTTCGTGCCTTTTTTGGTTGCGGTGTTGGTGGAGCAGGATCTGCGCATTGAGTGGCACGGCGTGGTGTGGATGCCGAACGAGTTTCTGGCGCTCTGCATTTTTCTGGTGGCGGCCGCTACCGATCTTCTGGACGGATATCTGGCGCGGCGCTGGGGCCAAATCACAACGGTGGGAACGCTGCTGGATCCGATTGCGGACAAATTGCTGATTTCAGCCGCGCTAGTTTCGTTGGTCCAGATCCGCAGGGTACCCGCGTGGATGGTGGTGCTGATCATAGGGCGCGAATTTGCCGTATCGGGGTTGCGAAGCATTGCGGCGGCCGAAGGCTATACCATCCGTGCCAGCGACCTGGGCAAGACCAAAATGATCACGCAAGTGATCGCCATCTCGATGATCTTGCTAAGCATTCATTGGCCTGGATTAGCCGGCTTCGCGATGCTCTGGATGTGGGGCGTGGTGGTTTTCGGGGTGGCGTCCGCCATTGAATACTTCCGCAAATTCTGGCGCAGAGTGGACGACAAAATCAAACTGCGGCGCCGGCGGGAGTTACTGCGAATTGAGCGGCGGCAGAAGAAGCTGGCGAGGGCGCAGGCTCAGCCGGAAACGCAGAAGATGGTGGCTAGGGATTAGGGGCTCGGGGCTAAAGTCTCCGGCGGCCGGTGCCGATACCTTGGAAGGTGGTTAATCCAACTATAGAGGACGTCTTCTGCCTGTACCTCTGGCGCTCGGTGGATGCGCCGGGCACGCTTTATCTGGCGCGGGGTATCCACAGTGCGCGGGCGGTGTGCGCGGAGTTGATCGCCGCCGGGTATATCGTGCGCGTGGTTCAAATGGTGACTAATGTGGAATACGAGCTTCAGGAAGGCGCGCTGGTGGCTCGCGGCGCCCGATCCCAAAGGCAGCCTCCTCGCTCGCAGCGCATGTCGCAGCCTGTAGCTTAATCGCCCTCTCGCGGCGCCGGCGGCACGATTTCAAATTTGTCCGGAGTGAATAACACAACCAGCACTTGTCCGCGCGCCCCGAGCGGGCCCAGCAGTTTTCCGTTCAAACGAACTTCCAGACCGGCTGCGTTCCCCACCTTCATGACGGCGGATTCCTTGCCCTCCACTGTCTTGGTTTGATGCGGAGCCAGGACGCCGGAAAAAAGATGTTTTCCGTCCGAAGTTACCGAAAGCCAGGTTTCTTCGCGCGCCATCAGGTCCAGCAGAACTTTGTAGCCTGCCGCAACGGGCGAGACTGTCGATTCACTTGGCGGCTGAGGCTGCTCGGGCTGCGCCGGTTTTTGAGCCGAAGCCATAGCAACCGCACCCGTCGCAACCTTGGCCGGTGGCTTCGAATGGATGCTCTTTGCCAATACACTTCGAAAATCGCTCAGCTTGCCTTGGCGCCACAAAGTGTAAATTCCGGAACATCCCACCACCACCGCGACTAGAGCGGCCAAGGATGCCCATGCGCGGCCCTTTCTGTAGCGCGGCGAAGAGCCCATCGGGGGCACATTTCTGGACACTACGCTTTCGTATCCCGGTAAGGGTAAGGGGGCATCGGCGCTTACCAATCGATCAACCTCAGCATTAATCTCAGGCGTGTCCAGGCAAAGAAATCGGGCATACTGATCGACAAAACTTTTGTAGAAGAAGCCGCTCGGCAAGCTCCGGCGATCGTCCGCCTCAATGGCTTCGAGGTATCGGACGCTAATTTTTGTCCGCGCGGAGACAGTGGGTAGATCCAGCCGTTGTTCCAGCCGGGCACCTCGTAGTACCTTTCCAACCGACGACATACAATAGCCTTCCAGCTTACGGTTATAATACAACAGTCGGGTGAGACAATACCCAAGTGTAACGGTTTCCGTGGTAGTGGTAACGTGGAATCGCCGCGATCTTTTGAGATCCTGCTTGCAATCACTTACGCGGCAGCAGTTGAACCAGCCGTTTGAAGTGGTGGTGGTAGACAATGGTTCTAATGACGGTTCTCCGGAAATGGTGTTGCGAGAGTTCGGCTCGGAACCTGCTTTCCGGTTGAAGCTAATTCGAAATTCTGATAACCGCGGATTTTGTGCGGCCAACAATCAGGGTTTCGCGGCCTCCACATCGGACTTGGTCGCGTTGTTGAATAATGACGCGGAAGCGGAGCCAGATTGGCTTCGTGGGTTGGCAGGCGCTTTTGAAGAAGGCCGTGAGATAGGGATGGCCGCTTCGAAGATCCTGGTGTATGAGGATCCCAGGCGCATTGATAAAGCCGGTCACCTGATTTATCCGGATGGGCAGAATCGCGGGAGGGGAAGTGGCGAGCTGGACGCGGGTCAATACGACCGTATCGAGGAAGTGCTCTGGCCGGATGGATGCGCCGCCATGTACCGGCGTGAGATGCTAGACGAGATTGGAGGCTTTGACGAAGATTTTTTCGCATACGCCGATGACGCGGAATTGGGATTGCGCGCCAGGATCGCGGGCTGGAAGTGCATCTACATTCCACGCGCGGTGGTTCGGCATCATCGCGGCGCCACGTTGGGCGTGCGATCTAGCCGCCGGTTGGAGCTTATCGAGCGGAACCGTGTGTTGCTGGCCGCCAAACTGTTTCCTTGGAGCTTACTTTGGCTGAACGGCGCGTACTACCTCGTGCGCTTGGGAGCCAGTCTTTGGGCAGCGGCTCGCAACCGGGGGGAAGTGGGCCAGTACCAGGGCATTCGGGGAAAACTGCAGGCGGCGCTGGCTCTCGCGAAGGGGGATCTGCAGGCCCTGAAACTGATCCCACGAATGCTGAGGAAGCGGCGCAGCGTAAACCAAATACGCAAGCTCTCACCGCGCGAAGTCAGGCAGCTGATTCTGCGCTACCGGATTCCATTGAAGGAGCTAACGGAACAAGCAATTTGAATCCCAGCACGGCGACTGAAAAAACCGGCGCTCTCAAAGCTTCTGAAACAACCGACGGAACCGGCCGCATCAGAATGGAGTGTCCGGGTTGCGGCGAAACTGGATCTCGCACTTTGTTCCACGGCAGCGATCGGTTGTTCCACACTACCGAGAAAAGTTTTCTGCTGGTGGAATGCAAGAACTGCCGGCTGATTCGTCTGGAGCCGCGGCCCACTCCGCAAGAATTGTCGCGCTACTATCCGAGGGAGTATTGGTTTGAGCCGGAGGACGATACAGCTTCGAAAATAGAGGAACAGTATCGCCGCTTCGTTCTTCGCGACCATGTGAATTTTGTGATGCGGGCGGTGGCGAGCTCCGGAGAAAACGGCCTGGTGGTGGATGTGGGTTGCGGCGGCGGGCTGTTATTGAGAATGCTGCGCGAGCGCGGGATGGCCGTTCTGGGGTTGGAGAAATCGCATGACGCGGCGAGCGCGGCCTGGAAACGGAATCACGTGGCAGTGGTTCGGGGGGATTTGTCGGAGGGCCCCATTGAGCGGGGAACGTGCGCAGTGGTGACCATGTTCCATGTGTTGGAGCACCTGCATGAACCCGTGTCCTATTTGAGGTCCGCGCGGGATTTACTGGTTCCCGGCGGCCGCCTGGTGATCCAGGTGCCGAATGCGTCTTCCTGGCAGTTCCTGATGTTCGGCGAGCATTGGAACGGCGTGGATGTTCCGCGTCATCTGGTGAATTACCGGCAGAGGGATCTGGAGCATTTGCTCGACTACTGCGGCTTCGAGGTGGTGCGGCGGAAGCATTTTTCATTGCGCGATAATCCGGCCGGGTTTGCGTCCAGCATTGCGCCCGCGCTGGATCCGATGGCTCGCCGGGTTCGCAAGCTGAAGGAGACGCCGGCCCTGAAGCTGGTGAAGGATCTGATTTACTTCACCATTCTGCTGGCCGCGCTGCCATTCACATTGTTCGAGGCCGCGTGCGGCGCCGGATCCACCATCATGCTGGAGGCGCGCAAGAAAACTTGACGTATCGGGCCATCGAGCGTCGCCTGCCTGGTTTCCTGCGGCGTCATGTGCTGCACTTCGAATTCGCGATTGACGATTCCTTGGCGAAATTCTCTGGCGGTCTCGCTCGCAACGCCCGGGTGTTGGACGCGGGCGCTGGAGAACGCGTGCATGCCCGGTATTTTGAACGCCAGCGCTACATCGCTGTGGATCTTGCGGTAGGTGACGCAGCCTGGAATTACGGCAAGCTGGATGCCATCGCGGATCTAACCGCACTGCCTTTTCCTAGCGATTGTTTCGAAGCTTGCATCAATATTGTTACGCTGGAGCACGTTTCGGAGCCTGCGTGCGCGCTGCGGGAACTGGAACGCACGCTGGCCCCTGGCGGCAGTTTGCTGATGATTGTGCCGCATGAGTGGGAAGTTCACCAATCGCCGCATGACTACTTCCGGTACACGCGACACGGTATCGCGTACTTGTTTGGCAAAGCTGGATTCGCCGAGTACACCATCGAGCCCGTGGGCGGGTACTTCCGGTTGCTTTCGCGGCGATTATTGAATGGCCTGCAATTTTTTCGCGGTCCATGGTTCTTCCTGGCAGCCATATTTCTCGCGCCGCCGGCGCTGATCCTGCCGTGGTTCGATTCACTCGACCGCGAGCGTAACTTTACACTGGGATATATATGCACTGCACGAAAGCGCTCCTGATTTTGCTGGCATCCGCGGCGTGGGCGGCGGATTTCAGCGGGTCGGCGGCGCTCGAATTCACGCGCCACGCGGTAGCATTCGGACCGCGGCCGCCCGGTTCGGTGGCGAATCAGAAATTGCAAGCCTATATCGAGGCGCAATTGAAGACACTGCACTGCCAGGTATCGTTCGACGCGTTCACGGCCGAAACGCCGTCGGGCCGGGTTGCGATGAGAAACATTATCGCGACTTTTCCAGGAACCTCGGGCCGCGCCGTGGTGGTGACCGGCCACTTCGATTCCAAGCCCATGCCCGGAAGATTTTTTGTGGGAGCCAATGATGGTGGATCATCCACCGGGTTCCTGCTGGAGCTGGCGCATGTGGTCAATTCGATGCAGGATGCCGATGACATTATCCTGGTTTGGTTCGATGGCGAAGAGGCTTATGGCGAATGGTCGGACACGAATGGCATCTACGGCAGCCGGCATCTGGCGGAAAAGTGGTCGCGCGAGGGGAAGTTGGGGCGGATCAAGGCATTGATCAACGTCGACATGATCGGCGACAAAGATCTAGGGATGATCCAGGAGGGGAACTCCTCGCCCGCGTTGCTGAAGCTGGTATGGACGACCGCGCATGATTTGGGATACGGAAAATATTTTCTCGATTCCGGATTTGCAACCGAGGACGACCACCTGCCGTTCCTGCGCAAGGGCGTAAACGCACTGGATCTGATCGACTTCGATTACGGGCCCAACAACGACTACTGGCACACGGAGAAGGACACCATGGACAAACTTAGCGCTCACAGCTTGGATGTTGTGGGCAATGTGCTGGTAGCGGCGTTGCGAAAGCTGCAGAACTGATGCAACGAATTTATGTACTCGCTACGGGCGGGACTATCGAGAAGGTGTATTCCGAACAAACCGGGAACGTGCAGAATCTGGATAACAAGATTGATCGCTACTTCCGGCTGTTGCGTTTGCCGGATGCTGAGATCCAGGTGACGCACCTGATGAACAAAGACAGCCTGGAGATGACTGACGAGGATCGTGCGCGGGTGCTGGATTTGGTGCGGGATAAATTGAAGGATCCGGCGCCGATTGTGATCACTCACGGAACCGACACGATGGTGGAGACCGGTCTGCTGTTGCAGAAGAGTCTTCCGGGCTTGCAAATTCCCGTTGTGCTCACCGGGGCGATGACGCCGCTGGGATTTGAAGCGAGCGATGGATTGCAGAATCTGACCGAGAGTTTACTGGCCGCGCGCGTTCTTCCCGCGGGAGTTTACGTGGTGATGCACAACCAGGTATTTCCAGTGGATCGTGTGCGTAAGGATCGGGAAGCATCGAGGTTCGTGTGGAAATGAAGCATCGTGAACAGATTCTGGATCAGTTCACGCGCCAGGCGGTGCCATTTTCGAGCGCGCCGGCGATTCGGAATCAGGAAGCGCTGAATCGCATTGTAGAACTGGCTGGCGCTGGTCGGGAAGATACGGTGCTGGATGTGGCGTGTGGGCCCGGACTATTGGTTTGCGCATTCGCCCGCGTGGTGCGGCATGCGGCTGGGATCGACCTGACTCCGGCGATGCTGGAACAGGCACGAGAACTGCAACGGCAGCAAGGTCTCCAAAATGTCACGTGGCAGCAAGGCGACGTGTTGCCGCTGCCGTATGCGGACGGAGAGTTTTCGATCGTCAGCGCGCGGTTTGCTTTTCATCACTTCCTGGATCCGTTGGCGGTGTTGAAAGAGATGCGGCGAGTGTGCCGGGCCGGCGGGCGCATAATTGTCGCCGACAGTGCACCGGCATCGGACAAAGCTGATGCTTTTAACGCTGTGGAGCGGCTGCGCGATCCATCGCACGTGCGTGCCATGCCGGAGGAGGAGCTGCGTGAGTTGTTCATCAGCGGGGGCTTGGGTGAGCCGCGCGTGGAGAGCTATCGATTGGAGGGCGAACTCGAAGACTTGCTGCGGCGCTCGTTTCCGAACGAAGGTGATGCGGATCGAATCCGCGAGATGTTTGAGCGGTCGCTCGAGGATGATGGGCTGGATATGGCTACACATCGCAAAGACGGCAAGATTTATTACGGTTTTCCGGTGGCGATTCTCGTGAGTTGATTTACTACTTGCGCGGAGCAAACTTTCGACTGAAAGCCTCATCTTCCAGCGCTTCGGCGGCGGTTAGCGCCTTGTCCCAATTGAAATTTCGAACAGGCCCAAGCGAATATGTATTTTGCACGAAGCGTGGGACGCGACGTATCTTCGTTCCACCGAGCCCTGCTCTGATGGTGTCATTCAATGCTTCTTTCAACGTCAGCCCGCGCCGTCTCATGCATTCTCTGAGGAGTCGCTCCACGTCGGGATCCAGCGTAACCCTGGTTCTCATGTCGCAGTCAAACCTTCGTGATCGTGACGAAGATGTCCTCGCCCGCGAGTGAAAGCTTGGCGGCGCCGTTTTGAGCGGTGCTCGGTTCCAGGCGTTCGGCTAATAGTTCACTGCGAAGATAGTCCTGGTGCGTTGCGATTGCGTCGGCGATACGCGGTGACGCGGTGTAGTTTACTACGATGCGGTCCGAGATATCGAGGCCCAACGCTTTCCGTTGATCCTGGACCAGGCGATTGAAATCCCGGGCGACGCCTTCTTGCAACAGTTCCGGGGTCAGCGTGGTGTCGAGCGCCATGAACGTGCCTTGTTCCTGGCTGCATTTCAGGTTGTCGGGGCCTTCGAACGAAATGATGATTTCGTCCGAGGACAGCTCGAATGTTTGTCCGTCGACTTCTACCCTATTTGTGCCGGGCCCGGCCTGTTCCAGTGCCTGCGCGATGGCCTTCAGATATTTTCCGGCGCGGGGGCCGATTTTCTTGGCGTCGGGTTTGAGGCGCACCTTTACCAGCTTGGTCTCGTCGTCGATGAGAGTCAGATGTTTGATATTGGCTTCTTCCAGGATTTGGGCGGCGTAATCGGGATTTTCAAGAACGCGCCGGTCGGCTGCATCCCGCGGACGGACGTAGAGTGTGCTCAAGGGTTGGCGGATCTTGACTTTGCTTTGCGTTCTCAAGTGCAGGGCTAGATTCTTGAGCCGGATCACGGCTTCAATGCTTTGTTCCAGAGCTTCGTCGACTAGGGCTGTATCCACGCGTGGATATTCGGTCAAGTGGACGGACTCGGGCGCGAATGGATCTACGGATCGCACCAGATTTTGATAAATCTCTTCGGTGAGGAACGGCAGGGCCGGCGCCATAACGCGCGTAACGGTGGTCAGGACGGTGTACAGCGTTTGATAAGCTTCGTTGTCGCTCGACCAAAAACGGCGGCGGGAGCGGCGCAGATACCAGTTGGAGAACTGCTCGTCGAATTCCTGGAAGGCTTCGATCAGGCGATAGTGCTCGAAGTTTTGGAAGGCGCTGTTGGCGGCATCCACCAGACGTTGCAAACGGCTCAGGACCCAGCGGTCCAGTTCGTTGGTCGGTTTCGGCGGAGCGCTCGCGGGTTTCCAGCCGTCGGCGGTTGCGTACATCACGAAAAAGCTGTAGCAATTCCAAAACGTGAGCAGTTTACGGCGAGCTTCGGCGTCGATGGTCTGGCCGGTGTTGGCTGTGGGATGCAGATCGGGAAAATTGAGATTCTGCGCGGTTTTTTGTTCAGTATAGATGTAGCGCATCACCTCCGCGCCTAATGCTTCGGCGGCGTCATCGAAAGCGATGGAGTTGCCCTTGGATTTATGCATCTCCTCGCCGCGCGCGTCGCGGACCAGCGCGTGACCCAGCAGGGCCTTGAACGGAGCGCGGCCGTCGATCATCGCGCTCATGGCGAGCATCGAATAGAACCAGTTTCGAAACTGGCCGGGAAAACTTTCCAGCACCAGGTCGGCTGGAAACCACTTCTCCCAATAGGCGCGATCGGTGGTGAATCGCATGGTGCTGAAGGGGACGATGCCCGCGTCGAGCCATGGATTGCCGACGTCTTCGATTCGGGATGCGCGCGCGCCGCATTTTTCACAGGCGATCTTGACGGCGTCGACGTAGGGACGGTGCGGCGAGTTGCCTTCAAACGTATCCCAGCCTTCGACAGCTTTTGACTTTAGCTCCTCGCGGCTGCCGATTACCATGAAGTGCTCACAGGCCTCACATACCCAGATGGGCAGTGCGAGACCCCAAAAACGCTTCTTCGAGATCATCCAATCGCTCATGTTGCGAAGCCAATCCAGCTCGCGGGCTTCGCCGTCGGGCGGAATCCACTGGATGGTGGGAACCACGCGCTGGATGCGGTCGCGCCAATCCATACGGATGAACCATTCGTCGACGGGACGGAAGACGAGTTCCTCTTTGCAGCGCCAGCAGTGCGGATAAACGTGCGGATAGCGCTCGCGCGCAACCAGAAATCCGGTGGACTTCAAAGCTGCAATCACCTGATCGGCCACCTGGCTGGCGTTCTGTCCGGCGAACGGACCGAAGGCGTCCTGGAATATCGCACTCTCGTCCAACGGCGCGATGAAAGGGAGATTGTTCTCGCGCCCGAGTTGTTGATCCTCGGCGCCGCAACCAGGCGCGATGTGGACCAAGCCGGTGCCCTCGGCCTCGCTGATTTCGTTCCAGGCAATGACGCGATGCGATTCAGCGGAGGTGCGTCCACCTCCGGTTTCGCCATACGGGAAGACGCCGCCGGGCGCGTTCTGCGCGGGAAGTTCGTCGAACGGCCCGATATAGGTGAGACCAACCAGATCGCGGCCTGCAATTTCTTCCAGAACCTCGACACCGCCGCTGCCTTTCAAGATAGTGCGGATGGAGGGAAGCTTGTGGGTTTCGTGCTTGCCTTCCACTTGCAGATCCTGGACGCGCTCATGCTCGAAGTTGGCTTTGGCGACGTAGTAGATCCAATCGCCGTGCCGAACCCTCAGGTATGTCATTTGGGGATTTACGGCGACCGCGACGTTGGAAGTGAGGGTCCAGGGAGTGGTGGTCCAGACCAGGAGCGCGGTGTGATCCTGGCCCTTCACGGGGAATCGAACAAATACGGAAGTGTGGGTGGTGATGCGGCGGCCTTCGGCGACTTCCATTTGAGAAAGTCCAGTGCCGCAGCGTCCGCACCAGGGCATCACATCGTGCCCACGGTAAATGAAACCTTCCGCGTGGCACTTTTTCAGAAATCCCCAGATGGTGTAATTATTTTCGTCGGAGAAGGTGAAGTAGCTGCCGCCGTATTCGGCTGAGCCGAGTTTGCGAACAATCTCGCTGGCTCGCGCGGTTTCCGTGAGACCGCTTGGAAGCTTTACCGTTACTTCCTGGTCGCCATTGGCCAATGCGTCACGCAGCGTCAGCAGAACCTTTGGATCGTCCCAATCGCACCAGTAACCCAGTCGAACGGATTGCTCGGTTTGACGCGCGGCGAAGGTGAGCACGCGCTCCTTGCAGGCGCGTACGAAATTTTCAATGCCGTAAGCGCGAATCTCGCGCTTGGTGCCGAGCCCGAGACTTTTTTCCACTTCCACTTCCACCCACAATCCCTGGCAATCGAATCCATTCTGATAGCGCAGCGCCTGGCCATTCATGGCGTGATAGCGCTGGTACATATCCTTGAGCGAGCGGCCCCAGGCGTGGTGGACGCCCATGGGATTATTGGCGGTGATGGGTCCATCGAGGAAGGACCAGCGTGGGCCGCTGGCATTTTTCGCGCGGAGTTTATCGAAAATGCGGTGCTCTTCCCAGAAGCGCAGCAGGTGGCGCTCCATGGCTGGGAAGTCGGGTACTCTTGGCACGGGCCGATACATAATTATGGAAACGACGGACGGAGAAATGGCGGAAAAACGCCCAGATGATTGATGATAGCACCGTTGCGCGCAAAGCGGCCCATGATCAGGTACCATCCTGATGTGATCCGTCGGCTTTACGTTCATAACTTCCGGTGCCTGGAAAACTTCGAATTACCGATCTCGGGGCTATCATCGGCCCTGCTGATTGGGAAGAATGGCTGGGGGAAGACCACGGTGGGCCTTGCGTTGCAAATTTTTGCAGAAGATCGCGCGGGGCACGAATCGGGTTGGTGACTTGGTAAGGCCGGAGGATCTGTCGCGCGGACGCAATGATGTGCCTATGCGGTTTGAAATCGAAGTTGAGTTGGGGGGGAAGATCTACCGGTACGCCATTGCATTTGAGTTACGACGGGGTCCAAAGAGCTTCGGATATTGGAAGAGAA
>DASYNU010000250.1:0-16252 GCA_036008345.1 Bryobacteraceae bacterium
CGGTCCAGCGCGGCGGTATCCTAAAAACATGCTATTTCCCCGAATGCTTCCCGTTCGACAGCATTTTCCGGATCACCGCATTCCGGACATTCGCGATGCAGTTCAAAGTCAGCTTCGAGAATCCGGCTTCAGCTCGCGCCTGAAGCCTGGCTCGCGCGTGGCGCTGGGCGTGGGCAGCCGAGGCATCGCCAATATCGCAACCATCGTTCGAGGTGTCGTGGACTATTGGAAAGCGCAAGGCGCGCGGCCCTTCATCTTTCCCGCCATGGGCAGCCACGGCGCGGCCACAGCCGAAGGACAGGCCGATGTGCTGGCGCATTACGGCATCCACGAGGCCACCATGGGATGTCCGATCTTGAGCTCGCTCGAAGTGGTGTCGCTGGGGAAAACAGCCGATGGCATCGAAGCCTTCATGGATCGCAACGCCTACGACAGTGACGGAGCCATGGTGATCGGCCGGGTGAAGTGGCACACCGATTTCGCCGGCAAACTCGAAAGTGGGCTCTTCAAGATGATGGCCATCGGTCTCGGCAAATTCGCGGGGGCTCAGCGCTACCATACGCACGCCTACAAGCTGGGGCTCGAGCACATGATCCGCAGCGTCGGACGGCAGGTTCTGAAATCCGGCAAGATCCTGGGCGGTTTGGCGATTCTCGAGGATGCCAATCACAACACTGGCCAAGTGACAGCCGTGCCGGTGGAAGAAATGGAACGCAGGGAAGAGGAGCTGCTGGCGCTGGTGAAGAGTTGGAAGGGCCGCATTCCCATGCCGCTCGACATTCTGATTTTGGATGAGATCGGCAAAAACTTCAGCGGCGCGGGCATGGATACCAAAGTGGTGAACCGCAGCGTGTACGGAGACTACAATCCGTGGGCCGATGAGCCGCGTATTGAACGCATTTTCGTCCGCGACTTAGGCTCGCACAGTTATGGCAACGCCGTTGGTCTGGGCATGGCGGATGTAGTGCACAACCGGCTGCTCGAGAAAGTGGATTGGAATGCCACCTGGATCAATTCACTAACCGCATCCACACCCGCGGCTATCCGAACGCCGATTCATTTTCCGACTGACCGGGAATGCCTGACCCGCATCGCGCCCACAGTGGGCCGGCTGGACCTCGCGGAGGTAACTTACGGCTGGATCAAGAATTCGATGGAGTTGGGCACGCTGCGATTGAGCGAGAATTTGCGCGATCAAATTCGCAACAATCCAATGCTTGAAATAATCGGTCCGGCTGAAGAATTGGACTTCGAAAAGGCGGGCAACTTAGGGGGAATGTCGGTGGAAGCCGACCAGGCCGAAGCCTTGTCGTCCTGAAATACAGTGGCGAAATGCCCTGTACAAAAGAATCCTATTGGAGGATAGGCGAGGAAGAGGGTCATCCACTCGCCTACCCACCAACGGGGGGTTTAGCTGGTCTGGGCTGCAGCGGTCATGGTGCTGGCGATCTTGCTGAAGATCGTGCTGATGCTGGTCGCAACACCCGGCATGATAGCGCCCGCGGCAACCGCCACGAAACCGGCCATCAAAGCATATTCAATGAGGTCCTGGCCTCGAGTGTCCTTCCAAATTCTCAGCTTCCAAACCAAATTGGTGATCCGTGTCATTTATTTCTCCTCTCCCTGCGAAGGATTTCTTCCGTCGCTATGAGTAAGTTATCATCTAAAGCCGGTACGGTTAAATCGGTAGAAGCACCTAGAACAAATCTAAATTCGACTAGCGCAACACCCTCCCAAGATGAGTGGGAGTAGTACTTTCTGTACTAGTCAAATAGCGCTTTAGTTTCACTTCTCCATCCTCTTCCAGCAGCCATACCTTGCGGTTGCCGTAATAGCGCATCAGAATCTTATCTTTTTCATTGCCTAGCGAGTGCGCCCAGACAATTCTAGATCGATCGATATTCGCTTCGTTATAAACCAGTTCTTCCCACAGATCATGCTTCGGCCCGTACTGAACTAGTACTAAGTGCTGACCCGGTTCATGCTGCAATTGCGCTTCTGCTGTGGCGTGCTTGGCTTTCACGTGGTAATCCGTGGCGCTGAAGTAGAACCGGTTCTTTGGCTTGAACAAGCCCACTGCTGTGGTCACCGCGAACAAGGCCACCAACCCTGCCACTAGCATCCGCCGTTCGGCTGGGGAGCCCGGTGCGTGGCGCCAAGCCGTACGCAGCGCCAGAGCCGCCAGCAAGTACACCAGGGCTGTCCCAGGCGCCGCATAATGCGGAAACAGCCTCGCATCCATGGCGCATCCCGAATAGAACAGCGCGCACATCAGAAAAGCGCGCCGGGCCTTGGGGTCTTTAGACAAAGGGACTGCGAATGCAAGCATGCAAACTACGATGGGCCAGCCCAGAAAGAATCGAGCCAGCCCGAGAAGATCGGACACCCGTGTTTTCAAGATGTGTTCGTGGATAAATCGATATTCAGATTCGAACGCAACCAGCCAAAAGTCGCGGATCACGGCATTGGTGTACGCGGGCGTGGGGCGCGGCTGGGTCTGCCATAGAAGGGGTGACCAAGCGGCGTACTGCTTGTCGTAGGCCATATACGGCATTTCCAATGGATGGCCAGTGACGCGGAAATTGTAATAGCCCATCCACGTGAAGATGGGCCCGAGCAATAGCGCCATGGGCAGGATCACGCTTCGAGCGACGCGGCCCAAGCCAATCCGGCGCCGGACGTATACCAGCGTTAGATAGCCCAAGCACACAGCAGCCAGCAACAATCCCTCATACGGACGAGTATTGGCGAGAATTCCAAGACCAGCAGCTAACGTTAGCGCGGTGCAAGCGCGCGGCCGTCGAATCAGCCGTGGGACTGCTCCAATCACTAGCGCCCCGCCGATCGCCGCCGAAGTTCCACCCCAATATGTTTCGGTCCAGTAGCTGACAATCCCAATCCGCAATATCGCGGCCAGCGTGCCCGCCATCGCCCATACTTGCGGGAGCCAACCGAGTAGCGACCAACAGAGTGTCGCGCACAGCACCCCCATGCTGAGCCAAACGCCGATCCAAGGTTGGCCGAAGAACTTTTGGCCGAACGCCATCACCAAACTGGACAAGGGTGGATATTTGGAGGCATAGGTGGGATGAAAAAGCTCCTGCAGCGTCTCAAAATGCTCCACCATCGGAGGCGTGGGATTGGTGAGCTTTCCGGACGCAAACGTCTCGGCGCCCAGCAGATAGGCGAATTCGTCCTGAATGGCCGGCTTCGGAATACCCAGCACCGGGATCAGCACAGCGCGCCCGACCAACGGAATCAAACCAGCGATCAGAATGACGACCCAAGCGGCAGTGGCAGTCCCAGTGCCAGTGCCGGTGCCAGTGCCAGATCCAGTGCCGGTGCCAGTGGCGCGGGGCCATGCCCCGCGATGGCCCGCCCGCTCCACCTCACAGGCTGAAGCCTGCGCCACTCGCATATCAAACCAACCGCAAACCGCTGAATTCCTCGATCAAAGCGAAATTGGTCCGCACGGACGCGATGGTCTCGCCCCGCTGCTCAATCCGCGCGGGATGCACATGCCCCAGATTCGCCGCCATGCGCAAATACTCCACCTTCTCAGGATCGATACCCATGATGCGGCAACAAGTGGAATCCACAGCCACCAAATCGCGGCCCATCACCAGCACACCGACCGGCTTCGGCGTCCCCTGAATCGGCCCGTTGCCCTCCATACCAACCACTCCGTCCACAATGGCGAAAGTATTTCGGAAATGCCGGCTCAGCTCCACAATCGAGCGAGGAATACCAATGTAGTGCAGCTTGTTCTTCGGCCACCCATAAACCGCACCCGGAACCAGCCCGAACAGATTCTTCATGGAAAGCGTGGCGCCGGCCCAGTGATGTGTTTTCATCTTGGCCAGCGAGACAATCAGATCAGCCCCCAGCACCGTATTCGGAAAATAAAATTCCCGCTCATCGGCGAAGCCTTTCACCGGCGAGACATCGTCCCGGTTGAGATCGGTGAAAATGGATTCGAATCTCGGGATAGTGGAACGATAGCGCGCGTCGTCCGCCAGATCCAGCGTGTCGCGCCGATGGCCCGGCCCCTCGCCGATGCGGACATCAGATGCGCCCAGGCGATGGAATAGCTCAACCGCCGCGGCGATGATGCTGGCGTCCGTATTGATCACAGTGGATGATTCGAACTCCACCAGATTGGGCTTGAGCAGCACGCGCTTGCCGCGCACATCCAGCCCAGTCTGCCGTACACCGTCCAGCATCCGGCTAACTAGATCCTCCGAATAAGACCGCGCGCGGATAATTGCAACGGCCGAGTTCCCCGCAGGACCTTCCGATAACTTAGGCGGCTTTTGGAGCTTGATGCTGGCGTAAGAAGCGGTAGCCGCTACGCCAGCCAATGGGAAGAATTGTCTGCGAGTCATGCGCGGCCCTCCGTGCGCAACAGCCCGTAGTTGCCGTCCGGATGCCCCAGCGCCTCTAGCGCGGCCAGCATAACGTCGGCCGGGGCCTTGCCATCGCTGGCTGGAGCGCTGACATTCTGGCCGTGGCAGCGCAACGCAATAGTGAGCCAGGCCTTGGCCAGTGACGACTTGGTTTCCTCGCGAAAACGGCGTGCAACATCGATTGGCCCTCTCAACTCCACCGCACTGCGTCCCTGCAGCCCCAGCAGCGCCAGCCCGGTGGTTTCAGGGTAAGACGGCAGATCGAAATCCAGTACGTTGGGATTGCCGCAATTCCACCCGCCATCGCTGCAGCGCCGGCTGAGCACCAGCGCTTCGCCATCCCGCACGCGATGCGCCAATTCCCCGCCCTTATAATGTCCGGCAATTTTCTTGAGCGCCACCAGAGTGTGCGCAGTGGGCTCTATCCACGCGGCGTTCCCTTCACGCCACGGCCAACCTTCGTGCGAGACATCCAGCTTGCTCTTCAACAGGTGCAGCAACGATGCCGCACGCATCAGCAAATTATGTTCTACACCCACCACGCTCAGCATCCAGTCCACGGAGCGGCGCACACTGTCGTCATAAACGCCGCGCACCGAAGCCAGCGTCACTACATGCGCTGTCACCCACGTCCCACCCTCCACTTGACCGCTGGGCCGCGAGCTTCCTTCCGCTGTTTGCCAGGAGCGAATCAAATTCCAAGACCCATCAAACGCGGCATCAGCGCCGGGCGTGCCATGCAGCGCGAGCGTCGCGTAGGTGGTCGGCTCCAGCCAGGACTGCTTGCCTGGAAAATATCCCCAGCCGCCGTCCGGATTCTGTGTGTTGCGAAGAAAGTCCAGGCGTGATTCGAGATACAGGTCACCCACGGTGGAAATATCGGCCAAATTGGGAAAAACTTTAGCGCGCCAGACGGGAGTGCAGGAATGGAACCGAACCGCGACCGTAAGGGAGTCGGTGCCTTTGCCGGATCGTTCACAGACACTCAGGCAGTCGGTGCCTTCGCCGATTTCTTCACGCCTCACCAACCGCCGCGAAATAGATGCACCAGCTCAATCACCAGAATCATCACCACCATCGCCTCCAGCACGAACGCCCGCGCCTGGTGAAACTCGTTGGTCATGAACTGGTACAAATCCGCTGCCGTGCGCAGCTTCTCCTCCACCAGATTGCGATAGTCGGTAACGCCTACGCGCGTGGCCGCGATCCGATAGACTCGCGCATAAAACATATCGCTCAGGAACTTGATGGCATTGTCGGTTCGCTCGGTCAGTTCCGTCACATCCAAACGCAAAGTGTTGAGCCGTTCCGCTTCGCGCGCCATTTTCCAGCGGCGCAGGAAACTGCCATGACTTTCCAGCCGCTTATAGACTTCCTCCAATACACGGGTCAGCACATCGTCGTAATGGCGAAATTCCAGCAACTGCGTATTGGCATATTCCAGCAACTGGATGGTCGGCGCGGCCCCCGCTGCGTTGTCGTATACCAAAGCCGCCACCCAACCAACCACCAGCAGATCGCTCGGATAATAGGACAAGCTGGATTGCAGCACTTCGGTGCGTTCGCCGTCCGACAGCGGCGTGGATTCGCCGCGCACAATCTGCGAGATTTCCTGGCCGCGAGTGGCCAGCATCACGGGCGCAGGCATCGGCGTGCCGGATTCATCCAGGGCCTCGCGCAAATGGATGATGTAATAATCCTCGTTGAGCCTCGGCGAATAAGGCTGCGTCAACGCAGCGGCGGCCCGCTCCAGCCGGGGGCGCAGCAGCTCCGCGGTGCGTCCTTCCAGCTCCGGCGCCAGGATCCATCGATTGGACAGCCGCACCAGCTCATTCCAATCGGCTTCGAACTCCAGTTGCAGCTCGATGCTGACTACCCCGTAGTCGAAATACTTGATCCGCACCTCGAATTTTTCGCCACTTTCCAAGGTCAGCGGCGGCGGATACTCGATAGCCGGTGGCCGCTCGAAACGAACATACTCCGGCGCAGGATGTTTGAAACCGGGCTGCTGGGGGATGGGCTTGGCGCCCACCAGATCGCCAAGCTTCGAAAGCTCAATTTCCTCGGCCACGTCGTAGAGTACGAACACCCAAAAGGACCCGCGCAGCGGCCGCATCCCTCAATTCTCCCCTATCCGCAAGGGCTATCCTACGTCTAACTGGAAACGACGCCTAACCGAACCGCGACCGTGAGGGAGTCGGTGCCGTTGCCGATTTTTTCACAGCTTCTGAGGGAGTCGGTGCCTTTACCCAGGAGATAGCCAATGCTTCTCAACGACCTGAAATACTCACTCCGAACACTCGCGAAAAAGCCCGGCTTCGCTATCGTTGTTGTACTGACGCTAGCGCTCGGAATCGGCGCCAATACTACCATCTTCACTGTGGTGAACGCCTATCTTTTGCGGCCTCTGCCTTTTAGCGACCCCGAACGGCTGGTCTCCCTCACCGACATGCAGCCGCCCAGCGACCGGACCCCCGCCTCCTACCCCGAATTTGAGGACTGGCGCAAGGGCAACCAGGTATTCACGGACGTAGCCTGTCAGTTTCCCGAAAGCCTGAACCTCATTGGACGCCGCCAACCCGAGCGCGTCCTGGGCGTCCTGGTTTCCCGGAATTATTTCTCCATGCTGGGTGTGCAGCCGATCGCCGGGCGTACATTTCGCGCCGAAGAACATCAGCCCGGAGCGAATCCGGTAGTCGTGATCGGCCCCGAGCTCTGGCGGCGAGAGTTCAATGGCGCGAGCGACGTAAACGGCAAAAGCATCACACTGAATCGCACCAATTATACGGTGGTAGGCGTAGTAGACAGCGCGCCACTGAGACCCTTGGGACCACGCAACGCCGAGCTTTGGATGCCGATCGAGCGCGCCGTGCCCTACGCCCAGCGCGGGACGCATTACCTGCGAGTCATAGCCCGGCTCAAAGCCGGCGTCGGTATCGAGCAGGCTCGTTCGGATCTCAGAGTTTTGGCGCACCGGCTGCAGCAGCAGTATAAAACCGATCACGGGATCACCGCTTCTCCACTGCGGGAGCAACTGTTCGGCAACGTGCGTTTGGGTTTGCTCCTGCTGCTGGGCGCCGCCGGTTTTCTGTTGCTGATTGCCACCACCAACGTCGCGAACATTCTGCTGGCCCGGGCGTCGGCGCGCGCCAAGGAGTTCGCCATTCGCGCGGCGTTAGGAGCCGGACGCGGACGCCTGATTTCGCAGACCCTGGCCGAGAGCTTGCTGCTTTCTTCGCTCGGCGGCATCGGCGGATTTCTGCTGGCGCTGTGGGGCTCCGAGTTGCTGCGGCTGGCCTGGCCGGACAGCATCCCACGCCCTCAGAGCTTCGCCGTCGACTGGCGGGTGCTCGCGTTTCTGGTGTTCGTATCCCTGCTCTCCGGGGCCCTGTTCGGTCTGGCGCCGGCGCTGCAGATTTCGATGTCAGGCTTGAACGAAGCATTGAAGGATGGCTGGTCGCAACCCAGCGGTTCGGCTCGTAGCCGGCTGCGCAGCGCTTTAGTCGTTTCGCAGATTGCCGTGGCCGCCCTGCTCTTAGTTGGATCGGGATTGTTGCTGCGCAGCTTCGCCCGAATCCTGGCCGTGGATCCAGGCTTTCATGCCGAGAACGTCTTGACCATGGACATCTCTCTACCGTCGTCGAAATATAAAGAGGACGCCCAGAAGGTTGCCTTTTACGATAATCTGATCGGCCGCATTCGGAATCTTCCCGGAACGCTCTCAGCCGGCGCCATCATCAATCTTCCGCTGGATGGCGGCGGAATGAACGGCGATTTTCAGATCCAAGGCCGCACCTTCCCTCCTAATCAGCTTCCGCTAGCCGAAAAAAGCATAGTCACGCCGGATTATTTTCGGACTATGGGCGTTCGGCTGCTGCGCGGCCGGTGGTTTACTGAGCAAGACGGCCGCGACGCCCACACCGTGGCCATCGTCAATGAATCCCTGGCGCGCCGTTTCTGGCCCAATCAGGATCCGGTCGGCCGGCGGCTGGACATCGGACTTAGCGAAAAACCCAACTGGCAGGAGATCGTCGGCGTGGCAGCAGATGTGAAAGGCGATGCGTTAGACGCATCGACAACTTCGGAAATCTATGTTCCGCATCCTCAGATACCGGCCGGCTCAATGACGCTAGTGATCCGTTCCACTGCCGATCCAGCGACGCTAGCCGCCGCGGTCAGGCTGCGCGTAGCCGAAGTGGATAAGGAACAGCCCATTTTCAATGTCCGGACCATGCAGGATGTCGTTTCGAATTCTGTTTCCGGCCGCCGCATGTCTACCATCCTTCTAGCCGCGTTCGCAGGTTGCGCGATGCTGCTGGCGAGTATCGGCATCTATGGCGTGGTTTCTTATTGGGTGGCGCAGCGAACCCGCGAGATCGGCATCCGCTCGGCGCTCGGCGCGCGGCAAACCGATATTCTCCGGATGGTTCTTGGGCACGGAATGCTGCTGGCGATCCTTGGAACAGGCATCGGACTAGCGGCATCGTTCGCGCTGACGCGCTTCCTCGCCACGTTGCTCTTTGGCGTCTCGAATCACGACGGAGTGGCCATGGCTTCCGCGGCTGCCGCGCTAATCGCCGTCGCGCTATTGGCCTGCTATATCCCAGCCCGGCGCGCCGCAAAAGTGGACCCGCTGGTGGCGCTGCGCTTTGAGTAGGAGGAAAAACTGAACCGCGACCGGCAGGAAGCGCTACCACGAACGTGACAACTAGCAGCTGCGCTCTCGAAAAGTCAAGATTCGCGTCGCATATACAGGCTGCTCAGTGGCGGTTCCATTGTGGTACCATAATGGTGCCATGGCGAATCTTACCATCAAGAAGCTGCCGGACCCTATCTATCGGCGCCTCAAGAAACATGCCCGGCTGCAGGGCCGCAGCCTGAACGCCCAGGTGATTCATATACTTCAGTCGGATCTCGACCAATACGCCCGATCCGAGAAAATGCGTGAATCAGCCGAAGAATTGGAGCGTCTAGTCGCATCGATGCCTCCCATGGAAGACAGCACGCCTCTCATCCGCGAGGACCGTGACCGCGATACCTGATGGCGCTGCCTGAGACGGTGGTGGATTCGAGCGTCGTTGTGAAATGGTTCCTTCCGGAGCCTTCCAGGCAGGAGGCTCTACGGCTCCTTCGCCTGGACCGAGATGACAAAATCAGGTTGATAGCTCCGGTCTTGCTGATGGCCGAGGTCGCAAACGTTTTGTCGAAGCAGGTCCGAAGGGGGCTCACAACCGCCTCGATGGCCATGGATGCTTACCGGCTGCTAAAAATCAACTCTCCTATTTTGGTCGACGACCGCCTATTGATGGATGAAGCCATGACGCTGGCAGTTGGAAGCGGGCAAGCGGTTTACGCTTGCCTTTACCTGGCATTGGCGTTGCGGAGAGGATGCGACTTGATCACCGCGGACCTGAAGTTCCATGGAGCGATGAAAGACAAGTTCCCGTGCGTCCTGCACCTCTGAGGTCCCATGCCGGAACTCCCCGATATCGTCGTCTATATAGAAGCGCTCGAAAAGCGCATTCTTGGACAAGAGCTGGAACACATCCGGCTTGTGAGCCCTTTTCTGCTGCGCACGGCGGACCCTCCCATTCAAAGCGCCGACGGCAACACAGTGAAAGAGCTGCGTCGCATCGGCAAACGCATCGCCATTGGGTTGGACCATGACTTGTGGCTGGTGCTGCATCTCATGATCGCTGGACGCCTCCACTGGCGCCCCCGAGGCGTCAAGGTATCGCGGCCGCGTGGACTGGCCGCTTTCGATTTCCCAAATGGCAGTCTGCTTCTCACCGAGGCGGGTTCCAAGAAGCGTGCATCGTTGCATCTGGTAGTTGGTCAGGCAGGGCTCAACAAGCTGGATCCAGGCGGCTTGGAAGTCCTGGATGCAAATCTCGCGAGCTTCACCGCCGCTCTGACATCCGAAAATCACACTCTCAAGCGCGCGCTCACCGATCCCAGAACGTTCAGCGGCATCGGCAATGCTTATTCCGACGAGATTCTATTCGAAGCCGGCTTGTCGCCAGTGACTCTCACACAAAAGCTGACAGCCGAACAGATCCGCCGGCTCTTCGATACCATTCGCGCGAACTTGCTCCGCTGGGTAGCAGCCTTGCGGGCGGAAACCGGTGACGGATTTCCTGAAAAGGTCACTGCTTTTCGCGATGGCATGGCCGTCCACGGCCGTTACAAACAACCTTGCGTCCGATGCGGTGCAAAAGTGCAGCGGATTCGCTACGCAGCCAACGAAACCAACTACTGCGCTCACTGCCAGACCGGTGGAAAGCTGCTGGCCGACCGCGCTCTGTCGCGCCTGCTGCGCGAAGATTGGCCAAGGACGCTGGAGGAACTGGAGTCGCTTACAATCAAAAAATGCTAAAGCGATGGCTGCTCGCGCTTTTCCTTGCCCTCCCCGCATTCTCTCAACCCACCGCGCAGAGCGGCCTGGATGATTACATCCTGCGCGCCATGAAAACCTTCGATGTGCCCGGCGTCTCAGTCGCCGTGGTCAAAGACGGCGCGGTGGTGTTCGCAAAAGGCTACGGCATTCGGAAGGTCGGCGAAACTGCGCCTGTCGATTCGCACACGCTATTCGGGATCGGTTCCAATACCAAGGCGTTCACCACCGCCTCGCTCGGAATTCTCGTCGACGAAGGCAAACTCAGCTGGGATGATCGCGTTGTTGACCGCTTGCCAGGTTTCCAGATGTACGATCCGTACGTCACCCATGAAATGACCATTCGCGATCTGCTAACGCATCGCAGCGGTCTGAGCCTGGGCGCGGGTGACTTGCTGTTCTTCCCACCATCCACTTACACACGCGAAGACATCATCGCCAAGCTAAGATACATCCAGCCGGAATCCAGCTTTCGCAGCAAATATGCCTACGACAATCTGCTCTACATGGTTGCCGGACAAATCATTCCATCCGTCTCCGGAAAGCCATGGCAGGATTTCATCAAAGAGTGGATCTTCGCGCCAGTAGGCATGAGCGACAGCAACACCAGCGTCGCCGATTTTCGCCCCGATGGAAACTTTGCCGCGCCGCATTCGGAGGTGGAAGGCAAGCTGCACTCGATTCCCCCCGCCCAGATCGATAACGTCGCACCGGCTGGCGCCATCAACTCCAGCGCTTCCGATATGGCCAAATGGATGATCGTCCAGCTTGGCAGCGGAAAAATTCCGGGCGGCGACCAGCGGCTGTTCAGCCAGCGAGTAGCCCGAGAGATGTGGTCCGCCCAGACCATTCTTCCCTCCGGCGACCCTCCTCCGGCGCTCGCCGCATTGAAAACGAACTTTGCGGCCTACGGACTCGGTTGGTTGTTGCGCGAGTATCGCGGATACAAGCAGGTGACGCATGACGGCGGACTGCCGGGCTATGTATCGCGCGTGGCCCTGATTCCGGATCTGAAGCTGGGCGTAGTGGTGTTGACCAACCAGGAATCCGTCGGACTTCTTGGGGCTATCTCGTATCGGATTCTCGATTCGTATTTGAGCGCGCCGCCGATGGATTGGGTGAAGACCATCCACGATCTTCAAAACCTGCAGAAGGCCGGGGTAGCCGACATCGAAAAGAATCAAAACAACGCGCGAAACGCCAATTCGAAACCTTCGCTCCCTATCGAGAAATACGCCGGCAAATACACCGATGCCTGGTATGGCGACATAACCATCTCCATGGAGCAGAGCGGACTAGTGATGCGCTTCAGCCACTCGCCGGCGCTGACAGGCGATCTGGAACATTGGCAGTACGATACCTTCAAGGCTCGCTGGCGCGACCGTAGTTTGGCCGCCGACGCTTTCGTAAGTTTCGCGCTGAATCCGGATGGATCCATCAACCAGGTGAAGATGATTCCCGTATCGCCGCTAACGGACTTCAGCTACGATTTCCAGGACCTGCTTATCAAGCCGAAGAAATAACTACTTCTTCCGCGCAAGCTCATCCGCCGCGCTTAGCATGGCAGCCGTCGGCGCTGTGTCCGCACCCTCCACGATCGCGAGCAGCGCGGCCAGCGCCCGATTCCGCCCTTCCAGCTCGGCCTTCCCGGCGGAAGCCTGCTGCGCCGCTTCGAAAGTCTGGTGCATCAGGCCGGCGATCCTCTGCGCCAGCGCAAACTGCTGTTGCAATCCGGCGAGCGGCGTTTTCACCCGCGGGTCCATCTTCACCGTCAATGGTTGCGTGTAGCTTTTTCCATTCACCGTCAGCTTCACCGAATATTCGCCTGGCACCGCCAGCACTCCCATCGGAGATCGCGGCGTATCCCGATAGATGGCCGAAATCGGATAGTCATGATCGATCGAGTCCGGAGGCGGGTAGCACAAATCCCAGACAAATCGATGCAGTCCCGCCGCCGTCGCCGGAATCGCTGACGGGCGAATCCAGTAAGTGGGCACGTTCAGCGCCGGATCGATTGGATCCGGCTTGTCGTCACTCGAATAACGGCGCACTAATTTCTTCGCGCTGTCGAAAATTTCCATCGTCACCGGCGCGGACGCAGCGGATTTCAGATCGTAGTAGATAACGGCTCCATCCGGCGGATTCTGCCCGGCCGGCTCCTCCGGCGGAAGCGGCGTATCGGTTCCATTGTTCCAACGCACCCGCAGTGCCGTTGACGGACGGAACAGATGCGCATCGGCGGCCGCGCTTTCGCCGTTCATCTGACGGAGCGGCGCAACGTCATCGAGAATCCAAAATCCGCGCCCGTGCGTCCCAGCCACCAGATCGTTCTCGTGAATCACCAGATCGCGAATCGAAATCGGCGGCATGTTCTGCTTTAGCGGCTGCCAGTGGTCGCCATCATCGAAGGAAACGTAAACGGCCAGTTCCGTCCCGGCGTACAGCAGTCCTTTTCGCACGGGATCCTCGCGCACCGTGTTCACCGGCTGGTCTGGGAGTCCATCGACAATCTCCTTCCACGTCTTGCCGCCATCGTGCGTGCGATAAATATGCGCCTTCAGATCGTCTAGCCGGATACGATTGATGGCCCCATACACGGTGGTATCGTCGAAGTGCGAAGCATCCAGCATAGACACTTTGCTCCAGGGCGTGAGCTCTCGCGGCGTAACATTGCTCCAGCTTTTCCCGCCATCCCGTGTGACATGGATTAACCCATCGTCGGTTCCAGCCCAGATCACATTGACATCTTTGTGCGACGGCGCCACGGTATAGATCACGCCGCGGCGTGTAGCTTGCTTCTTCGCCTCCTCGGTATACACGCCCACGCTCGGCGGTACATCGTAAGTCTCCCGCGTCAAGTCCGGACTAATAACGTCCCAGCCGCGGCCGCCATTGACGGTCTTGAAGAGCACGTTCGACCCGAGATACAGCACGTGCGGATCCGCTGGCGAGAACAGCAGCGGCATGGTGCGCACAAATCGATATTTGCCGCCTCCGCCAGGAACCACGGGCCCAACCTGCTGTACCTGCCCGGTACTGCGATCGAAGCGCGAAACCTTGCCGCCATAAATGATATTTGGATTGAGCGGATCGGGCGCCACGTAGCCGTATTCTTCAACTCCCACCGGATGCCATTCCCGAAAAGTGATCTCGCCGTAATCGCTCCGGCTGGCCACTCCCGCCGAGCCGCTTTCCTGTTGTCCCCCATAAACCCAATACGGGAACTGATTGTCCGTGATCACATGGTAGAACTGCGCGGTGGGCTGGTTGTACCAGGAACTCCAAGTTGCCCCGCCATTCACCGTGATGGTCGCGCCTTGATCGCTGGCCAGCAAAATGATGTTTGGATGCTCGGGGTTGATCCAGACAGTGTGATAATCGTCGCCGCCAGGCGCGCCTTTGATGGCCGTGAAAGTTTGTCCGGCGTCAATTGATCGATACGTTGAGGTATTCGCCACATAGATGACGTCTTTGTTCTTGGGGTCCACGCGCACGCAGGCAAAATCCGAGCCGCGCCCGGAAACACGCTCTTCCGTGTTCACGCGCTTCCAGCTTGTTCCCGCATCGTCCGAGCGATAAAGGGCGCTCGGCTTCGCTTCCACTAGCGCATACATGCGATTCGGATCGCTGGGCGCAATACCGATGCCGATCCGTCCCAGCCCTTCTGCTGGAGTGGGAAGGCCCACTGAGAGTTGCTGCCAAGTGTTGCCGCCATCCGTGGATTTGAAAAGCCCACTCCCGGGTCCGCTCCATTCGCCGTTCTCCCAAGGTCCTTGGCGCGCCGCCCACAACACCGCGTAGACGGTCGCAGGATTTGTCGGATCGAATGCCAGTTCTACCGCGCCAGTGTTCTCATCTTTATACAGCACCTTCTGCCAGGTCTCGCCGCCGTCGGTGGATCGAAAGACGCCGCGCTCAACATTAGGACCATACGGATGCCCGAGCACTGCCACAAAAACACGATTCGAATCGCGCGGGTCCACCAAGACGGCGGAAATCTGCTGGCCCTCGCGAAGCCCCAGATGCCGCCAGGTCCTGCCCCCGTCGACGGATTTGTACATACCGTCGCCGACCGATAGATCCGGCCGTTGCACGCCCTCGCCGCTGCCAACGTAAATAATGTTCGGGTCCGACGGTGCGATAGCGAGCGCACCAATGGAACCCGTGGGCTGATCGTCGAACAGAGGACGCCAGGTTCTGCCGATATCATCCGTCTTCCAAATCCCGCCATTCGTCGCGGCGACATAGAACACATTGGTCTGAGAAGCGATGCCAGCCGCGGCAATGGTGCGTCCGCCACGGAACGGCCCAATCATCCGCCAGCGCAAGCCAGAAAGATCCGGCGCGACAGTTTGAGCAGCCAGCGGAATCACGCTCAAAAGAAGGTAAGTAAGACGATGCACGGAAATCGAGTTTAACATGAGAACGGAGGACGGTTTCTCGTCCCGCGGCTCGCATTGCCGGAAACACCCAACGAGAAACGAGAAACGAGAAACGATCTTTTGCCCGCCATCCTAATCTTCGCCCTCACCTATCTAGTACTCGCCATCGGCCGATTACCCGGCTTTCGCGTGGACCGCACCGGCGCCGCCATCATCGGCGCCAGTTTAATGGTAGCCGTCAACGCGCTCTCATTAGGGGAAGCGCAGCAGGCCATCAATTTCGACACCATCATTTTGCTCTTCGGAATGATGATCGTGGTCGCGAATCTGCAGCTCTCAGGCTTCTTCTCGTTGGTTGCCGAGCGCGTAGTAGAACATGCTCACCGCCCGGTGTTACTTCTCACAGCAATCGTGGGCATCGCCGGTCTCTTCTCCGCGTTTTTCGTCAACGACACCATGTGCCTGGTGCTGACCCCGCTGGTTCTAGAGATCACCGAAACACTGCGCCGCAATCCGGTTCCGTATCTATTGGCTGTCGCGATGGCCTCCAACATCGGGAGCGTTGCCACCATCACCGGCAATCCGCAGAACATGATGATCGGCAGTTTCTCCGGTATCCCCTACCGCCAGTTCCTGGCGTCGCTCGCTCCCATCGCGCTAGCCGGCTTGGTTCTGACGATCCTCGTCATTTTCCTGGCTTACCGCGCGGAATTTGCATCGAGTGCACGCGTCAACGTGGAGAAGCGCCCCGTGCGCGTAGATCGATGGCTGATGTGGAAAGCCATCATCGCTTCGCTTGGGATGATCGTAATGTTCTTTGCCGGATGGCCGGTCCCCAAAGTTGCCGTCGTCGCTGGAGCACTGCTTCTCATCACCCGCCGCGTGAATCCGGACAAGGTCTATCGCCGCATCGATTGGAGCCTGCTGGTAATGTTCGTAGGCCTGTTCGTCGTCATCGCTGGAGTGGAAAAAACCTCGCTCGAAAAGGACCTGGCCGAATTCGCCGGACAAATCCACCTGGACAATGTCTTCCTGCTAAGCGCCTTCTCAGCGGTTCTATCCAACTTGGT
>DASYNU010000251.1:0-27210 GCA_036008345.1 Bryobacteraceae bacterium
CGGCTCCACGCTCCATTCGGCTGGGACTTTGATTTGCACGTGGCCCGACGCGTCGGGAACATTCGCTTCCACTTGAAGGTGAATGCTTCTCGGCGCCTGGCTCGGAAACACTCGCGCGCCTTCGGAAAGTTGCAAGGCAACGTCCGGCTCGACGATCAAAGGCCGCGTCCGTTCACCCTCGGAACGCTCGATATAGCGGAAGATTACCGGCCGGCTGACTTCGATGTCCGCGGAGTCGATATGCAAATTGAAATGCGCGCGCAGCAACGGTGGATTCTCCGGCAGACCAATGTCCAATTGATTCGGAACAGCATAAGTCTCGCCCTGCTTGGGTTCTCGGAGCCAATATGGTTGCGAGACCGTCTGATCTTTGGGAACGGTCACGGTCAATGCGGAAACGTGCGGCTCATTAAAGGCCAGCGGACTTCCGTGCGCCAACTCGGCAGTGGCCTTCGCCATACCATCCACATCCACGGATTCCATATCCACAGGCAGCTTTTCCCGATTGAGCGCCGTCGCGCTGATTTTGAGAGAGCCCCCAGGCACCACGGCGTACCTGTCAGCCGTTGCGTCCAGCCACAATCCCGAACACAGAACAATGGCTTCCTCCAGCTCGCGCTGCTTAAGATCCAATGTCGGCTGCTTTGCACCAGGGTGTTGCATTCCAGCCATCAATTTCTTCGCTTCGAGCAGTGCTGGAACCGTTTTTTCGGGATGCTCGATATCAAAGCCGCCCGTCGCAGCCGATAGACTCTGTCCAATCGGAGCACCTCCGGGGAAACGATTCCAGCTGGTGTCGATTCCATCAAACAGATCCTTCGACGCCGGTTCTCCCGCTACTAGTACCAGGAAATTCTTGGACGATCCTTTGCGCTCCGGGGCGCCCATGCCCTGGCTGCGATGCATGCTGCGCGACATGCCGGCGATTTCTGCGTAGGAATGTCCCAGTACCGGGTCATAACTACCTAGATCCACCGCAATCTGGTTGGGCAGCTTGGCCGCTTCCTCCTCCTGCTGGCGGGTGAAAGCGAATGTGTTCCACATGATTCGCTTGGCCTGCCACGGTTCCACCCATTGCAACTGTTCCGGAAATCGATGCGGATCGGCGGCGGCCGAAAACGCCTCCTTGCCAAGCAGCGCGGAAACTTGATGCTGGCCATGCCCATCGCGCGGAGTGCCGGTAAAACGCAGGATAATCACGTCCGGCCGGAATCGCCGGATCACCCACACTACATCGCTCAGAATCTTATCGTGTCCCCATTTGTCGAACGTTTCCTGCGCGGTCTTGGTGAATCCAAAATCGATCGCGCGCGTGAAGAACTGCTCGGCGCCGTCGATTCTGCGCGCCGCGAGTAATTCCTGCGTGCGAATTACTCCCAGTGCGTCCCCTTGCTCAGGACCGATCAGATTCTGGCCGCCCTCGCCGCGAGTGAGCGAGAGATATCCGGTGCGCACTTTTCGCCCGCGCGCCAGATAGGCCAGCAACGCGGTGTTCTCGTCATCCGGGTGCGCGGCAATCATTAACGCGCTCCCGACCACGTTCAAGCGGTCTAGAGCGAGCTTGGCCTCGGCCGCTCCGGACAGTTCACGCTGTCCCGATGCGAGTGTAATGTATAATACATATAGAAGGGCTATTATCCAAACGACTCTGGAAGCCGAAATGCATCTATAGAGTGAGGTCACGTATACCAGACATTTTACGCGACCCGGGGAGGCAGCGACATGGACGCCGTCAGAATTAGTCCGGCGTTAGGCTGGTTGGAAGCCACCGCGCAGTGGTTCCGCAGCGGCCTCAGAAAGAAATCGGGTGGGCCGCGCATTGGTCTAGCGCTAGGCGGAGGTTTCGCCAGAGGCATCGCGCACATAGGCGTTCTGCGAGCGCTCGAGAAGAATAATATCCCGATCCACGCCGTGGCGGGCGTCAGCTCGGGAGCGATTGTCGCGGCCGCCATGGCCAGCGGATCCAGCGCCGACGAAATTCAGCAGATTGCGCTGTCCATGAAGTTTCGCGACGTCGCGCGCTGGACGGTGAATTTACTGGGACTGGCCGGCAATGACCGGATGATCACTTTCCTCAGCCGCTTGCTCAAGACCAACCGCTTCGAAGAGATGCAGATCCCACTCGCGATCATCGCCACGGATTTGGCGAAGGGCCAGCCGGTTACGTTCCACGGCAAGGGCGACGTGGTGGCTCCTATTCGCGCAAGTTGCGCGTATCCGGGCCTGTTTCTTCCGCTGCGTTATCAGGGACGGATGCTGGTGGACGGTTTCGTGAGCATGGAAGTCCCGGCCGCGCCATTGTTGCAGATGGGCGCGGATCGCGTGATTTCGGTGGTTATACCTAATCAGGAAGGCTCCGGGGATTGTGGCAACATGTTTTCGGTGATCAGCCGCTGTTTTCAATTAATGAGCGCGCGCACGGAGAATAGCTGGCGGCGCTATTCCAATATCGTGATCAGTCCCCCGGTCGCCGATATGTCTTGGGATTCTTTCGCCAGCGCCAACCGGCTGATCGAACTGGGGGAACAATCCGCGATGGCCGCCATGCCGCAGATCAAGCGATGGCTGGCTCAGCCGGCGCCGGCGGCGATTCAATCCATAGCGCAAGCTAAAGGCACCGGCTCCCTCACGGTCGCGGTTCGGTAACTTTCTCTTTCCGAACCGCGAGCGTAAGCGACCGGTGCTTTCGTCAATTTTTTTACGGATCCCCTAGGGGCCGGTGCCCATACCTAATCGCGAAGATTTGTCTGGCAGGCTAAGATTGAATTGATGGCCAATGCTACCTCTGCGCCCCAGACCCGCGTATTGATTGCCGATGATGAGGAGAATCAGCGTGCCGGCCTGGCCAAGATGATCCAGTCCTGGGGTTACGCTGTCGAGACCGCGGCGGATGGCCAGGAAGCGCTGGATAAACTGAGCCAGTCGCAAGTTCACGTTCTGGTGACTGACCTCATGATGCCGCGTGTGGACGGCTTTGAGTTGTTGAAGCGTCTCCAAGCCCAGGGGGATGCTCCGCCATCCATCGTGCTGACTGCCTTCGGAAATATCGAGACGGCGGTGCAGACGGTACACGATCTGGGGGCATTTTGGTTTTTCGAAAAGCCGATTCAGGCCAGCGCGCTCAAAGTGCTGTTGGAGCGTGCCGCCAATCAAAGCCGCCTGGAAGAAGAAACCGAACGTCTGCAGCGGCAACTGTCCTACAAGGGAGTCCTGGTGGATCTGGTGGGTAGTTGCCCCGCCATGCAGCAGGTCTTTTCTTTGATCCGTCAGGTGGCGCCCTCCAAGGCGGCGGTATTGATCGGCGGTGAAAGCGGAACGGGCAAAGAATTGGTGGCGCGCGCGATCCACCACCTGAGTCCGCGCGCGAGCGGCCCATTTGTGGCCATCAATTGCGCCGCATTGCCGGAAACTCTGATGGAAAGCGAATTGTTCGGGCATGAAAAAGGCGCGTTCACGGGCGCCGTCGAGCGCCGCGCGGGCTGCTTCGAACTGGCCCAGCACGGCACGCTTCTGCTGGACGAACTGGGCGAGATGCCGGTGGGTACGCAAGCCAAGCTCCTGCGCGTGTTGGAGGATTCCTGTGTGCGCCGTTTGGGCGGGAAAACGGAAATATCCGTAGACGTGCGCGTGGTTGCTTCCACCAACAAAGTTATCGAAGATGCGCTGCGCAAGGGCGAGTTGCGCGAGGATCTGTACTACCGGCTAAACGTCTTTCAAATCACCCTCCCGGCTTTGCGGCAGCGGGAAGGCGATCTTCCGCTGCTCACCGAAGCGCTCATTGAGAGCTTGAACCGCAAGCACGATACGCGGGTGGTGGATGTGCAGCCTGACGTCATGGATCAGTTCACGCGCTACTCCTGGCCGGGCAATGTTCGCGAGTTGCGGAACGTGCTGGAGCGGGCCGTGATCCTGGCGGGCGAAGGAACCATCACTGCGCATCATTTGCCGCGCGATTTCGGAGTGCCCGCGGGCGCCCGGCCGGCGCACCCGGTCTCCGAACCGGATGCCGTGCGGCTTCCGGTGGGAACCACGGTGAGCGAAGCGGAGAAGTTGCTCATCCAGATTACTCTGCAACACACCCGCAACAACAAGACGCGAGCCGCGGAAATCCTGGGCATCAGCTTGAAGACCCTGTTCAACAAGCTGAAGGAGTACGGCGCCGCGGAAGCGGAAGCTGGTTCCGCGACTCCTTAGGTAGATGTCAATCAAGGCCCGGCTCCGCATCGCGATAGTTGCGCTGGTCGCTCTGGTGGTGATTGGCATGTCGATGCTGTACCTGTACGACTTCACCAGCATGACCTTTACGGGGGCGGCGGAACGCGCGGATTTTATCGCCAAAGATGTGAAGGGGAACCTGGCGGATCATCTGCAGCGCGAGACCGATGCGCGCGGTCTGAAACCAGCTTCGATCCAGGAATGGAAGCAGGTCTGGACCGATATCATCCGCAACGATCCCGCCGTCACGGCCCTGCTGAAGCGCACCCTGGGCGACTCGAACCTGGTGGCGGCCATCCTGGTGACCGATGAGTCCGGCCATGTTCTGGCTGCGTCCGGCCCCGCAATCCCCGGAATGCAACTCGCGCCCGTGCATGACTTTCGGGAATTGAAGGGCCGCAGTTGGATTGAAAATCTACGCGATCTGATGACTCGCCGCGAGGATTACTCCACCACGCTGCCCGTCGGAATTTCGAGCAATACCAACCAAGTGGTCCTATTCAACATCACCGTTTGGATTCAATCGGTATTCGTGAAGCATGACGTGTACCCCACCTTCAAAATTCTGGGACTCACCTTCTTCTCATCGCTTTTCATCGCAATTTTCCTCGGTTCGGTGTTGCCCAGTTTGATGCTCAACCCACTGGAACGCGTGAGCCGCAGCATCGATATGATTCGCGCCGGCCAGTTCGATACGGCCATTCTTCCGCTGCAACGCGAGTCCAGCGAATTCGCTGCGGTTCATTCCAAACTCAGCCTGTTGGGTGAACAGTACCGCGGCGCCCGCCAGGACGCTCTGGAATTGCGCAGCAACGTGGAGCAGTTGCTCGAAAAGCTGGAGGAGGCCGTGTTGTTTTTCGATAATACCGGCCGGCTGATGATGGCCGGCGACGCCGCCCAACGCATGCTGGGCAAGAGCCACGATGAAATGGTCGGTCACGGATTGGATGAGTTGTTCCCGCCCTCCACCGTGTTGGGCGAGGTGATTGGGAACGCGTTGCTAACGCGGCAATCCGTCCAGGACCAACCGGTCACTATTTCGCGCGATGGCTCCGGTACCGTCCGGCTGCTGATCAGCGTGGAGGTTTTGCGCAAGGGGTCCGGTCCGGACCAAATGGGTACGCTGGTTAAGTTGCGCGACGTGGACAGCCGCCGCCAGTTGGAGCGTCAGCTCGACATTTCGTCCCGTCTGGCCGCCATCAGCCGGCTCACGGGCGGTGTCGCGCATGAAATCAAGAATCCCTTGAATGCCATG
Source organism: Bryobacteraceae bacterium (assembly GCA_036008345.1). Taxonomy (GTDB): domain Bacteria; phylum Acidobacteriota; class Terriglobia; order Bryobacterales; family Bryobacteraceae; genus Palsa-89. Next base: position 5,471 of record DASYNU010000251.1, read on the forward strand.
GCGCTGCATCTGGAGGTGCTGCGGTCGAGACTCGAGACCGAGCAGCCGGAAGTAGAGGTGATCGCCCGGGAAATCAAGCGGCTGGACACGGTCGTCAAGACATTCCTGACCTTCAACCGCCCCATTGAGCTGCAGGCCAGACCACTGGATTTGGACCTGGTGATGCAGCAGGTGCTGGCGCTGGTATCGGTGGACGCCGAGGCCAAGAATATCCGGATTGAAACCGTTCTCACCAGTAAGTTGTGGCTGAACGGAGACCCGGATCTGTTGAAGCAAGCCATTCTGAACGTTGTCTACAATGCGTTGGAAGCCATGGCCGAGGGCGGAAAACTGGTGATCCAGACCGAGTGGAACGCCGACGAGTGCCAGATTCGCATCACTGATGATGGCCCCGGCATTCCTCCCGACATTCAGGACCGGATCTTCAATCTATATTTCACGACCAAACAACAAGGGTCGGGTATCGGATTGGCAACTGCTTTCCGGGTGGTTCAACTTCACAGTGGTACAATCGACTTTGTCAGTGAGCCTGGAAGAGGCACGACTTTCCGGCTGCGTTTTCCGGGGATGGTGGACTATCACGGTGAAGCGCGCACTTCAGCCACGGGCACGTCCTGATTTCGCCTCCAATTCCATGCCGTTTTCGATTGGCGCTCCATTATCCGCGATGGTCCTCACGGTTCTCCTGGTATTGACCACATTGGTATTGACCACATCTTCCTGCCGTAAGAAGCACGGTGCGGTTCCCGTGCCGTCGCAGCCGGCGGCGGTGGAAGCGCCGCATGACCAACCCGCCGCGCCCACCACCGCCGCTCCGGCTCCCCTCAGTCCGCCAGAAACCAATCCAGCCCAGACCACGCCGGTTAACACGCCTGCATCAGCGCCGGCTTCGCCCCCGAAAGAAGAATCCAAGTATCAGAAGAATAAGCCACCCGATCAGCCTTCGCCGCCCAAGCACGCTGCACGCCCATTAAATCCGGCGCCGGCCGCTACCGCCCCGCAAAGCGCCGCGCCTGCAAGCGTTACACCTACCGATCCACCGCGCCTGGGAGACGTCCTGTCACCGGATCAGCAGCACCAATACATCGCCGCGATTGACGTCAGCCTGGCCCACGCGCAAGCCAGCCTGGACTTCATTTCAACCCGCCAGCTCAGCAAGGAGCAGAAGGCCACTGTGGGGGAAATTGTGAATTTTATGCAGCAGGCGCAGGAGAAGCGCAAGAACGACTTGGCTGCGGCTAAGAGCCTGGCAGAACGCGCCGAGGTTCTCTCGCATGATCTGGTGGCAAGTCTACGCTGAAAAAATCGGCAGAGGCTCCGACTCCCTTACGGTCGCGGTTCGGTAATGTATCTTCCGAACCGCGACCGTGAGGGAGCCGGCGCTTTGGGCAGCTCCCCTGCGTAGTCGGTAGCTGCCCCACTCCGCAAAATTACTGCTGGCCTACTGGCTTGGCAGTGTTCATCGAGGATTCAGCCGGCGACTGCCCGGTGACATCCAGACTGTAGATCTTCACATCCACTCGACGGTTCTCCTTGCGAGCCGCTCGCGTCTTGTTGTCAGCGTTCGGGAAGTCTGCCCCCGCGCCCAATTCGCGAATCGACCGCAGCGGAATATTATGTTCCACCGCCAGGTAATGCACCACGGCATCCGCCCGTTTGCGGCTGAGCTCGCGGTTATACGCGCTAGGACCGGTACGATCCGCGTAGCCTTCCACTTCCACGATGTACATCTTCATGCTGGTGAGCTTCTGAACGGCATCGTCCAGCTTCTGTTGCTCGTCTTTCGTCAAGGTGACCCGGTTCAGGCCGAAGTACACCGGTTGAGTGGTGACCAGCTTGTAATTATCAAGATTCTGGAGCGATGTGTCCAGCTTGGCCTGGGTCTGCTGGACCGCGCTATTGGCAGCATCCGCGCGCTGAGCAGCTTCGGCGGCGGCGGCATTCGCTTTGGCCGCAGCTTCTGCCGCTTCGGCTGCCTTCTTACCGGCATCCGTCGCCTTCTCATCGGCGGTTGCTACCTGCCGATCCAAGTCACCAATGGACTGCTTGTTATCATCGGTTTGTTTCTGCAAAGCGCCAACATGAGTATCTGTCTTGTTGGCTTGATCCTGTACCGGTGCAATCGCTTCGCGAACGTTCTTCTTCGTCGCGCAGCCCACAACCGTCAATGACAGGACAATTACGGCACCCAAGAGCGCAGGTGTATTGCGAAGTGTCATACGACTAATCTCCTCCCGGCTGCTAAGTGCAACCATCCTTCCAAAGGATAAGCCTATGTTACACAATGTACTTACCGCAGGTCCACCGGAGAGAAACGGTAAAAGTTGCTTAGCTCACGTAACTTTTGACACGTTTGCTAACATTTCTGTCACAACAGCAAGCCTGTCACAAAACTAGGGATTCGATTAAATTATGATAATGTTCAAAATCCGGTACGCTAAGGCCCGGAACCTTGGCTGCGTCATCCCATCGCCGTAGCAACACGGCGCCCGCGAAGTAAGGATTTGCCTCCACGGCCCGCGCTTCCTCCGGGTTCATGGGACCGCCCTGCAAAGCCAAACTCTGCAGTGAAGATGGCGAGAGCATGCCCCGATAGGTAGCATCGGCGAAACACAAGTAACGCTTGGCATCCACATGCAGGCGAATGGGCTCGGTGACTTCCGGACCGAAATGCGCGCTCAGCCAGCTTGCACCCGCAGCTTCGTGATAGCCGTCCACGCCTTGGTCGGCGATATTTTCCGGCAATCCATGGATCAAATGTCCGATATCATGCAGCAGCGCAGCCACCACCAGCGCGGGCCGTGCGTTCGAATTCTGGGCGATCCAAGCCGCTTGCAGCGCATGCTCTCGTTGCGAAACACCTTCGCCGAAATAGGCATCCTGTCCGCGCGTCTGGAATAGCTCAAATATCTGGTTCGTTACGTTCATGATAGTGATCGCTCGGGTCTCCGTTGGTGCACAAAGTACAGCGCGGCAGCGATGCTTCCGAGCCACGTCACCACCGCCAGCACCGCGAATGCGCCTTTCCAGCCCCAGGTTACCGCGATGCTCGCCATGCTATTACCGGCCAACACTCCACCAAGATACCCGACGCCGTCAATCAAGCCGGAAGCGGTTCCGCTGCCTTGCTTGCCGCCGAAATCCAGCGCGATGGCGCCGGCCAGATACGCATAAGGCCCGATGATCAGGAACGCAACCACGGCCACCAATGCCACCGGCCAGCCCGGAGTGTCCTTGAAATTAGCCATGCCCAGAATCAGAAGCGCGGCGCCGGCCAGAAGCATGCCGCCCAGAATAATTCCGGCTCGTCCAGCGCGGCCCAGCCGGTCGCTCAGGAATCCCGAGAGCAAAACCGATATTCCGCCGAACAAGGGAAACAGCGCGCTCTTTTGCGCCGCGTCGGCAGTGCTGAGACCCACCGCCTGCGTGAAATATGTGGGAGTCCAAAGATTGAACGTTTCGCGCACCAGCGTCATGCCCAACGACAATACGCACACCAGCCAGAACACCCGGCTTCGGCCGAACGTCCGGAGCAACGATTGCACGCTCGCCGGCGTGTGCTTCTCTCCGGCATCGCGAAACAAGTTGTCCGGGTTGACGGAGGGTTCCCCAAGCCCCAGCTCGCGCGGCGATTCCTTCACCAGCAGCAGGTTGATCAGAAGCAGCGCCGCCAACACTCCACCCGCGGAATAGAACACCCCGCGCCATCCCAGGCCATGGGCAATCAGGGCGCTCATGAATTGCCGTGACAGTGCGTCGCCGAAGAGAAAGCTCAAGCTGATGATGCCCATCACAGTGCCGTAGGTTGAAAAAGAAAACCACTTGGAAGTGATTTTCACCATGCCTGCCCAACCCAGAGATTGGATGCCGCGATTTCCGATCCACGCCAGCGTAAACATCGGGATTCCGCCGGACATAGCAAAAACAAATGTGAACACCACCGATCCGGCCATGCCGAAAAGGTAGTTCCGCCGTCCACCCAAAAAATCAGCGAGCCCACCGCTGGGGAATTTTCCAATCGCATAGGCCAGCACACCGAACGACGCGATAGTCCCCAGGCGCGTAGTGGCTTCATCCCGCGGAATACCGTGCGCGGCCATCTCCTCAATCAGCAGCGGCAGCGCAACGGAAAGGTCGGAGCGGCACAAGTAATAGCCGGCATAGCCCGTCACCAGAAGCGCAACGGTGACCACTTGCCAGAATCGCATTCAAACAGTGTAGATCACTCGCGTATCAACTTCATGAATTGTGGGGCAGCGCCATGCGCTGCCTAAGGCTTTTCACCAAATGCCAGCCGTGTCTCAATCTGGTCCAGGATCGTGTCGCACTCGGCCACGCTCGCGGCCACGTAGTGCGCACCGGCATCTAGCAATCGCCGCTCCGCGCTCTGCAACAGGCGCTCCTTTTGTGCGTCCGCAAGCTGCGCCCATTCATCTTCCGTGGCTCCGATCTCATTGCCCGTGCGCGTCACTCCGATAGTCCACATGCCGGCGTTGCGCCCCTCTGCGATGTCCGCGGGAGTGTCCCCAATCTTCACTAAAGCCGCCATAGGATAAACTTCCAGCCGGATCGCCGCTAGGTAACACATCCAGGGCAGGGGACGTCCGGCGTCCGAATCGTCGGGACACAACGCGCAGTCCGGCGTGAAATTCTGAGTTGCGGCGCGCTCCAGCAAATAATCCAGCATCGCGCGATTGTAGCCAGTGGTAGTTCCAATCTTGAGACCACGCGATCGCATTCTGGCCACGGCGTCCGCAACTCCGGGAATCAATCCCGAATAATCCCCCAGCACTTGAATCTGGTTCGGGATAAACACGTCGTACAGCTTGTCGACGTCCGCCTCTGAAGGCCCCGCTCCATACTTCGAAATCCAGGCCGTCTGCACCCGCTCGATTTTGAGGATCGCCCGAATGTGCGCCTTTTTCGCGATCCCCATCGATTCGCGCGCCTCCGCGATAGTGATCGGCACGCCCGCCGGCGTGAAGACGGATTGCAATGCGGCCACCGGCGCCCGGCTGCCATAATCCACCACGGTGCCGGCCCAATCCAGAATAACCGCGCGCAGTTTCACAGGCCCAACCCAGCGATGGTGCGCTCCGCCAATCCGAAAGAAAGCGTCATGCCGGATCCGCCCGGCGCCGTGACGATGTGTATTCCGGCTTCGGGCTCCGCTTCAAAGAACGGCTTCTCCGCATGCGTACTGTAAACGCCGTGCCAACGCTCCGCCACTCGAAAATCGGGGACGCGCAGGAAAGTTTCAGCTTCGCGCAATATCAGCTCGTCAATTTCGCTCTTATCGAAGATATCGACGCACGCGCTGTATTCGTGGGAATCGCCCAGCGTGATGGCCCCATCGGCAGTTTCAGAAACCAGAACGTGAATCAGGTATTTTTCGTACTCCGGCTTTTCGCGCGCCACTCGTTCCTTCAATTTCGCGAGCGCGGTACACATTTGAAATGCTTTATAAAACCGCAGCGTCAATCCCGCCGCGAGCGCTGGGCCCAAATGCCAACTTCTGGGTTGCGGCGCGGTGCGCATCATCTGCAGCTTACATCGCGTTATACCGCTGGCTCGAAATACGTCCGGGAAAAGGGTTTCGAAATCGTCGCCTGAACAGACGATGGCGATATCCGCTTCATGCGACCCCGCGCCGGTTTCGATCCACGGCGGTTCGATATGTGTAACCACCTCCCCGAAATGCACCGCCACACCCAGCTCGCGTAGGTATTCGGGAAGGCGCGAGACTACGAGGCGCGGATCCACCGTGAACTCCGTCGCGCTCCACAGGCCACCCTTCAGGCCATTCGGCAGCACAGCCTGGCTGCGTTCCAGCACCGCCGGCGCATCCAACCACTCGCATTCGTAGCCCGCGCGCGGGGCGATCTCGGCGAATTCACGCAGCACTTCCGATTCGTCGTTATGATAGGCCACATGCAGCGATCCGGTTGGAAGATACGGCAGCCGCGCCGCCCGCAAAACTTCCAGCCAGATCTCGCGGCTGCGCAGCGCCATTTGGTGCATCGCCCCCGAGGGTTGGCCGATGGGCCAAATCATCCCGAAATTTCGGATGGACGCGCCCGTTGCAGCGCGGCCGCGTTCGCACAACACCACCTGATGCCCCCGCCGCGCCGCGATGTACGCGTGCGCCAGCCCCAAAATCCCTCCGCCGATCACTGCTACCTTCGCTCGCCGTGGCATTTCTTAACAATAGGACTGTTTGGTTAAGGGCGAATGCCGAATACCGAAAACGCTACCGAACCGCGACCGTGAGAATCCGTGAAAAAATCAAAAACACCGGTCGCTTACGCTCGCGGCTCAGAAAGAAAGTCTCATGTTCAGAGAGTGTTACCGAACCGCGACCGTGAGGGAGTCGGTGCCTTTTCTGGCTCCTTACTCCCTCCGCAGCGCCTGCATCGGCTCCAGCGCCGCCGCCCGCCGTCCCGGCAGATAGCAGGCCGCGAGCGCAGTGACAAGAAGAACCAATCCCACCATCGCGATCGCGGAAAAATCCATCGCTCCAACACCGAACAACGCGCTCTGCATGGTGCGTCCCACAAAATAAGCGCCGATCAGGCCGAGCCCCAAACCAACACCAGCCAGCACCACTCCCTCTCTCAGCACCAGCGCAAGCACTCGGCCGCGCGTGGCGCCTAGCGCCATCCGCAAGGCAATCTCATGCGAGCGCTGTGCGATCGAAAAAGCCATGACGCCGTAAATCCCAAGAGCGGATAACAAAAGCGCGATGGCCGCGAAGCTGGCAAAAAGGATCATCGTGAATCGATCGCTGGCCAGCACGTCGTTCCGTACTTGCTCCATGGTTCGGGGATCTGCAAACGCGACCTCCGGGTCTATCGCGTGTACGGCGGCCGCAATGCTTTTCACCATAGCCGCCGGATCACTCGCGGTCCTCACACCGATCCCTGCGCTGGGCCACGGAGCCTGCCAGAAAGGAACGAATACCTCGGGATTGTCCTCGCGGAACCCACCACTCCGGACATTGTGAAAGACGCCTACGATTTGCCATTCCACCGGATCACCCACGCGCGTCGGATGCGGGAACAACTGGGCCATCACTACGCGGTTTTCGAGCGGGTCTTTTCCTTTGAGGAAACGCTCGGCGAAGTCCTGGTTCACCATCGCAACCTTCACGCTGGAGGCATTGTCCTGGTCAGTAAACGCACGTCCCTGGATGACCCGGATACCGAAGGTCCGGAAGTAATCCGGTGTCACCATCTCGAAGCCTCCGCCCGTGCGTTGCGACGGATCCGTGGATGCGGGTTGGCCGGCCACTGAGAAGAACATGCTAAAAGCCGTGCCCTCGAGTGGCGTTCCCGTTTCCGCCGACACATCGGTCACGCCAGGAACGGCTGCGATGCTTTCGAGAATCCTTCGATAATAACCGGCCATCGCCTCGGGGTTGTTGAAACGTGAATCGGAGGCGGGGAGGGAGAACGTAAACGTATGATCCGTGCGCACGCCCAGGTCCACGCGCATGAGATTCCAAAAGCTGTGTATCGCCAAACCGGCGCCGGTGAGCAATGTCAGGGTCAGCGCGAACTCTAGGATCACAAGCGAGCGCCGCAGACGATGCCGTCCGGCGCCGGTTCCCGAACGGCCGCCCTCCTTGAGCGCTTCGGCGGGATCCACGTGCGAGGCATACCAAGCAGGAGCGCAACCGAACAGCAAACCAGCCAGGCTGGTGGCGGCCAGGCTGAAAAGCAGGATGGGAAAATTCAGACTCAGGTCCGCCTCACTCGGCAAAGTATTGGGCGGCATCACGGCAATTAGTCCCCGCAGCATGGCATATCCACAAGCGATCCCAAGCGCGCCGCCGGCCATCGCAAGCAGCAGGCTCTCGGTGAGTAACTGCGCGAAGATGGATCCGGAGTTTGCTCCCAGCGCGCTGCGGACAGCCATTTCTCTCTGACGGGTCATGCCTCTGGCCAACAGTAGATTGGCCACATTCGCGCACGCGATCAGTAGCACGAATGCCACAGCCCCCAGCAGCAGCCAGAGCGTCATGATCCTCTCGCGAGGGATGAAATCGTTTTTCAGTGGGTCAACGATTGCGCCCCAGCCTTTATTGCTGGCGGGGTAGCTCTCAGCCAGACGCGCGGTGACAGCATTCATGTCAGCCTGCGCTTGCTGGATGGTGACACCGGGCTTGAGCCGGCCCATGACGTCAATCCAGTGCATGTTGCGGTTAAACTGTTCGGGCCGGAATGCCAGCGGCACCGCGAATTCTCCCTGGCCGCGGTCCGTCAAACCAGACGCGAAGACGCCCACCACCGTATACGGCTCACCATCCATACGTACAGCAGTGCCGAGCGCATGAATATCGCTCCCCAGCCTTTCCCACATTTTATGCGTGAGTATGATGACGTGGTCTCTGCCGGGCTGTCCTTCTTCCGGCAGAAAATCGCGGCCCAGCGTAAAGGGAACTCCCAGCATCCGGTATAAGCCCGGCGTGGTGATCCTGCCTCGCATCCGCTCCGGTTGGTCGCGTGTGGCGACATTGAAGGAGCGTTCCGTTTGCGCATTCAGATCCTGAAATGCGGTGCTCTGGCGTTTCCAGTCGGTGAAATCTGTTGCCGAAACTGCGTTGCGTGAACCTTCGAGCTTCGACCAGACCATTACCAACTGGCCGGCTTCAGGATACGGCAAGGGCGCTAGCAACGTCGCGTAGTCCACCGTAAAGATCGCCGTGTTGGCGCCGATTCCCAAAGCCAGGGTCAGCAGAATGGTGAACGTCAGGCCCGGGTTCTTACGCAATTGCCGCAATCCGTAACGCATGTCTTGAAACAACGTTTCAACCAAGCGCAGCCCCCGCTGATCTCTATAGTCTTCCTTGATCGCTTCCACAGCTCCGAACTTGAGCACTGCTTGGCGGCGAGCCTCCAGGGGAGATAAGCCCGCTCTGACGTTTTCCGCCGTTTGAAGGGCCAGGTGTTCTTCCACTTCTGCGCGCAAACGTTCCTCATCTCGCTGCCGAGCGCCGGAGTTGACCAGCCGGGTGAAGAACCGTCTTAATGTTCTCATCGCCGCTCTTTTGGTTACCCACAGGTAGTATGACCCATTTCCTTTTGGAAAACAACAGGGCTGTAACTGGATGCTAAAATCTTCGATAACTATGAATTGGAACAATCTCTTGCTGCTGGCGGTCTCGGCATTGCCGCTGGCCTCGCAGACAGCGCAGAGTCCGCTGCCGAATTCGGAGTTGAAAGATCCGGACGGACTAAAAGTTCAGTTCAGATTCCAGACTTTGCCTAATAGCGTTCAGATTTACACTTGCCGAGGAACCTCGCAAGGCTCCCTATGGACCGGGCCAGACCCCGATGCGATTATGACGAACGTCGAGAAGACATTAACGGTACATCACTACAAAGGACCCACCTGGGAAGCAACCGATGGCAGCATCGTTCGAAGCGATGGCAAACTGGCGAAGCACTTCCTGCCAAACAACAAAGATGCCGTGCATTGGTTGGAACTGCCGGCCAAAGACGGGACCAAGCAGTTTGCGGACGTGAAAATCATTCATAGAGTCGACACTTCCGGTGGACTCCCGCCATCTGATGCACCCTGCGATGCGCAGCACGCGGGCGATCAAGTGCGCGTGAACTACTCGGCTACCTATCTGTTCTACGTGGAAAGGTAGTACGTGGGGCAGGGCCATGCCCTAATGGGACATCGAGGGAGTGACTTTCCCGCGCGCCGCAAAGCATCGATTCGTCCGCCGCTTGCGACAACCGGCTCATGACGCACCTGGCAGGGCGTGGCCCTGCCCCACCAGGGTCCCATTCCTACAACTGGGAAAACTAAGCGACATTGGGAAGGCATCCTGCGGTGGGTTGTTAACCCGCCCACCTTTTGCGCCGTCTAGATTTATCGCACTACCAACTTTCCATTCGGCGGCCTGACTTGTGCTGAGATGTAGAATCAGTTCCACGTCCAAATGCCGCGGCCATCACGGTTCACTTTCGTAAATCTACAAAGCGGGTTGGGACTTGTGATCATCGTTTTGTTAGCCGTGCTCACCAGTCCGCGATCTGCTTCCGGCGATAGTATCTTCCTCGAAGTCGGAAACTTGACCGACATTCTGCGGCAAGTCTCCGAGATCGGAATCATGGCCGTCGGGATGACACTGGTCATTCTCACCGCTGGCATTGATCTAAGCGTGGGCAGCACGCTCGCGCTGGCCACTTCCATCGCCGGCCTCTGCCTCACCACCTGGGCGCCCGCCATGGGAACTTCCGGCAAAATCTTCTTCGCCATCTGCTGCGCGTTGGCCGGCTCGGCACTGGCCGGCGCGCTCAACGGTTTCGTGATCGCGAACCTGCGCATCCAGCCGTTCATCGTGACGCTGGCGTCTATGATCGGCGTTCGCGGCTTGGCGCGCCGCCTGACCAACAATACCAATATCGATTTCGGTTTTGGCTCCGACGCAGGCTCGGTGTTCGCGCGGCTGGGCTCCCAGAAACCAACGGTGGTGGCGGTGTTTGTCATGGTTTTCGTGGTCTTCTCGGTACTTCTTTCGCGAACCGTTTTCGGACGACGCGTCCGCGCGATTGGCGACAACCCTACCGCGGCCATCTACGCCGGATTGCCGATCCGCGCGACTAAGATCTATGTCTATACTTGGTGCGGCCTGCTGGCCGGCCTCGCCGGAGTGATTCATGCCGCCCAGAATCACCAGGGCAACCCCAACGCCGGGATATCATATGAACTCGAAGCCATCGCCGCGGTGGTGATTGGCGGAACCAGCTTGGCCGGCGGCAAAGGCGCCATGTCCGGAACTCTGATTGGGACTTTGATCATGGGAATTCTCACCAACATGCTGCGGCTGAACAATGTGGATAGTAATACCGAAATGATGCTCAAGGCTGTCATCATTATTGCCGCGGTCTGGATCCAGCAGTTCGACGCAGCGGGATTCAGGAAAAGGGAATGGAGCTGATGCGAAAACATCTCGCGATGGCCGGCTTCGCGATCGTACTAGCTGGTTGTTCGAAGCCGGTCTCGTCAACTTCGAAGACGTATTTCGTCGCCTTCAGCCAATGCAACAACGCCGAGCCTTACCGCTCCGCGCAGAACGAATTGCTCTCGCGGATCTGTTCCAAAAAACCGGATATCAAGCTGACCATCACTGACGGCCAGCAGGATAACAGCAAACAGATTGCACAAATCGAAACGCTGATCCTGCAGAAGCCCGACCTTCTGATCGTGGCTCCCAACGAGCGCGCGCCGCTGACTGCGGTGATGGGCAAAGCGCTGGCCGCTGGAATCCCCACCATCTGCCTGGAGCGCGATATCGCTGAGCCGAATTACACCAGCTACATCGCTTGCGACAATCGCGCGATCGGTAAAATGGCCGGCCAGTTTATTGTGGACAAGCTCACCACGAAGTATGGCAAAGCGAAGGGAAAGATTGTGGAAATCCGTGGACTGCTGGGCGTGGAAGGCGAAATCAATCGCTATGGCGGCGCGCACGAAGTGTTCGACCAGCACCCTGAAATCCGAGTGGTGCATGAGGCCGTGGCGGATTGGCTACAAGCCAAAGGCCGGGAACGGATGCTCGAAATGCTTCGCGCACAGCCGGAAATCGATGCCGTATACGGCCACAACGATCCCATGGCAGTCGGCGCATACCTGGCCGCGCAGGAGCTGGGACGCGAGAAGTCCATGTTCTTCGTGGGCGTCGACGGGCTCGGCGGTCCGGCCGGCGGAATCAAGAAGGTGATGGATGGCGTGCTGGCGGCAACTTTCTACTATCCGCTGGCGGTGGATAAAGCCATGGAGATTGGCGATCGCATTCTGCGCGACCCGGCGTTCAAGCCGGAGAAGAAGTACATGCTCTCGACCGAGATCATTACTCCCGAAAACGCCAAGCAGATGTACCCCAAGTTGACGTTCTAAAAATGACCGAACTGCTGCGGGTGGAGCGCGTCAGCAAACACTTCGACGGCACACAAGCGCTGGCCGAAGTGAGCCTGAGTGTGCTGGCCGGCGAAGTTCACGCGCTGGTTGGCGAAAACGGCGCGGGCAAAAGCACGCTGGCCAAGGTAATCGCGGGCGTGGTTCGTCCCGATTCCGGCGAAATCCTTCTGGATGGCGTCAGCATCCACTTGCGAAATCCGCTTGACGCGCAGCGCCACGGCATTGGAATCATTTTTCAGGAGCTCGATCTTTTCCCGCATCTCAGCATCGCGGAGAACATCGTGGCGGGCAACATCGAAGCCGAGCGCGGCATCTTTGTCCAGCGCGATGCCATGGATCGTTTCTGCGCTCCTCTCCTCGAACGAGTGGGACTGAATTGCTCGCCGCGCCGGTTGGTCCGGGATCTCTCGCTGGCACAGATGCAGTTGGTGGCCATCGCCCGCGCGCTCGGCATGAACGCGCGCATCATCATCATGGACGAACCCACCAGCTCGCTCTCAGACGATGCCGCAAGTACCCTATTCGAGCTAATCCGCGCGCTCAAGCAAGCGGGCGCTTCCATTATCTACGTCTCGCACAAGATGGACGAGATATTTCGCATCGCGGACCGGATCTCGGTGTTGCGCGATAGCCGGTGGATCAGCACCCGGCCGGCGGCCGCTTCGAGTGTGAGCGAAATTATTCGCGATATGGTCGGCCGCGAGCTGCAAGAATCAACGCGGCCGGTTGCTTCCAAGGACTCACCCGTGGTGCTTCAAGTCCGATCGCTCTCCACCGCGAAATTGCATCACGTCAGTTTCGATTTGCACCAGGGAGAGACATTAGGCGTCGCGGGCCTAGTAGGATCCGGCCGCAGTTCGCTCGGTGCCGTGCTTTTCGGACTGCATCCGATACTGGACGGCTCCATGGAGCTTCGCGGTCTTCCTTTCAAGCCCCGCTCTCCCTCCGACGCGCTGAAACAGGGAGTGGGCTTGGTGCCGGAGGACCGAAAGCTCGAGGGACTGATGCGGCAGATGAGCGTAATTGAGAACTCCACCTTCACGGTACTCGATCGGATGCAATTTTTCAGCTTCATCCGTCAGGATGCGGAACGCCTGGAGACGGCTCGCGTTCACGCCAGGCTCCGGCTGAAAGCGGCATCTGGAACCTCGGCGGTAAGCACGCTGAGTGGCGGCAACCAGCAGAAGGTCCTGCTATCGCGTTGGCTGCTGGCCGATCCCGATGTACTGTTCCTTGACGACCCCGCGCGCGGAATCGATATTGGTGCGAAACAGGACATCTACGAAGTCTTGGATCAACTCTCGGCCGCGGGAAAGGGAATCATCCTGGTGAGTTCGGAACTCCCGGAATTGTTGCGCTGTTCGGACCGCATCCTAGTGCTGCGCGACGGACAAATCACCGGAATCCTGAGCCGCGAAGAGGCCACCGAAGAACGCATCATAGCCCTAGCGACCTCGTAGAAACCACCGGTCGCTTACGCTCGCGGTTCGGAAAGAATGTCTCGTGTTAGAGAGGGTTACCGAACCGCGACCGTGAGGGAGTCGGTGCCTTTAGCGGTTTGTCCACGGATGTGTGGCCCTATAATCGGATGAGTGACCACCCAGCAGTCGGAGAATATCCGCAAAGCTCTGGACTCGTTCCGCATCGAACTACCCTCCTGGGGATTTGCGAACACCGGAACGCGCTTCGGCAAATTCCTTCAGCCGGCGGCTGCGACGAACATCGGAGAGAAGTTCAGCGACGCGGCCGAAGTGCACCGCTGCACGGGAGTCTGCCCCACGGTCGCAATCCACGTACTCTGGGATCTGCCTGAGGGCGTGGCGAGCGCCGGCGAAGTGCGGCAGCTGGCAACGAAATATGGGCTGCGCCCGGGGTCCATCAATCCCAACCTGTTCGAGGATCAAATCTACAAGTTCGGATCCCTCGGAAATCCGGATGCCGCGGTGCGCCATCAAGCCTTAACCCATCTGATCGAGAGCATCCAGATCTTGAACGTGTTAGGAAGCCGCGATCTTTCACTCTGGCTAGCCGACGGATCGAATTACCCCGGCACACAGAACATCCGGCACCGCAGAAAGTGGATCGAAGAGCAATTGGCGGCCGCGCATGCGCGCCTGACGGACGGTCAGAGAATGCTGGTGGAGTACAAGCCATTCGAGCCGGCTTTCTATCACACCGACATTGCCGACTGGGGCATGGCGTTGCTGCTGGCTGAAGCAGCCGGTGCGAAAGCCAGGGTGCTGGTGGACACCGGGCATCATTATCAGTCGCAAAACATCGAGCAGATTGTGGCTTGGCTGCTGGATTCCGGCATGCTCGGCGGATTCCATTTCAACGATCGCCGCTACGCCGACGACGATCTCACTTTGGGCTCCATCGATCCGTACCAGGTTTTCCGCATCTTCCATGAGATCCGATTCTTCGAATGGGAGACGGGCCAACCGGCCGACGTCGCATACATGGTGGATCAGAGTCACAACCTCAAAGGCAAAATCGAGGCCATGATTCAAACGGTGACCACTGCGTTGGAGCTTTATGCCAAGGCAGCTCTCGTGGATCACGAGCGGCTCTCGATGAGCCAAGCCAAATGTGCGCTGGTGGATGCCGAAATGTGCTTGAAGGACGCCTACTCAACCGACGTGCGCCCAGCGATTGCCGAATGGGCGAAATCGAAAGGCCTGCCCGAGAATCCGATGGACGCATTCCGCCAGAGTGGTTATCTGGATCGCATCACCGCGGAGAGATCCGAGAAAAACGCATCCTCAGCCTCCAGCTACGCGTAAGATGTGCGGCCATTGCTACGATACTTAGACGAACCAATGGCCGAGTTCCTCAGTCTCTCACAAGCTGTCGCTCGGTTTGTCCAGGATGGCGACGTAGTAGCGATGGAGGGCTTCACGCACCTGATTCCATTCTCGGCGGGACATGAGGTGATCCGGCAAAAACGCCGCAATCTGACGCTGGTCCGCATGACACCCGACATCCTCTACGACCAATTGATCGGGATGGGAGCTGCGCGCAAGCTGGTGTTTTCGTGGGGCGGCAACCCGGGCGTAGGATCGCTGCATCGCATGCGCGACGCGGTGGAGCACGGCTGGCCGGCTCCCCTCGACCTCGACGAGCACAGCCACGCAGCCATGGCCAATGCCTACGAAGCCGGCGCAGCCGGATTACCCTGTGCATTCTTTCGCGGCTATCGTGGAACGGATCTGCCGCGCGTGAATCCGAACATCAAATTTGTCGCATGTCCATTCACGGGCGAACAGCTGGCTGCGATCCCGTCCATTCGGCCCGACATTGCCATCATCCACGCACAGAAGGCGGATCGAGAAGGTAACGTGCTGATTGAGGGGATTGTCGGAGTACAGAAAGAAGCGGTGTTGGCGGCGCGCCGCTCTATTGTCACTGTCGAAGAGATCATCGGCGATCTTGAGCTCAAGAGCCCGAATGCCGTGGTGCTACCGAGTTGGGCGGTTTCGGCTGTAGTTGCGGCGCCCCGTGGCGCGCATCCATCGTATGCGCATGGTTATTACGGCCGCGACAACGCGTTTTATTTCGCCTGGGACAAGATCTCGCGCGATCGGAATACGTTTCTTGAGTGGATGCAGTCCAACGTCATCGAGGCCCGTGCATGAACTACACCACCGCCGAGATGATGACGGTGGCCGCGGCGCGCGCTTTGTCGAACGATGACATCTGCTTTGTCGGAATCGGTTTGCCATCGGCGGCGTGCAACCTGGCGCGCCTTACGTATGCTCCGGGGATCACGTTGATCTACGAATCCGGGACTATTCGCACGCGGCCTTCCCTGCTGCCACTTTCCATCGGCGATGGCGAGCTGTGCGAGACTGCTCTCGCCACTGTTTCCGTGCCCGAGATGTTCCGCTATTGGCTGCAAGGCGGGAGAATCACGGTCGGATTCCTGAGCGGCGCGCAAGTGGATCGCTTCGGTAATCTGAACAGCACGGTGATCGGCAATTACGGTCGGCCCACAGTCCGGCTGCCAGGCAGTGGCGGCGCAACGGAAATCGCGACATCTTGCGGCGAGATTTTCATCATCATGCGGCAGAGCAAACGGACCTTCGTTGCTGAGCTCGATTTCCTTACATCGCTGGGACACGGACGGAACGGTACGGAACGCAGCGGCGCCGGAGTGAAAACTAAAGGTCCGACGCTTCTGATTTCCGATCTCTGCAGCATGTCGTCCGATCCGGACACCAAGGAGTTCGTGGTTCGCTCGCTGCATCCCGGCGTCACGTGCGAGCAGGTTCACGAGAATACCGGATGGGAGATTCGATTCGCCGAAAACGTGGAAGAGACGCTGCCGCCGAATCGCATGGAACTGGAAGCGTTGCGCGAGTTGAATGCCCGCACAGCCGCCGCGCACGGAGTGATGACGCCGGATTGACCTATGTCTCAAGATTCCTATCGACGGCACGCTCCAGGCGATCAGCCACCTTATCTGTACAAAGAATACGGCTCAACTCTTCGCCGCGCCCCGTCCAGACCTTTAGTTTTTCTGCCGCACACGCTCTCGGAAACCAGCGGCCCCATCTTTCGTCCGGATGCGATTGGCGAGACCGATCATGATCTGACGCGGCAACATTCAGGAGAACCTCAGGGCGAACGCATCATCGTTACTGGCCAGGTATTGGATGACAACGGCAATGCCGTCCGCAACGCGCTGATTGAGATTTGGCAGACCAATGCCGCAGGCCGCTACCGGCACGCAAAGGACAATCATTCAGCGCCGCTCGATCCCAATTTCACTGGCGCGGGCCGCACATTGACGGATGAAAACGGCAATTATCGATTCGTCAGCATCAAACCCGGAGCCTACCCGTGGCGGAATCATCACAACGCCTGGCGTCCGGCGCATATCCACTTTTCGCTCTTCGGACCGGCATTTTGCACGCGCCTGATCACGCAGATGTATTTCCCGGGTGACCCGCTGCTGCCGTTCGACCCGGTTCTGCAGTCCATCCCTGACGAGAAAGGCAGAGCGCGGCTGGTGGCCAAATTCGATCTACAGGCGACGGAACCGGATTGGGCGCTGGGCTATCAGTTCAACATCGTGCTGCGCGGCCGCGAACAGACTCCGTTTGAGAAATGATCATGGAATTGACTCCCACGCCTTCGCAGACCATCGGGCCGTTCTTCCATCTTTGCCTGCATTCTGAAACGAATCTTGATTCTCTCGAAGGAGAACAAATACAGTTGGTCTGCCGGATACTGGATGGCGATGGGACTCCGGTGAGTGACGCGTTGATCGAGATCTGGCAAGCCGACGGTGCGGGCAAATATGGCGGCTTCGGACGGCAGTGGACCAACGAAGATGGCAGGTGCGAATTCCAGACCGTCAAGGCGGGCCATGTCAATGTACAGATCTTCGCTCGAGGTTTGCTCAAGCAGCTTTTCACCCGGATCTATTTTGACGGCGAAGCATCGAACAGGAGCGACCCCGTTCTCGCGCTCGTTCCTGACGATCGCCGTGAAACACTGATGGCACGGCCGAATCCGGAGGATTTGAATATCTGGAAGTTCGAGATTCGGCTTTGCGCCGATTCGGAGACGGTATTCTTCGATGTGTGAGTGAACGTATGCCTGTTCGCCTGATAGAAAGCCTCGCCACAACGGAAGCGCTTGCGGATGTGTTTTCCGATCGGCAAATCTTGCGCGCGATGCTGGATTTCGAAGTGGCGCTGGCGCGCGTTCAGGCGCGGTTGGAAGTAATCCCGCGCGATGCGGCTGAGGCAATTGAGAAAGCGGCGGCGAGCTTCGACGCGTCCGAGCTGGCGCGCGAAACTTTGCGTGCCGGGACGCCAGCTATACCGTTCGTAAAGGCGCTCACTGAGCAGGCAAGATCGCGATTTGTTCACTGGGGCGCGACAAGTCAGGATGTTGTGGACACCGCGTTTGTCCTGTTACTCAAGCAGGCGTTGCCATTGCTCGAAGCGGATCACGTGCGTCTCGACAGCGCTCTCGGAAATTTGGCGGAACAGCACAAAGGCACGATAATGCTGGGTCGCACCTTACTGCAACCAGCGCCACCCATTACGTTCGGACTGAAGGCCGCCGGATGGAAGGCTGCGGCGCGGCGCGGATGGGCCCGCGTTGAAAGCCGATTCACCGAGGCTCTGCTGCTCCAATTCGGAGGGGCCAGCGGTACGCTTGCCTCGCTTGGCGATAAGGGCGATGCCGTGGGACAAGCGCTGGCCGAGGAGCTGGGCCTTCCTTACCCGGATGCGCCGTGGCATGCGCATCGCGACCGGCTGGCCGCGTTGATGGCGGCTTGCGGCGTGGAAACAGGATCGCTCGGAAAAATGGCGCGCGACATTTCGCTGCTCATGCAGGGCGAAGTGGGCGAAGTTGCTGAGCCGAGTAGCGCCGGACGCGGCGGATCGTCGGCGATGCCTCACAAGCACAATCCGATTGCTTGTTCGCTGACTCTGGCGGCTGCGCATCGAGTTCCGGGTTTGGTCGCCGCGTTTCTAACATCGATGGTCCAGGAGCACGAACGCGGAGTGGGTGGCTGGCAGGCGGAATGGCCTACGGTTGCAGCTGTGGTGCAAGCTACCGGCTTGGCGATTGCGTCTATGGCGGAAGCCGCGGAAGGATTGACGGTCGATCCCGTACGCATGCGTTCCAACATTGAGGCTACTCGCGGGGTGATCTTCGCCGAGCGAGTGGTAATGCTGTTGGGCGAGAGCCTGGGCCGCGACGCCGCTCACAAGCTGCTGCAGGAGGCCGCACGGCGAAGCGTAACCGAGGATCGTCGGCTCATTGAGGTTTTGAAAGACATTCCGGAGATCACGCGCGTGATTCCACTGGATGTGTTGCGTGAGCTGGATACACCGGAAGATTATCTCGGCGCGGCGGAAGAGTTTCGAAAGCGTCTTTGAAAGGAGCGCAACTTGCCATTCGTAAGCATTGACAATACGCGCATGTTCTATCGGCTGGAAGGCTCGGACGACCGGCCGGTGCTGGTGCTGTCGCACTCGCTCGGCTGCGATCACGGCCAGTGGGATATTCAGACGCGCGATCTGCTGCCGTATTTCCGGATTCTGCGCTATGACACGCGTGGGCATGGGGCATCCGATGTCACACCCGGCGATTACTCGATCGAACTTTTGGGACGCGATGTAATGGCAATCGCTGCCGCGCTTGGTATTGACAAGTTCGCCTTCTGTGGGTTGTCCATGGGCGGAATGATCGGCCAATGGCTGGCCTCCTCGGCTCCGGAGCGAGTGACGCACCTGGTGCTGGCGAATACTTCTCCGCGAATGGATTCGGCTGCGCTGGAGACGCGCCGGAGGGCCGTACTTGAGGGTGGAATGGCCGCTGTCTCCGACGCGGTGCTGGGACGATTCTTCTCTCCCGAAACACTGGCCCGCCAGGATGCGGACGTGGCATCGACGCGTCGAACGCTGCTCAATACCGATCCGCGCGGTTACGCCGGCTGTTGCGGTGCGATTCGCGACATGGATCAGACTGGCTTGGCCGCGAAGGTTCGGGTGCCCACTTTGATCATCGTCGGCGATCGCGATGTTTCAACACCATGGTCCGGCCATGGCGAGGTTTTGGCGCGCACTATCTCCAATGCGCGGGTTGTGCATCTTCCGACGGCGCATTTGTCCAACCTGGAACGCCCGCGCTCGTTCAGTAGCGCGCTCACCGACTTTCTGATTCCTTCTTCCAGCGATACGTTGGAGGCTGGCTTCAAGGTGCGCCGAGAGATGCTAGGCGACGCCTACGTAGACGCAGCTGTCGCGAAAACCACCGAGTTCACACGCGAGTTTCAGGAACTGATCACGCGTTACGCGTGGGGAACCATTTGGACACGTCCGGGAATCCCACGGCGTACGCGGCGATTGCTCGCTCTGACCATCATGGCAACATTGGGACGCTGGGAGGAATTCCGTATTTACGTACGGGCTGGGCTGGAGCACGAGCTGGAGCCGTGTGACTTGAAAGAGGTACTGCTTCAGGCGGCCGTCTATGCCGGCGTTCCGGTGGGCAACACGGGATTCAAGATTGCGAGCGAAGAGATCGAGAAGGCATGCGCACCCAAGTCGGGATAATCGGCGCGGGGCCGGCGGGGTTGATGCTGGCGCACCTGCTGCATCTGGAAGGAATCGAATCGGTTGTCCTGGAAGCTCACTCGCGGCAATACGTGGAGGAACGCGTGCGCGCGGGCGTCCTGGAGCAAGGCACGGTGGATCTGCTGGTGGAATCGGGCGTGGGCGAGCGGTTGAAGAAACAAGGGCTGGTGCATCACGGCATCGAGCTGAGTTTCGGAGGCCGCAGGCATCGTATCGATTTTGAGAACCTCACTCCCGGGCGCTCGATCACGGTGTATGCGCAGCACGAAGTAATCAAGGATTTGATACAGGCGCGGATTACAGCTGGGGGTCAGATTCATTTTGAGGTGAGTGACGTACGTCTGCATGGTTTGCACACCTCGCAACCTTCCATCCGGTTCGGCGCTCAAGAGCTGGTGTGTGATTTCGTGGCCGGCTGCGATGGCTCGCATGGAATCTCACGCGCGTCTATCCCGGAAGATGCGCTTCAAACCTTCGAGCGCGTGTATCCATTCGCATGGCTGGGAATACTGGCGGAGGCGGCGCCGGCGTGTGAGGAACTGATCTACGCCTATCACGAGCGGGGGTTCGCGCTTTTTAGCATGCGATCGCCTAAGATCACGCGGCTATATCTGCAATGCGCGCCGGATGAAGACTTGGCGCGATGGCCGGATGCCAGGATCTGGGAGGAGTTTCGCACGCGGTTCGCAACGAATGACGGTTGGAGGCCGAACGAAGGGCCGATTCTTCAAAAGGGTGTTACCGGGATGCGCAGCTTGGTGGTTGAGCCCATGCAGTTCGGCCGGCTGTATCTGGCGGGCGACGCCGCGCACATTGTCCCGCCCACTGGGGCAAAGGGAATGAATTTGGCAATCGCTGATGTGCGGGCGCTGGCGCGGGCAATCGCCGAGTTCTACGCCTTCGGGCGCAAGGAGTTGCTGGATCAATATTCGGCTATATGTTTGAGGCGGGTGTGGAAGGTACAGCGCTTTTCATGGTGGATGACGTCGATGTTGCATCGCTTTGAGACCGAAGCTGGATTTGATCATCGGCGGCAACTGGCGGAGTTGGATTACCTGACTGGCTCGCGCGCGGCAGCGATGTCGCTAGCTGAGAATTATGTTGGGTTGCCGATGGATTTATGACGCGGAACACGCCGGTGAAGAAGAACGTGCTGCCATCCCCCACCGAGCTTTCCACCCAGATGCGTCCACCCATCATCTCTACCAGTCGCGAACAGATGGCGAGACCGAGACCTGTTCCCCCGTGTTTGCGGGTGGTGGATCCGTCGGCCTGGCGGAAGGCCTCGAAGATGAAACCCTTTTTGTCGGCGGGAATGCCGATGCCGGTATCCTTCACTGAGAATAGCAGCGTGATTTCCGACTCTGTGGATTGATCGACTACGGCTTCAATAAAGATGCTGCCGAGGTCGGTGAATTTGACAGCGTTTCCGATTAGATTCAAGAGCACTTGGCGAAGGCGGGTAGGGTCGCCCAGCAAGTTCTCCGGCACATCCGCGCTGATGGCGGACTGAATCTGCAGGCCTTTCTGATGCACTGTTCCGGCGAGCGTCTTGACCGCATCCCGCATGCATTCGGCGGGCGAAAAAGGAACGCTCTCCAGTTCCAGGCGGCCGGCGTCGATTTTAGAAAAATCCAGAATTTCGTTCAACAAGCTCAACAGGGAGGTTGCGGATTGTTGGGCAGTCTCAAGATATTCGCGCTG
>DASYNU010000252.1:0-6936 GCA_036008345.1 Bryobacteraceae bacterium
CCGACATTCAAACGTTCCACAAGGAGATGGTCGCCAGGGACGTGCAGTTCAGTATGTCACCCACGAAACAAGACTTCGGAGGTCTACTGGCGCAATTCGTGGACTCCGAGGGCGGGCATTGCACCGTCGCCGGACAATAAATTACACGTTGCGCGTGGGATTGGAACCATCCTCATCCTCCATCTGTGAGGTGGGAGCATACTTCGTTGTGGGCCGAAAACATGCCGCAAAATTCAGTCCTTAAATGCCGCACCATCAGTGTCGGCCAATAGCGGTTTGTGAGGGTGTCATAAGTGGTTGCTTATGGCCCGCAGTCTCAAGCCCGGCACGCCCGTTGACGGAACGATGTGCACAATCGTCCTGATCCGCTCGAGAAACAGGAAAGCACAAGGAGAATGGAGTTGACCAGAATCCTCACGTTGCTTGATGCTGGTCTTCGCCTCATTCGAACTTGAAGCGTAGGAAGGTAGAGCCCGTCGCCGTACCACCCGCGCTCTTCCTTCCGCCAGAAACCGAATCCAGGTCACTCTGGGAGAGTTGGTCCGCTCCCATCAAGTCTATGTTCAGGGCCGTCACTTTCTTACCCGTTGCCTCCCGAATCTGCTTCTGCTGGTCATTGGTCAACCGAACCGTTAGTTTGTCTGCTGTCATGATTTCATCTCCTTCTTGGGGTCGGATTCTCGCCTGTTGGCGGTCCGCTAAATTGCCAGGCCGTTGTCAGAATGGATTAAACTTGATTTTCCCCGCGCCGGCTCCACTGCTCTGTGACCCGATCGAGAGGACTTGTTCATTGTCGCCGCCGGAAATCTCTGCCAGCTCTTCCTGGGAAAGCTCTTCCGCTTTGTCCGCGTCCAGCTTCACTTCTTGTTTATCTTCCATGATTTCACCGTTCCTTTGTGGTCGCATTCTCGCATGTTGGCGGTCCGCCAGATTGTTAGGCCGTTGTGAGACCGTAAGGCTGAGAATTCTCACAATGGCCTCTATAGGAGATAGCGGATTCCGAGGATGTTTTTGGCGCGATCCGCGTCGGTTTTGGAGGATTGCCGCCAATTGCCTCCAGGCTGTCGGATCAGGTCATCCGGCCACGCGATGCCTTTCCAAAATCCCTCCGGAACCGACTGCGCCAAGTGCCTGATAAGGCTAGGTTGAAATCTCCGGTTTTGGCCTTTCCAGAATCTGAAGGTTTTGGAAAACTTCTCCTGCCGATATTGGCGATAAGATAGCGGACATGGAGCGTATGCCGGTGCTGCGATTGTTTGTTGGCCTTCTCCTCTTTCTGTTGGTGTTCGTCGAAATACAAAAGCCCGAGTTGTGTCTGTCAAGTTCTGCAAAAGATCGGATCACCCAGACCACGCAGTAGGGATGTCATCCCGCCGGAGCCGCCCGTCGTCGCCTTGGTTTACGCCAGAACGGAGCACAGCACGCAAGGGCGCGCCTGGTTTTGGCGCGGCGACGACAGTCGCGGACCCTTGCGTGCGAGCACCGTTCTGGCACTTTGGCTGCGACGACGGGCGGCTTGGCGGGTTACACCCTCATCCTGCTGGTGAGCTCAGAGATGGTTTTCGCCTTCTCAGGCCGCTTGTCTCATCAGCTCTTTCTTGTGCTCTTTCAGGTACTCCATGTTTAGATATTTCGTCGCTTCGATCCAGTTCTCGTGCATCTCCACCGCCAGCGCGCGGACCAGACGCAGGCACGCTGCGGTATTGGGAAAGATGCGCACCACCAGCGTTCGGCGCTTGATCTCCTCGTTCAGCCGCTCCAGCAGGTTCGTCGATTTCAGATTCTTGTGATGCTGTCGCGGTAAACGATAGAACGTCAGCGTTTCCTCGATGTTCCCCTCCACCCAGTCGCATAGCTTGGGATACTGCGCCCCCCACTTCCGCAGCCAGGCCGCCAGGTCCTGCCGGGCTTCTTCAATCGAGCGGCGGTCATAGATCCAGCGCAACTCCGTCATACAATCGTTGTCCGCTTTGCGCGGTAGATAGTCCAGCGCATTCCGCAGAAAGTGAACGTAGCATCGCTGCCACGCCGCTTCCGCAAAGACCTCCGTGATGGCTTTGCGCAGCCCGGCGTGATCGTCACTGATCACCAACTCCACCCCACTCAGGCCGCGGGTCTTCAGCCGCAGGCAGAACTGTTTCCAACTGCTCTGGGATTCACGGTTGGCCAGTTCCACCGCCAGCACATTCCGCCGCCCTTCCCAATCCACCCCAATGGCGATCATCACCGCCTGGCTGCGGATCACTCCATCTTCCCGAACCTTCTCGTAGCGGGCGTCCAGAATCAAATACGGATAGGGATCCTCGAGCCGGCGTCCGGCGAACTTGTCCAACTCCTCATCCAGGTTCTGGTTCAGCCGGCTGATGGTGGAAGCCGAAAACTCATGCCCGCATAGCTCCTCGGTGACGGCCTTCACCTTCCGCGTGGACACGCCTTGTACGTACATTTCGGTTAGGGCCCCCACCAGCGCTTTCTCGCTGCGCTGGTAACGCTCGAACACTTCAGTCCGGAATCGACCCTGCCGGTCCTGCGGCACCCGCAGCTCCAGCTTCCCCACTCGCGTCACCAGCGTTCGGCCGTAGTAGCCGGCGCGGTAGCCCTGCCGGTTGGGCGTGCGCCATGACCCGTTTCTATTTGCAGAACTTCTGAAGCTTAACCTGGCCCATTTGAAATTGCCAGCTACTAGGTTCACTATTGAACAGTGACCCGGATTAGTATTCACGAGGCCAAGACTCACCTCTCCAAGTACCTTGCTAAGGTCGAAAAGGGGGAAACAATCGTGCTTTGCCGCCGGAATGAGCCGATTGCTGAGATCCGGCCCCTGCCTTAAAAACGTGAGCAGCCGCGGCCGATCGGGCTGCACGAGGGTAAGTTCAAGCTCGGGCCAGAGTTTTTCGAACCGCTTCCGGATGAGTTCCTGGGTTACTTCAATTGATCGCGCAGTATCCCATGCGCACCATCTGGTAGCAGCGGCCGATGCCGGCTTAGCCGCGTCGATGTGCCATAATTGGCGTTCTCCACATGCCCCAAAAGTATCGCTACGAAGAATTCACCTGGCCCGAGATTCGCGAGGCCGTGGCACAAAATCGCGTGTGCGTGCTGCCTGTTGGAACGGTCGAGCAGCATGGCCCGCACCTGCCGCTCATCACCGACGTGCTCACAGCCACAGAAATGTCGCGCCTCGCCGTGGAGCGCATTCCGGCTGAAGCCATCCTCATGCCCCCGGTCTATTACGCGTTCAACGTGCACCATCTCGATTTTCCCGGCACCATCGCGGTCGAGGGCGACACGTTTATCCACTACATCACCGACATTGGCAAGAGCCTCGCGCACCACGGGTTCCGCAAGATACTCCTGGTCAATGGCCATGGCAGCAATGTGCCGTTTCTCGATATCGCGGCGCGTAACATCACCAATGAAACGCCCGCTATCTGCGCCATGGTGCCGTGGTGGAACCTGATCCCCAAGCCCTTGCTTGCCGAATTGCGCCAGTCCGAGTTCCCCGGCGGCATGGCGCATGGATGCGAGCTCGAAACCTCCGTGCTGCTCTATCTGCGCGGCGATCTCGTCCAAATGGAGCGTGCCTCCAAGGACATCCACTTCCCAAAAACTGAATTCTTCTACTGGGACCTGGCCGCGCCGTCACCGGTCTTCTTCCAGGAATGGTTCAGCCGCTATTCCAAAACCGGCACGGTCGGCGACCCAACCAAGGCAACGCGCGAAAAGGGCCAGAAGTTCGTGGAGGCCGTGGTGGAGAGAATGGTCGCGTTACTGGAGGAGTTTCGCGCTCGAGAGATCCAGCCGCGCGTGGATCATCATTAGCCGGCGTTTTGCTCATGGCATAATGTCAGTGGAAGTATGGGTGCCAAGACGTTGAAGCCCGCAACCGGGGGCCTTTACGACGAAGACTTCGCGGTCTGGACCAGCGAAACCGCACGCCTGCTTCGCGAGAGACGCTTCGATGAAGTCGACGTCGAACACATCGCCGAAGAAATCGAGGACATGGGCAAGCGCGATAAGCGTGAACTGTACAGCCGCTTAACTGTGCTGATCGTCCACTTGCTCCAGTGGAAGCATCAACCGGAAAAGAAGCCGGAAGGCTGGCGGTCAGCCGTGGCCACCCAGCGAACGGAGATTCAGTTATTGTTCGATGATTCTCCAAGCTTGCGGCGTTCCGCTCCGCTGGCGGTAGGCGAGGTCTATCCGCGGGCATTGAAGTCGGCTGTCGCACAAACCGGCCTTCCCACGCGCACCTTCCCGCGAGAATGCCCGTTTTCGCCGGAACAAATCCTGGATCTTTCTTTTCTGCCCGATTAGCCTATTCGTTCAGAAACGCCATGGTTTTGACACCCGAGATGTCGAACCGCTTACGGCAGCGCAGGTTTTTGCAGGCCACTTTGTCGTCCAGCAGAACCATGTAGCTTTGCGACTTCTGGAAGCGCGCGCGGTCGCGTTCATCGGCACCCTGCGGTATCCGGTCCTTCTTCTTGCGCACCATCCAGCGGAGCTCGTAGGTTTCGCTGGTCTTGCAATACGGGCAATGCAAGGTTGCCGGCTTGTTAGCCTGCGCCTCGGTATAGAACGCGCGCTCGTCCACGCTAGCGTTCCCCCAGTGGAATCCACTTCATGCCCACCGGGTTCCCTTTATATTCGGCTCGCGGGCGAATAAGGCGGTTGTTGTGATACTGCTCCAGCACGTGCGCCGTCCACCCCGACATGCGGCTGATGGCAAACACTGGCGTGAACAGGTCCACAGGTATTCCCAGCGAGTAGTACGTGGACGCTGAGTAGAAATCCACGTTGGCGTTCAGCTTCTTCTCGTGGTCGACGGTCTCTTCGACGCGGCGTGACATCTGATACAGCTCGATGTGGCCGGTTCGCTTGCCCAACTCTTCGGAGAGCGCGCGCAGGTGAGTAGCGCGTGGGTCCTCGGTGTGATAAACGCGGTGCCCGAAACCCGGGATTTTCCTTTTGCCGGCCAGCGTTTCCTTGGCGAGCGCAACCGCGCCATCAGGAGTCCCTGCTTGCAGCAGCATCCGGATCACATCCTGATTTGCTCCGCCATGCAGTGGGCCTTTGAGCGCTCCGATGGCGGAGGTGATCGAAGAATAGATGTCGGAAAGTGTGGCTGCGGTCACGCGGGCCGCGAAGGTCGAGGCGTTCAGCTCGTGATCGGCGTGCAGCGTGAGCGCCACATCGAACGCGTGCTCCATCAAATCATCGGGACGCTTGCCGGTTAGCGTAAAAAGAAAATTCGCGGCAAGGCTGAGATTTGGATCGCCTGGCAGCACCGGCCTGCCATTGCGCAATCGGTCAAAGGTGCTGACGATCGTCGGGGTTTGCGCCATCAGCTTCACGGCCTTGGTGGCGTTGGCCTCGGGCGACATGTCGCGCGCCAGCGGATCGTACAGGCTCAGCATGGAGACAGCCGTGCGCAAAACATCCATGGGCTCCGACTTGCCCACCGCCCCGAGAAATTCCACTACCGGTTGAGGAATCTCCCGGTGCGCCACTAAGTCGGCCTTCAGCCGCTCCAGTTCCTCGCGCCGGGGCAAGTGGCCATTCCACAACAGGAAGATCACTTCCTCGAATTTTGCGTTATCGGCTAAGGTGTGGATGTTGTAGCCGCGATAGCTCAGAATGCCTTCTTCGCCATCGATGAAGCAGATTTCCGATTCCCCGGCTACGACCCCTTCCAAACCCGCTGCTTGCGTTGTCAAAGCCATCCCGTTATTTGCCCTATCTTATTCTAAGACCACCCCGCCCCAACCGTCACTCTAATTGATTCGTGGAGGCCCAGCATAGCAGCCTGGGTATGGGGAAAAGCCGATGGTCAGATCCTCTTTCTCGACCCAAAGCTTCTCCTCCCGATTGTTGGTGGAGTCAACCGTCAAAATCACGCCCGAGCCGCAGGAGCGGCTGCGCGTGGTGTGAAACGACTCGGCGGAAGTACTCGCACCCTTCGGCCCCCAGTCTTCCATGAAGTTCTTAAACGCATAGTCCCGGCAAGGCTTAGCATCCGTGCATCCCCACAGCGCGTAGGCGCCCTTGTAGTCCTGCCTGGCCAGCAAGTCCAGAAACATCTGGACCCGCTTTTCCTCCTTGTGGTTCTTCAGGAGTTGGACCAGCCGGATGTAGCGCTCCAGGATCGGCGTCTGGAAGGTCAGCAAATACAACGCCAGAACGCCACCCACAATAGACCCAATGATTACCAGCCGGCGGGTGCGCTTTTCCCGCTGCTCCTCGCCTGCGCCGTAGTTCGCGAGATAGCCGGCCATCGTTTATCTCCTGGTCAACCTTACTTCGGCGCCGGGTACGCCTTGTTATACGCCGCCAGCACCTCAGCGGTTATGTCCAGGGCCGGCTTGAAATACACCGTATTCGTCGCGTCTACCACCACGTCGTAGCCCTTTTCTTCCGCGAGCTTTTTGACCACGTCGGCCATCTTCTTAACGCTCGTGTTCCCGATCTCCGTGCGCTCATTATTGAAATCGCCTTGCAGATCATCGCTCATGCGTTGCAGATCGCGCTGCTTCTTTTGACCCTGTGCGGTCAAATCCGCTTCCGCCGAAGGCGTCAGCTTGCCCGCTCCCGCCTGCAATTGCTGCCGGATTCCTTCGATGTCGCGTTGCAGCGCTTCGAGTTTCTGCTGCTGCGGTTTGTACTTAGCCTCCAGGCCTGCCAAAGCCTTCTGGACTTCATCGGATTCCAGCACCGCGCGCTGCAGGCTGATCACCGCTACTTTGTTCTGCGCGGAGGCCGCGTTGGTCAAGAAAAATAAAGCGGCGCACCCTACAAGCAAGGTGCTCCCAGGAAATCGAGACATTTACCAAAACTCCTTGATAAGAAGTGTGTTAGATAATCAGGTTAGCACACAGCAGCGCCATCCGAGACAACCCTAGCGTACCGCGCCGCTGGCAGGTTTGGCGGCGGCAT
>DASYNU010000253.1:0-54764 GCA_036008345.1 Bryobacteraceae bacterium
TGCTTTTTTCAATGCGACCAACCGGTCGCGATCCCGTTGCGTCATGAGAAGTGTTCCTGAATCCACCTCTCCAGCCTGACCTCGTCAATAGGACATTTCTACTTGGCACGATTAGGACATTATCATTTGGCGCTGACACCCACCCCCACCCACCTTGCTCCCGTCCGCGCCACCTGCTAACATTCCCGGATGGGCGATTCCGCTTGGGCTGCAACTTCCGTAGCAGCCGTCCCAGCAAGGACGGTCACTGCGAGGCACTCTGCACTCGTCCGGGTCACTCATTGGATTACCGCGCTGTGCTTTCTCGCCTTGCTCGTCACCGGAATTGAAATCCTGATCTCGCATCCGCGCTTCTATTGGGGTGAGGCCGGCAACGTGAACACTCCTCCGCTGTTCAAAATACCGATCCCGGCATCAAGGTCGACCGTACCCACCGGCTACGGCTACGTCCTGCCGGATCAGAACGGCTGGAGCCGGTATCTCCATTTTCAAGCTGCCTGGGTAGCCGTATTGACCGGCTTACTATATGTAATTTCCATGTTGTTTAGCGGACATTTGCGGAAAAACCTGCTCCCACGCGGGGCCGATATTTCGTGGCGCGCCCTTTCCGCTGCAATCGCGAAGAATTTGCGCTTCCAGCGCCCGAGTGAAGAGGAAGCCTGGTCATATAACCTGCTCCAGCGGCTCACTTATCTGTTCGTGATCTTCGTTCTGTTCCCGCTGGTCATCTGGACGGGACTGGCGATGTCGCCGGCCATCGCGTCCGTGTTTCCGTCCGCCGTCAGCGTGTTGGGCGGACAGCAATCCGCGCGGACTATCCATTTCTTCGTCTCCGTGTTCCTTTTGCTTTTCCTCGTGGTTCACATCGTGATGATTTGTCTTGCCGGATTCAACAAACGCATGCGCGCGATGATTACGGGGCGCGCGGGTACAGATAAGGAGCTCGCATGAGCAATTTCTCACGCCGCAAACTGTTCACCACCGGGCTTGCAGCGGCTGCGGGAGCGTCGGGACTGGCCGTAGCCGGTGGTCTAGCGAAGCGCTATGGGCTGATCCCACCGGATTTTAGCGGTCCCTATGGCCCGGGCGAAACGTTGACGTACGCAGCGCAGCGAGTACTGACCAGCCACTCCATGGCTCGCGAGTTTCCCCCGAGCGAGATTTCGAAGCCTCCGTTTGCGAACGAAGTGGCTCCACTCCCCGAAGCATTCAAGCGCCTTCAGGCAGGAGGGTTCGCCGATTGGCGCCTCGCCGTGGACGGCATGGTGGCCCGTCCCGCACAGTTTTCAATTGCGGAGCTCAAGAGCTATCCCTCAGGCAGCCAGATCACTCACCTGGCCTGTGAAGAAGGCTGGTCGTACATCGCTGAATGGAAGGGCGTGCCGCTCTCCCACGTCTTGGACCGGGTTGGAATTCTGCCGCAAGCTAAATATGTTGTCTACTTCTCGATACAGCAGGACTGGTGGGACAGCATCGATATGGCGGATGCGTTGCATCCACAAACTCTGGTCGCCTATGGAATGAATGGCGGTGACCTTCCGGTGGGCAACGGCGGGCCTCTTCGTTTGCGTGTTCCGCGCCAGCTGGGTTACAAGAACGTGAAATATATCACGCGCCTGACGGTAACCGATGATCTGAAGCGGTTCGGCAAGGGTTTGGGCTCCGCGTCGCCGGAAGGCGGTTACGCCTGGTACGCCGGCATCTGAATGCGCCAGTAGGGCAGGGCCGCGCCCTGCCGGGCAGCTAAAGCGCTGGCAAGGCATGGCCCTGCCCCACCTGACCTACCCCAAGCTGGCATGGATGAAATCGCGATTCATGCGAGCGATCACCTCTAGCTTTATTTCTTTGGGGCACACCGCCTCGCACTCACCGATGTTCGTGCAGCTTCCAAATTGTTCCGTGTTAAATTGCCGCACCATGCTAAGCGCGCGCTGGCGGCGCTCCGGCTGCCCCTGCGGCAACAAGCCCAAGTGAGCGATCTTCGCGCCCGTGAATAACGCGGCGGAGGCGTTCGGGCAGGCTGCCACACAAGCGCCGCAGCCGATGCACGCGGCCGCGTCCATGGCTCGATCCGAGGCGTCCTTGGGAACTAGAATCACGTTGCCGTCGGGCGCGCTGCCGGTTGGAACACTGATGTAGCCACCCGCTTCGATGATGCGGTCGAATGCGCTTCGATCCACCACCAGGTCCTTGATAATGGGAAACGCCTTGGCGCGCCACGGTTCGATATACAATTCCTCGCCGTCTTTAAAATGGCGCATGCTGAGCTGGCATACCGTGGTCGCCGCTTGGGGTCCATGCGCGATGCCGTTGATCATAAATCCGCAGGAGCCGCAGATTCCCTCCCGGCAATCGTGCTCGAATGCGATGGGCTCCTCGCCTTTGAGCGTCAGCTCCTCGTTCACAACATCCAACAATTCCAGCGAGGACATGTCCGGATTCACGTCGTTCGCTTCGTAGCGAACCATGCGCCCCGTTTCGGCCGGATTCTTCTGGCGCCAGACATGCAGGATCAGTTTCACTTGTAGCTCCGCTGGCTGGGATGGATGTATTCGAACGTCAGCGGCTCTTTGTGCAACACCGGCGCTTGATCCGGACCTTTGTATTCCCACGCGGCAACGTAGCTGAACTGTTCGTCGTTGCGCTGGGCTTCGCCATCCGCCGTCTGATACTCCTCGCGGAAATGGGCGCCGCAGGATTCGTTGCGATCGAGCGCATCTAGGCACATCAATTCTCCCAACTCGAAGAAATCCGCCACGCGCCCGGCTTTTTCCAATGACTGATTCAAATCATCCGCGCTCCCGGCCACCTTTACGTCCTTCCAATATTCCTCGCGCAGCTCTCGAATCTGTCCGATCGCGGACTTGAGGCTCTGCGCTGTGCGCAACATTCCGCAATCGTCCCAGATGATCTTTCCCAGCCGGCGGTGGAACCAATCTACGGTCCGGTGTCCCTGAATGGCCAGCAACCGCGCGGTCAGCTCCGCCACGCCCGCCTGGGCGCGCGCAAATTCCGGATGCCTTTCGTCAATTTTTTCCAGCTTGGTCCTGGCGATGTAGTCGCCGACCGTATAGGGCAAAATAAAATAGCCGTCCGAGAGCCCTTGCATCAGCGCGCTGGCGCCCAGGCGATTGGCGCCGTGATCGGAGAAGTTCGCTTCCCCGGTCACGAATAATCCGGGGATGGTGCTCATCAGGTAATAGTCCACCCACAGGCCGCCCATGGCATAATGTATGGCGGGATAAATCCGCATCGGAACTTTGTAAGGATCTTCGTCAGTGATGCGCTGGTACATTTCGAATAAATTGCCGTAGCGCTCGCGAATCACTTCCACACCGAATTGGCGGATGGCATCCGAAAAATCCAGATAGACGCCCAAGCCGGTTTCGCCCACCCCCCGCCCTTCGTCGCAAACTGCTTTCGCATTGCGCGATGCTACATCGCGGGGCACCAGATTGCCGAAGCTGGGGTAGCGGCGTTCCAGATAATAGTCGCGCTCGTCTTCGGGAATCTGATTGGGCGGACGTTTGTCGCCCGCTTTCTTCGGCACCCAGATGCGTCCGTCGTTCCGCAGTGATTCACTCATCAACGTTAGTTTCGACTGATAATCGCCCGACACCGGAATGCAAGTGGGATGGATTTGCGTGAAGCAGGGGTTAGCGAACGCCGCGCCATGTTTGTACGCTCGCCAGATGGCCGTGCAGTTCGATCCTTTCGCGTTGGTGGAAAGAAAGTAGACGTTGCCGTAGCCTCCGGTAGCGAGAACCACGGCATCCGCCAAGTGCGATTCTATGCGCCCCGTCACCAGATTGCGCGTGACAATGCCGCGCGCTTGCCCATCCACCACCACCAGATCCAGCATTTCCGTGCGCGGGAACATCTTGACGCGCCCTGAATCCACTTGCCGTTCCAGCGCTTGGTAGGCGCCCAGCAACAGTTGTTGACCGGTCTGCCCGCGCGCGTAGAAGGTCCGCGAAACCTGCGCCCCGCCGAAGGACCGGTTGGCCAGCGTGCCTCCATATTCGCGCGCAAACGGAACACCCTGCGCCACGCACTGATCGATAATATCCACGCTGATTTGCGCCAGCCGATAGACATTCGGCTCGCGCGACCGGAAATCGCCGCCTTTCAGCGTGTCGTAGAACAACCGGAACACGCTGTCGCCGTCACCGTGATAATTCTTGGCGGCATTGATACCACCTTGCGCGGCGATGCTATGCGCGCGGCGCGGAGAATCCTGAAAGCAGAAACATTTTACGTTGTAGCCGAGCTCGCCCAACGTGGCCGCGGCCGATGCCCCCGCCAAACCCGATCCCACCACGATAATAGTGTGTTTGCGCTTGTTGGCCGGATTGACCAGCTTCATTTCAAAGCGCGCCTGATCCCACAGCTTCTCGATGGGTCCGCTCGGAGCTCTGGAATCCAACAGCATCTATTTCACCAATCCCGTCATCACCGAAACAGGGATGCTGATGTTGCCCGCAGCAATCAGAATTGCCACCGCGGCCGCGCCCCGTTTCAGCCCCTCTGTGTAATGCGGGGGATGAACACCCAGCGATTGAAACATGCTCCACAATCCGTGATAAAGATGCATGCAGAGCAGCAGCATGGCCAATATGTAGAAACCCGATACTAGCGGGAGCTGGAAGCTGGCCACCACGTTCGCGTAGACGTTACCTTCCTGAAAGTTGGGATTCACCGTTCCGAACGTGAAATCCAATAAGTGATAAATGACGAAGGCCAGGATGATCGGACCACTCCAGTACATAGTGCGCGACGCATATGAGGATCCCGCTGCCTTTTTTTTGATGTAACCTGTCGGGCGCGCGGCATGGTTTCGAATGGCAAGCTGAATGGACGACCAAATGTGGAGCACCACCATCACCAGCAACGTGATGCGGGCGCCCCACAGCAAGCCAGGCATGGAATGCAGCAGCCGCGAATAATCGTTTAGCTTCTGGGGACCCTCATAGATTTGCAAGTTGCCAGCGAGATGGCCCAATACAAATAGGAACAGGATGCAGCCGCTTACGGCCATCACTGCCTTCTTGCCAACGGTGGAACTGTAAAATCGCTGAGAGCGCCGATTCGGAAGGCCGACCGAAGCCGCGCTCATCGTTTTCCCCGGATCATCTTGTAGCTACTTTCAGAATACTACCCGGTTACTGTCTCCTGCGCTTCACCAATCGGAAAACCAGATAAGCCAGGATCAGGACGATCACCACCAGCGATGCCAGTTTCAAGTTCTTCTCCACCAACTCGAGAATCTGCTTGAAATGTTCGCCGAAGTGATAGCCGATGAATAAGAAAGTGCTGACCCACAGCGCCGCGCCGCAATATGCAAAGAGCGCAAAGGCGCGATACTCCAGCTTCGAGGTGCCCGCGACGATGGCCGTGAAATGGCGGAATCCGGGAACGAAGTAACCAACGATGAGCGCCCAGTGGCCCATGCGATTGAACCAATCGTGGACGCGCGCGATCTGTTGGTCCTTGATATGCAGTAATCGGCCCACGCGCGAATGCAGAAACTTCCATCCCACGGTGCATCCGATAATGTAGCTGCAGGTGATGCCGCAAGCGCTGCCCGCGAACGCACTGGCCGCGGTGGGGATCAGGCGTAGATGCCCTTGAAATACCAGGAACCCGCAGCTGGCCAGCAGAAACTCATCCGGCACCGGCAAGCCGACGATGCCGAGCATCAACAGCGAGAAGATCGCGAAGTAGCCATAGGTCGCGACCCAGTGAAGGACAGTGGTTTCCAACTAGCAGGATAGCGAACCCGAGGGACTGGGGGCTCGGGACTGGGGGTTGGCTACGGTAAACCACCGGTCGCTTACGGGCCCGTGAAAAAATCGGCGAAGGCACCGGCTCCCTCACGGTCGCGGTTCGGTAGCTCTCTCTAAGCATGAGACATTTGAGCGACCCGGCCGCGGCTCGGTCAAACTGGGCGATGCACCCAGCGGTCGACGGCTTTTTGCAGTTTTTCGAGTCCTACTGGCTTGCTGATGTAGTCGTCCATGCCGGCCGCGAGGCAACGCTCGCGGTCGCCTTCCATGGCGTTGGCGGTGAGAGCGCAGATGGGCGTGTGCGTGCCGACTTCGCGGCTGCGAACGATGGCGGTGGCTTCAAACCCGTCCATGTCGGGCATCTGGCAATCCATCAAAACCAGATCGTATTTCCGTTTTTCCAGAGCTTGTACGGCTTCGCGTCCATTCACCACGGCGTCGGCCGGAACTCCGAGTTTTTCGAGCAACCGCAGTGTGATGCGCTGGTTGATCTCGTTGTCTTCGGCCAGCAACACTCTTAAATGAGTGGCGAGGGCCACCGGTTTCTGCGGGCGCGGCGGCGGCGCAATAACCGGGACTCTGGGAACGGATCGGTTCACAGCATTCTGCACTCCCGCCGGCTTCGGCGCCGGCATGGTACCGGGCGCAGCTTTGCCGAAGCTAGCCGTGAACCAGAACCGGCTTCCCTCCCCCGGCTGACTCGCCACACCGATTTCACCACCCAGCAATTCCACCAATTGTTTTGAAATCGCGAGGCCCAGACCCGTTCCACCGTACCGCCGCGTACTGGATCCATCGCCTTGCGTAAAACTTTCAAACAGCCGGCTCTGCTGATCGGCCAGCATCCCGATCCCGGTATCGTGCACAGTAAACCGGACCTGGATTACATTGGTCGCCTCGTTCAACAACTCCGCGTGGATTCCGATTTCGCCGCGATCGGTGAACTTGAGCGCGTTGCCCAGCAGATTCCTCAGCACCTGCCGGAGGCGTCCTGGATCTCCCACCACCACGCGCGGCAAGTCGGGAGGAATGCTGGAGACAAATTCCAGACCCTTCGTGCGCGCATCCAGCGCGAACATGGACGCGACCTCAGCGATGGTAGCTCCCAGTTGGAACTGGACACGGTCCAGCCGTAATTTGCCGGCTTCGATCTTGGAGAGATCCAGGATGTCGTTGATCAGTGCCATGAGCGCATCCGCGGAACGCTTGATGGATTCGGCGAACTCCTGTTGCTCCTCCGTTAGCTTGGTGCCCAGCAGGAAGTCCGTCATGCCCAGCACCCCATTCATGGGGGTGCGAATTTCGTGGCTCATGTTCGCCAGGAAACGGCTGCGGAGCTGCGTGGCCTCGCGCGCGGTAGACAGGGCTGCTTCCAGCTCTTCGTTCTTGTGCTCCAGCTCCTGCGCGTATTCGGTCAATTTCAGCTCGCCGCTTTTGCGCGCGGTGATATTTCGCACCACTGCGATCCAATGATCCCAACTCAAGGGCAACAGCCGGCTTTCGTAAATCTGTTCACCCTCCCGGCCTTCCGCTTTGAACTCGATCACTTCGAGCGAACCAGTCTTTCTGACTTTGTCCTGCGCTTCGCCGAACAGCTCCACCACCGCGGGCGGCAGGACGTCTTTCAAATTTCGATCGGTGAACTTGTCGGCGGAAAGGAATGGATCGGAACTCTGGCCGCCTTTGCAATCCAAGACGTTCCCGGCGCGATCCAGCCGCAGAAACAAATCCGGGAAAGCCTGGAACAGCGCGCGCAATTCCGCAGCGCTCTCGTAGGCCTGATCTTCACTCTTCTTGCGTTCGGTGACGTCGACAGAAGCCAGGCGCAGACCAACGATGATGCGATGCTGGTTCTCTAGCTTGTGCTCATGGATTTCTACCGTCACCTCGGCGCCGTCGGGACGCAGGTATTGATGCTGATAAGGCAGTAGCGCGGTTTGTCCGGTGAGCCGGCGCTCGACTTGATCGCGATACCTCTGCCGTTCGGCAGGAGGCGTCAAATCCCAGCAGTATTGTCCGATCATTTCGCGCTGGGCCATTTTGCGCAGTTCGCATTCCCGGCGATTCACCCGGCGCACTATCCCCTTGAGATCTATCTCCAGATAGCCGATGGGAGCTGTCTCGAATAGATCATCATTGGCCGTTTCATCCCATGCCGCGCTCTGAGCTTCCGGATCGGCTTGCTCGACGCGGCGTTTCCGCCGGATGTAGCTCGTCAGAAGAGCTAACACGACGAAAATCAGCAGCCAGATCAATGGTGATACGTCAAACACGCGCTATAGCTCCCGCGCAGCAACGAGAATAGTACTGTCAGGATTTGATCGGCATGGTGCGATAAATCCTTTAGATGTAGAATCTTGTAGGGTAATTTGGCAGCGCATGGCGCTGCCCCACCGCGTAGCCTGCTAGCTGCCGATCAAGTTGATGGTTCCGATGCCGCCGCGCACATCCAGCCGGATGGTGGTTTTGGAGTGGCCGTACTCTTCATTCACATAACGGTCGTCACGCTTCTCTAAGCCACGCGCGTTGACCCCGCCGATACCGCCTTTGGCGTCCGCAATTACACCGACGCCGGATGGAAGGTAAATGGTTGCCTCGCCAACGCCGCCATGGACGCTGACGTTGTAGTCGTTTTTGGGCGT
The DNA here is from genome assembly GCA_036008345.1 of Bryobacteraceae bacterium. GTDB lineage: Bacteria > Acidobacteriota > Terriglobia > Bryobacterales > Bryobacteraceae > Palsa-89. The sequence continues at coordinate 8,429 of DASYNU010000253.1, forward strand.
CCCACGCAGATCAATCCTGAGATTGCCAACCCCCATATGCACATCCAAACTGCGTAGCGTAAGGCTGCCAACATCCAAGTGCCCTTCACCAGCCCCGAAGTCGACTTGGAGATCCATCGGTTTCTCATCGTTGAGGCGCACGTCCCAGCGATAATTTCCCGAGTGGTTTCCGTGCAGGCCGTGAGACTCCTCCACCACCAGATGGCCGCGGAAGCCGCTGGAATCGTAGCGCACGTTTGGTCTGAGACTGGGCCGAGTGTAATGGAAATCGGCGTCCATCAACTTCGAAGAGCCGCCACGGACGTTGAGTTCGCCCGCACCCATCTTGAGTTCGACATGCACCATCTCGGACTTGTCGAGTTCGACGGAACGGGGCTCAGTGCGGCTAGGCCCCTCGGACTCCCACTCCACACAACCTGTTAAGCCGACAAGGCTTAAGGTAGCAACCGCAGCGAAAACCCCACGCGTAGTTAGCAGCATTCCACTCACCTTGGCAAGATATACGACAAGTTCTATGTTCTATGTTCCACCATTTTGGGGGTACTTGGTAGCCCTAAGGTATTGGCCGTAGTCCCACGACGCGCGAACTCCCACCAAGATTGTATTCTTCCCTTAGTACATTCCCTTCCGGAAACCCATCGGTTAAACTGGATCATCCTGAAGTGCAGGATCTGTCGGTACATGCCGAATAGTCAGTGTAGGACCAATGGTTAGGGAATATGGTTTGTAGATACTGCCGGAAGAAGATCGGTCCGATCCGCAAGTTGAAGGACCAACACTTCTGCTCGGACGAGCATCGCAAGAAAGCCACGTCGAAGTCTGCGCGGGCAGTACGCGAGGCCGAGGATCTATACGGATTCGAGGAAACCCAACTTCCCACGTGGCGCGCAATAACGCAGGTGAAGCGCGAGGAAAAATCAGGGCGTCCAGGCGTATCAACCACAGTTTTTGCGGGGCTGGCCGTGGTGTTCGTATTGCTGGCCTTGTCGCAGTTGCCGATGGGCACGCCGGCCGCCAAGGCAATATCGCCTTTGCCGGATGCAAATCCTCACACAGGAAGAGGCGGCTTCGGACAGGTGATCGGAAACCTGTTGGAGAGCAAAGGGACAGGCACGCTGCGGGAGGATTTCCATGCCGGCGTTGCCAACTGGGAAGGTTTCAAGTCAGTGAACTCAGACTGGTCGATGGCCAGCGGTGTAGTGCATCCAACATCCCTGCGGGTCTGGAAACCATCGACATCGATGTCGAATTATGAGATGGAATTCATGGGACAGATCGAGCGCAAGAGCATCGACTGGGCATTTCGCGCATCTGACGTCCGGAACTATTACGCCACCAAGCTCATCATCACGAAACCCGGCCCTCTCCCCAATGCCGGCTTGGTGCGCTTCATAGTTCTGGACGGCCGCGAGCGAGAGCGCGTGGAACTGCCCTTGCCGCTCACTCTGGAACGGGGTGTAGATTATCGGGTGCAAGTCAGCGTGCGGGGCGGGCGTTTCCTGACTTCGGTGAACGGCCAATTGGTCAGCTCCTGGATGGACAATCGTCTCACGCGAGGCGGCGTCGGGTTCTTTTCCGAGGACGGCGAATCGGCGCTGCTGAAGTGGGTGAGCGTATCGGAGCGCGATAGTTTCCTAGGGCGGATCGTCTCGCATTTCTCGCTGATTTCTTTCCCCACGGCTGTGCTGCCGTAATTCCGGTGCGCAACATAACGTAGCTGAGCCGCGACCGTCAGGAAGCGATACTTACGAGTGCCGCTCGGGTCCGGGTTCGTGGTAGCGCTTCCTTCCGGTCGCGGTTCGGTTTACTGTGCTAACGTGAATTTTCAGAAGCTTCTCCATGCGTAGCTGTGGCTCTCTGCTGCTTTCGCTCGCGTTCGTCTCGACCCTGATTGCGTCTAATCCGACGGCTCAGAAGGCGTTTCGCCAGGGACTGCGCGAGGAAGCTGCCGGCCAGTGGAAGGAAGCCGAGAAGGCGTACACGCAGGCCATCCAAAATGACTCGAGCGACGCGTCTTTTTACCAGCATCGGGCCAAAGTGCGCTCGCTCGGCGGTGACCAGCAACACGCGCTTGAAGATTGTATCCAGGCGATCCGGCTGGCGCCCGATGATCCGCTGGGCTATCAGGCGCGAGGCGACGTTTATCGCGCACTTCCGGATCCGAAAAAGGCGCTGGCGGACTATGACCGCGCGATCCAACTCAAGCTCGACACGCCGGCTATCTATAACGGCCGGGCGGCCGCTCACGCCAGCCTGGGCGAGACTGAGCAGGCCATCGCCGATTACACCGTCGGGATCAAGCTGCGCCTGGACGATCCAATACCCATCGAAGCGCGGGGCAATGTCTACGCGCGTGCAGGACGTTATCGCGATGCCATCGAGGATTACGACCAGAGCATCAATCTGAAGAACGACTTTACGGATGCCTATTTGGACCGCGGTTTCGCCTGGGGACAATTGGCGGAATTTGCGCGCGCCATCAAGGATTTCAATTCCGTTCTTGAAATGCGTTCCAATGACGCCAGGGCCTACAGCCTGCGAGGGGCCGCTTACCTGCATCTGGGCGAAAACGAAAAAGCTGTCGCGGATTTTACAGCGGCGGTAAAGATTGCTCCACAGGATCCATACGCGTATCTGGCGCGCGCTGCCGCATACGTGAGGCTGGGGAGGCTGGCCGAAGCTCTCAACGATCGGGAGGAAGCGGTCCGGCTGGCGCCCAACGTGGCGGAAGCGTACCTGGCGCGCGGCGGATCGTATCATCTGCTGGGGATGCACGAAAAGGGCTTGGCGGACAGAACCAAGGCTCTTGAATTGAATCCGAATCTGCCGGAGATCTGGTACGCGCGCGGCAGCGCTTACTACTTGCTGGGCGATTTTGCCAAGGCCCGCGATGACCTGGCGCAGGCATTGCGGCTGCGGCCGGATTATACCGAAGCCTCGGACGTTCTGAAGAAAGCCGAAGCAAGATTAGCGGAAGCGAAGATCGAGGAGGCGCCCAGACCGGTGGAAGCGGCCAAGCCAGTGGAAGTGAAGCCGCCGGAGCCCGAAGTCAAGCCGGCGGCTGCTCCGCCCGTTGAGTCCACGCCCGAACCTGCTCAGCCACAACCAGCGCCCAAACCGGTGGCGCGCGTCCCAAGGCCCGTGGCTCCGGCCTCGGCCGCACAACACGATCTCAAGGGACGCGCGCTGACAGCATCCGGAAATTACGACGAAGCGGTCGCAGAGCTAACCGAAGCCATTCGCTTACAAAGCGATTTCGCGCGCGCCTACAACGCTCGCGGTTACGTATATCTTTTGAAACGCGATTACCAGCACGCGCTTGCGGACTTTGATGAAGCGATCCGCTTGGATCCGAACTACGCCAATGCGATTCAAAATCGCGGCATGGCGCTGAGAGGGCTTGGGAAAAAAGCGGGACAGTAATTTGGCAGGGCATGGCCCTGCCCCACTTAACCGCGCGCGGATATGCCGGTGGACTTTCGCGGCAACCGAGCTTCCTGCTCCTTCGAGATCCCGAAATTGTCGATCAACAGTGAACCGGGATTTCCGCCCAACCACGCCGAGAGCGAAATCTCCTCATAAAGGCCGCTGTTGAAGAGGATCAGAATGCGCGTGGGTTCATCGCCGGTCTGCTCAAGATAGTGTCCGTAGCCCTGCTTGATGAACGCCACCTGGCCGGGCCGAAACTCCTCGGTGCGAACGCGGCCATGCGATCCAAAAATAGTGACGCGCGCGCCGCCGCTCACGTAATACTGCCACTCGTCGGCGTGAGGATGCCAATGCATTTCGCGCAGCGCGCCGGGTTTCAGATCCATCCGGACGGCTGTCAACGTAGTCTGGATGGGAAACTCCCGCGAAGAAACGATGCGCTCCTCACCGCCTTCCAATACATGCGGCGTCTGCTTGTCCAGCCGGTATTTATGCGACGCCTGGCTCGGCTCTAAGTCGGCGTTGCGCACCTGCTCCAGAACTTGGGCGGGAATCTTGCCGGGGCCAATGTAGACCTCTTTCTTAGGGAATTGCGCGAAGGCGGATTCCGGCAAGCCGAGATTGCGGCTCAGAATATGCGCGGGAGTGTGGGCGATCCAGTCCGTGACACTGAAGGTGCCGAACTCCGAAAAATGTCCATTGTCGAAGCCCAGCAGAAAATGACACTCGCCGGGCCCCAAGCCCTGCAGGGCGTGGCCGTGTCCACGCGGGAAATACCAGGTGTCGCCTGGTTCGAATTCAGAAACCTCAGCTTGACCGTTGGGGGAGATCACGGTAGCGCGGCAGCGTCCGTCTAGGACATAGGCCCATTCGGCCGCAAGGGCGTGCCAATGTAGCTCGCGGATGGCGCCCGGCTGCAATCGCATGGAGACACCGGCGATGCTCTGCGATACGGGAAACTCCGCCACCGTGGCTTCCTTGGCTGAGCCCGCTTCTCCCACCCAGCCTTTTTGATTCTCGATATCGAACTTGAAATTCTCCAGTTGTGGCTCGCCATGCGTTTCTTCAGGCGGTGCTGCTTTGAGCTCACGGGCGATCAGAGCGGTAGCGGCGATCCCGGCTGACGCGCTGGATACGGCGTCCAGCAAACCGCGCCGGCTGACGCCGCTCCTTGAGGAGCTCTGGACTGGTGTCTTTGCCATGTTATGAATTTTGACACGAAAGGCCGCACTAAAACCAGTGCTGTAACCAGTTCTAACCGGAAGTTTAGCCTTTTTTCGTAAGGCCTTTTGTTCTTTGACAGTCCATCGGAAGCGTGTTAGTATTCCAATTTCGAAGCGTGCTTGCCTTTACGGCAATACCATTAGCCTCTCGAAATGCGCCAACCAAATACCCTCGATCAAACTCCTGTTCCAGCCCATTTCGCGTCGCGTCATATCCTGTAACGGTGACATCGCACCGTTGAGCGAACTTGAAGATCGAATTCGTCCGAAGGAGCGTTGCATTGCCGCGGTCCAATCTGAAATCCGTGCTCGCAGAAACACGTCTCAGCAAAATAGAACGTCTCATCCATTCGCGGCCCGACTGTTCGGTGGGCGAGTTGGCGCTCGAGGTTCATCTGAGCCCCGCACATCTGCAGCGTTTGTTCAAGCAAAAGACTGGGCTGCACGTCCGCGACGTGATCGGCGAACACCGGCTGCAAAGAGCGGCCCACCTACTCGCTTCGAGTGAGCTTCCGATCAAGGAGATTGCTCACGCGGTTGGATACGAACATCATTCCAGCTTCGTGCGTGCATTTCACCGCCGCTTTGAGCAGTCGCCCAAATACTATCGCCAGCACAACTTTGGCGCCGCATCGGATAGCTTACAACTTGACGAGAAGGCAGCCGCGGATTGAATCGGTGCGGGGTACCGGCTCCGTTCACGGCCGCGCTTCGGCAACACGCAAAAGGCACCGGTCGCTCACGCTCGCGGCTCGGTAAGAAGGTGAATTGGAGCCTTGGCCGATTTTTTCACAGCTTCTTGCCCTTACGGTGGTGGTTCGGTAACAGGTTATAAGTCCTGCGTCGGAAAAGGCTAAGCAATGTTCGAAATTGTGGGGTTGTTTCGACCGGCGTCCGATGATATTCTCTCTCCGTTACTAGTACGGTTAGTAAGTTCTGCGTCCAAGCAATACGGGTAGTCGTAACGGGCTCACCTTCACTTAGTTTGTAGCTCGACGTGTGTCCACGTGGAGCAGTAAGTCAAATCCAAAACCAGGAGTGTGTCTAGACATGAAATCAGCATTGTTATTTGCTTTCACGGCCATGGTTCTGCTCGCTCAGGTGGATCCAGGCGTGCGTTCAGGCCCAGCGGGCGCCGGCACGCCAATAGCGGGGATGACTGCGGGCGAGCAGGACTTCTTCACGAATCACGCCGTTCCGGCGTTTAACGAGGTGGAGGCCGTGGCGGATGGCCTGGGCCCGCGCTTCAATCTAAATTCGTGCGCCGGTTGCCATGCGCAGCCGGCAGTGGGAGGGAGCAGCCCGGCTAGCAACCCGCAAGTTGCGAACGCTTCGAGCATGGCTCCGGGGAACACGCTACCGCCCTTCCTCAAAACGAACGGGCCGGTGCGCGAAGTCCGGTTCATACATAATCCCGATGGTTCCCCGGATGGCGGGGTCCACGATATCTTCACTATCACCGGGCGACCCGACGCGCCGGCGGGTTGCGCGATTACTCAACCGGATTTTTCAAATACCGCTAATATTATCTTTCGAATACCGACTCCTGTCTTTGGAGGAGGACTGATCGAAGCTATCACCGACACGGCCATTCAGCAGAACCTCGCCAGTGATCCTCAGGGCCGCAAAGCGTTTTTCGGGATCCGGGGGCACGTGAATACCAGCGGCAATGACGGCACTGTCACGCGGTTTGGCTGGAAGGCGCAAAACAAATCTCTTCAAATCTTCGCCGGCGAAGCCTACAACGTCGAGATGGGCGTGACCAATGAGAATTTTCCGAATGAGCGCGAGGGCGATCCCAATTGCGCCACCAACCCGACGCCGGAAAGTCCTTCCGGGTTCAATGTAGGAAGTACGAGTCCCGCTGACATCCTGTCCTTCATGGGATTCATGAAGTTCCTGGATCAACCGGCGCCAGCCTGCACCGGTGCCGCCTGCTCCCCCTCCATTCAAAATGGCCAGAATTTATTTCTTCAGATTGGATGCGCGCTCTGTCACACGCCTAGCCTCACTACCGGTCTTGCTTCCAGCGCAGCTCTTAGCCAGAAGCAGGCGAATCTGTTTTCCGATCTAGCGCTACATCACATGGGGGGAGGGCTCGCGGATGGGGTGACGCAGGGGTCGGCCGGTCCGGACGAGTTCCGCACCGCGCCCCTCTGGGGTATTGGGCAGCGAATCTTCTTCTTGCATGACGGGCGCACCAGCGACCTGTTGCAGGCGATTCTGGCGCACGGGGGTCAGAATTCGGAAGCCGAGCGAGTGGTGGATGCGTTTCAGGCGTTAAGCAGATCCCAGAAACAGAACCTGCTTAATTTCCTGCGATCGCTGTAATTCCGCGGGCGCTTTGTAAGAAGTGAGCTGACTCCTGCAGAATCCTGAAGGATCGGCGAAAGCACCGACTTCCTTACGGTCGCGGTTCGGCAACACTCTTTCCGAACCGCGAGTGTAAGCGATCGGCCGTAAGAGTGCTTAGTCCTATGCTTAGCACGGGGGATATGAATTATTTGACGGGTTTCGCTAAAGCTCTTCTGGCCGGGTCCGATAAGAACCCTCAGCGAGGAGTAAACAATGGCAAACACCATTAGCAGCACGAGCCCTGTAAGTCAGTCGTATGTGCAGCAGCAACAGCAGGCTAAGGCAGCGGCCAAAACGAAAACGCCGGAGCCTCAGGATACTGTGCAATTGAGCCAGCAGGCGAAAACCGCGGCAGCAGATGCGGATCACGACGGCCGTTGAAATCAAAAATCCCCCGCCGGCTCGTATAGCGTAAATCACCCCTGAAACCACGCATGGACGAGCCGGTATTTTTTGGACGCGCTACTTACTGCGAATCGTCGACGTCGGACGCCTTGATCTCTTTTTGCGATCCGGTGGACGCCCATCGCAAGAATCCGATGATGTCGGCCAACTCTTGCGCGTTATAATCCGCCAAAGCTGGCGGGTGTCTCCAAACGGTATCCCGCTCCATAGACGCGATCTGTTTCGCGGTCAGCTTCTGAAGCACCGGAGGCGTTTTGCTGAGATCCCAGATCTCTAAGTCATCGCCTTGCTTCTGCTTGAGAATTCCAGGGAATTTCCCATCGGCGGTCTTCACCAACTGGACCTCATTGGTCATGGTCATCTTGATGGTGGCCACCAAGCTGTGCGGCGTTGCCACCGAGGCGAATTTCGAGAGATCGGGCCCAACGGCGGTTCCGACGCCGTCCAGGTTATGACAGGTTGCGCAGGCGGTTCCTTTCGGCGATTTCAAGAATAGTTCGCGCCCTCTCTGGGCTTGCGCCGGCGCTGGGCGCTTGTCTTGCGCGATCGCAAAAGACAAGGTTAGCGTAACAACCATTGCAACAGAAAAAACTTTTAGCATACATTCCTTCCCCCCCGCGTAACCCATTGCAATCTCAGGCCCAGGGGGTAAGGAAATCACAGCTAGAGGGAATACTCAACAGTTCTCAGTACTTAGATCCTCGGAACGCTCGCCAACGCCCGTGGCTTCGCTTTCTCAACTGGGTGTTCTCACCCAGTCCAGGAATCAGTCTTTTCCATTACGGGAAATCAGAATTCCGATCACCGCGCCAGCTCCAAACGCGAGCGCGACCGACCGTAACGGAAAACGCTTGACATTGTATTTGGCGTCGCCGATCAAGCTCCGTACTGTTCGCCGCGTGTGATTCAAAAAGTGCCGAGTGTCATCCCACGCATCGGAAACCGCTTCTTTGGAAGCGCTGAAGCGCTCCACTACACGTTCGCCGGTTTTAGCTGCATCCTTCAGTAGGTTAGGCCGCATAGACTCTCTCCTTTAACTTGTGTTTCCAATGCACGGGCGGTGCCGAACCTAAGTATATGTTTTGAAAGAGCTGATGCCATTCTGACGCAGCCAGATCCCTGGATTTTCTGCCGCTACTTGCGTGAAAACTGCACGCCCGCATCCGGATGCATCTAGAAGGCCCACATTGCTAAGACACAGCGCTACCAGAACCGGATTGCGCTTCTGCAAGGCACCCTCGATTTGGTTGGTTCTGCAGACGCTGCAATGGGGACCGCAACACGGGTACGGTATTGGCCAGGCGATTCGGGCCAACTCGGGTGAGTCTGGAGCGGCAGCGGTGGATTGCGTCCGAGTGGAAGCTATCTGCGAACAAGCAGCGCGTGAAGGTCTATCGATTGACCAGCACCGGAAAGAACCGGTAGGCATCCGAGCACTCGCGCTGGGCTCAGTTGCGGCCATGACGGCGGCGCTGAATCCGGCCAAGCAGGAGTGACTAGCTGGGGTGATTAACATGTTCCGTTATCATGTTAGGGACGCATGCCTAGCCACGCCGAAATCATGGCACAAACGCTCGCCGCGCGGGGCGTTCGCTTGGCCTTCGGGCTGCCGGGCGGCGAAATCGTCGCGTTTGTCGACGCCTGCCGGCGGGCAAATATAAGATTCCTGCTGACGGGCCATGAATCCAGCGCCGCGTGGATGGCGCAGGTGGTGGGACAAATGACCGGTGTTCCGGGACTGTGCATAGCTACTCTAGGTCCGGGCGCCACTAATTTGATAACTGGTGTTGCGAATGCGTGGCTGGATCGCGCGCCGATGTTGGCTGTCACCGCGCAGATTCCGAGTGGCATCATCCATACCCTGACGCATCAGCGCCTGCCTTTGGACAAGTTGTTTTCCTCTGTCTCGAAAGGCTCATTGAGTATAGGCGGCGAGGATGCGGTGGAGATCATCAATGGTGCGATGGATTTGGCTAACGCGCCGCGCCCTGGGCCGGTACATATTGCGCTACCAAGCGATGTCGCCGTAGAAGAATTTTCGGGCGGCCAGGTTCACCCGCCGGACGTGCTCGCGACACAGCCGGATAGTGCGGGCGTGGTAGATGAGATCGCTGGCCGCCTGAACTCGTCGGAGCGTCCGCTAGTCTTGATCGGTCTGGCGGCAACACCCGCCGTTCGCGCGTTGATCGAAAAACTTCAGGCGCCATTCCTGGTTACGCCCAAAGCCAAAGGCGTGGCCAGCGAGGATCATCCTCTTTTTGCAGGCGTAGCATCCGGAATGGCGATTGATAAAAACATTCTCGAGACTATCCGAAGCGCGGACCTGATTCTCGGCGTGGGTTTCGATCCGGTGGAGTGCGACAAAACCTGGTTTGCGGGTGTCGAGGTTGTGGCTCTCGATCGAGCGTCGATGACTGCGGGACATTATCGGCCGCTCGAAGCCATCGGCGATCTCGATTCCATGTTGGCGCAGCTAGCGGCGGCAATAGTGAATCCTAAGCCATGGCCGCCGGAGTTGCTCGAAGGCCGGCGCGCGGCTCTGCGGCGGACGCCGCTTGAATCCACCATCGGGCTGTCGCCATTGAGGTTGATCGAAGAGCTGCGCTCCGTATTTCCGCGCGATGGAATCGCTACTTGCGATGTGGGATCGCACAAGCTGGTGCTGGGTCAATTCTGGCGATGCTATGAGCCAGGCACGTTCCTGATGTCCAATGGGCTGTCCGGCATGGGTTTCGGAATCCCCGCGGCGATTGCCGCGCAATTAGTGGCGCCGGAAAAACCGGTGCTCGCGGTGGTGGGCGATGGTGGCATGCTCATGATGGTTCAGGATCTGGCGCTGATCCGTGAGCTCGGGCTGCCGGTGATCATCGTGGTATTTTGCGACCGCAGCTTGAGCCTGATCCGCGTGAGCGCCGAACGCCGCGGTTTTGCTCCATACGGAGTGGATTTCAATCCTCCCGATTTCGTGCGGATCGCGCAAGCCTTCGGAATCGCGAGCCAGCGAGCCACCAGCATCCGGGCGGTGAGGGCCTGCCTCGAAACGGCGCTGGCGAAGCGAATCCCCTTTCTGCTCGAAGTGCCGATCGACTATCGCGAATACTACGATCTGGTATAACTCAGCATGAGGCTGATTCTTTTTATTGCCGCGGCGGCCGCACTTATGGGGGCGGAGACGCCATCGCCAGCGCTGCTGGTCCTGAACAAAGAAGAGGCCACCCTATCGATCGTCGATCCGCCGACCCTCAAAGTTGTCGGCCACGCGACCACCGGGGAAGGGCCGCATGAAGTAGCTGCCTCTGCTGACGGGAAACTGGCATTGGTGGGCAACTATGGAAGCAAGACTCCGGGCAGCACTATTTCCGTCATCGATCTCATCGGCCAGAAAGAAATCCGCCGTGCAGAACTGGGATCACTCCGCCGGCCGCACGGGATGTTCTTTGCCGACGGCAAAGTGTACTTCACCGCGGAGGTAAACAAGATTATCGGGCGCTACGATCCCGCTGCCAATTTAGTGGACTGGCTGCTCGGCACCGGCCAGAACACCACACACATGCTGATAGTAACTAAGAATTTGAGCAAGCTCTACACGGCGAATATCGGTTCGGACAGTATCAGCATTTTCGAACGCGCGGGCGACACGGGGTGGAACCAAACTGTTGTTCCGGTGGGCAAAGGGCCGGAAGGCTTCGACATTTCTCCGGATGGCGCTCAAATCTGGGCTGCACATTCGCGCGACGGCGGCGTTTCGATCATCGATATTGCATCCAAGAAAGTGATCCGGACTTTGCAAGTTGGAACCAAGCGTTCCAACCGCCTGAAATTCACTCCGGATGGGAAGCTGGTGCTGATTTCCGATCTCGACGGTGGTGAGCTGGTTGTCCTCGATGCGTCCACTAAACGCGAAGTCAAGCGGATGAAACTGGGGCGCAGTCCGGAAGGCATTCTGATCACGCCCGATGGGTCGCGTGCCTACGTGGCAGTGAACGGCGACAACTGGGTGGCAGTGCTGGATCTCAAGACGCTGGACGTGACGGGCCGCATTTCGACTAATTCCCCGGATGGGATGGCTTGGGCTGAGCGATGAGCGGTTTCGCATTCCCGAAGCGCTCGCAGCGGCGCACTCAAATCTACTGATTCAGTTTTGCTAGTAGGCGAGCAGTTGTAAACCACTCGACGCCGACACCCGTGAAGTCGTTGTCGTTCGACCAGACCTGGATTCGAAAGTGAATTGCAAGCGCCAGAATGTCGACGTCATCTGGATCCCGGCGGCCAATCCGCCTCCTGGCTTCCGCGACATTATCTTCGTACGCGGACGAATCGACGACCTTTACAGGTAGCGTAGCGACTGCCATCAATACGACGTCGAGAGAGAGTTTTTTCCGCCGAGCCAACTCTGCGGCATACTCCTCGACTTCCGCTAGAGTCACGGCTGCCGTGAGTATTTCCGTTATTTGAGGATGATCCAGAACCAGTTTGGCGCGCCCACCGAGCACGGCCGACAGGAGGACATTAGCGTCGGCTGCCAGTCGCACGCTTGTTCTTCCGCCACGATTCAAAATCCGCGAGGATGTCTTTCTCCACTAGGCCTCGCTTCTTGATCTGACGCTTGACTTCGCCGGCCAAAACGGTAAACAGTTCGCGTTTCAATTCGATTGGCAATGTGGTTTCCGGACGGGGAAAAAACACACCTGCCAGGCGGCCCCGGCGCGTCACGAGGATCGGGTCCTTGGAGCGCAATAGCCCTGTTGCATTGTCACGGAATTCGCGAACAGTGCTGATCTTCATGTGGGCACTCTGGTGACCATTATATCGCTCTACCCTTGTAATACGCGCACAAGTCCGTCACTGGACAAATCCGGCATAGCGGCGCATTCGTCTTGCAGCGCTCCTGGCCGTGCCGGCGCAGCAGCTGATTGGCTTCGATCAGCGGCGCGCACTCCTGGCCGATCTCGCCCGCTACTGCTGCTTCGACGGAATGGTAAGTTGCCGAGTAATTCTTGCACTCTTGCCCATAGCCGATACGACGCAGCACTCGCAGGCCGTTCGAATCGAGTCCCAGCACGCCGTAGCTTTTTGAGAACAGTAGAATCTTCTCGGCGCCGGGCTCGCCGATATTCGGATAAAGCCGCAGAGCCTTTTTGGCTTGTTTTAACGGCAGTTTGAGGGCTCTCCGAAGATCGCCGTGGAATTCGTCCAGCGTAATGCGAGCGATGGTGCGCAGGCGTTCCACTCGCACCTCGGGCCGCATGCCACCCATCTTCGCGATTTCGAGTAGCGTAGCACCGGGCGCGGCGAGAATTTGTTTCGGCGTCAGGCCGACGCGCTCGCGCAATGCCTGAAAAGCCGCTTCACGCCGTTCGTCGGTCAGCAGGTACGCTACGTTTTCCCAAAGGATCAACTCAAACGGGTCGGATTTGGGCGGTTTCGGGCGGCCGTAAGCGGAGCGTAGCCGCGCGATCAACTTGCCGAAGAGGCTGGCCGGTTCAGGCACGGTTCTAGCGGATATTATTGCAGACGGCAAATTGAAAATAAATGATGGATTCGTGACTCTGTCTACGCGGTCCAGGATAAGGCGATATTTCTGGACCTGATGGAGGTGAGTGGTGAGAACTTTGTTGACTGCGGCGGCGATCGCTGCACTTTGTTTCGCTCTCGGACTGGACGCACAACCGGAAGCAATCTATTCCTACAGTATTAACACCGCGGCCGGTAACTATCAGTACGGGAACGGTGGACCGGCCGCGCAGGGGTTGTTGGCTGCTCCCAACAAGATAGCCATCGATAGTAAAGGTGTAGTTTACATAGCCGACACATCGAATAACATGATTCGCAAGGTGGGAGCTGGTCAAATTACAGCGGTCGCCGGGACAGGTGTGCCAGGCTACGCGGGGGACTCCGCAGCGGCGATCAACGCGCAGCTCAACAGTCCTTCCGGCGTGGCGCTGGACGCTACCGGCAACGTGTATGTCTATGACACCAACAATGAAATCATCCGCAAAGTGGATACCAACGGCATCATTACCACGATTGCCGGGACGCCCGGCCAGGGAGGGTCCAGCGGGGATGGCGGAGCTGCGACCCAAGCCAAATTCAATTTGGCCGTGGGTGGCAACGTGGCGTTGGACGAGGGTGGCAACATCTACATCTCGGACTCCAACAATTCTGTGGTACGCAAAGTTACTGTGAGCACCGGCATTATCAGCACTGTTGCTGGAGTTATCGGAAAATCCGGGACTGGAGGGGACGGAGGGGCGGCCACTGCGGCGAACCTCCAGCTTCCAGCCGGTCTGGCATTCGATTCCAAGGGCAACCTGTACATCGCGGACATGGGCGCGCCGGAGGTTCGCCTGGTAGCCGCACAGACCGGCATTATCTCAACGTTTGCCGGAGGCGCCGGACATTTTGGAAGTAACGGGGATGGCGGTCCACCGGCGGCAGCGTATTTGTTATTCCCCCATGACGTGGCCGTTGACGTCGCCGGCAATGTCTACATCGCGGATTCCATCAACTGCAGGATCCGCAAGGTGACAATAGCGCCAACCCCCATCATCAGTACTCTGGCGGGCAGCCAAGACGGGTATAGCGGAGACGGAGGTCCGGCTACGGCAGCGCTTCTGAAATTCCCTTCCGGCGTGGCAGTTGATAGCTCCGGAACTGTCTATATCGCCGATACCGGCAACAATCGCATTCGCACCGTAAGCGACGGAATCATTGGCGAACTCGTCGGCGCAGATCACGCACAAGGGGATGGCGGGAAAGCCTCTGCCGCCCTACTTTTTTTCCCGCAACACGTCGCCTGGGACACGCAAGGGAATCTGTACATCGCCGACACCGGCAACGGTAAGATCCGCAAAGTGGCGACGGACGGAACCATCAGCACTGTCGCTTCCGCTTATCAGCCCCAGGCCGTGGCCGCGGATAGTTCCGGCAACATCTACATCGCGAGCCTCAACCAAATCCTGATGGCCGATGGAAAAGGAAACATCAGCACGATAGTCAACACCGCTGGCCGCTTCGGCTTCGGAGGTGACGGCGGTCCTGCTGCTTCGGCCCTATTGGATACTCCGGAAGGCTTGGCGCTGGATTCGGCGGGTAATCTGTACATCGCAGACACTTACAATCATCGGATCCGCAAAGTGTCCGGCGGGAACATCAGCACAGTCGCCGGAAGCGGCCCGGTGTACCCCAAGAGCAACGGGACTTTTGGTGGTGACGGAGGGCAAGCCACGTCGGCGAATCTATCGTTTCCCTACGACGTGGCTTTCGACAACTCAGGCAACATGCTGATCGTGGATGCAAAGAATTTTTGCATCCGTCTTGTGGATGCTGCTGACGGTAACATCCATACCATTGCAGGTACGCCAAAATCCCAGGGCTACGCGGGTGACCTCGGGCCAGCGGCATCCGCGCTGCTGAACAACCCGACTGGAGTTGCCGCCGACACTGCAGGTAATATTTATATCGCCGACGCAGGCAACCTGTTGGTACGCATGGTGGACGCATTCGGAGTGATCTCAACCATTGCGGGGAATCACAAAATCGGATTCTCGGGCGACGGCGGGCCCGCGATTTCCGCCGAGCTCGATTATCCTTATGGCGTTGGCGTGGACTCAAACGGCAATGTGTGGTTCGCCGATACGAACAACCACCGCATCCGCGAGCTGGTTCAATCAGGACCAGTAGTGCCGGGAGCTCAGTCGGTAGTGAACGCCGCCAGCTTTATTTCCGGAGGCGTGGTGCCGGGTGGAATGGCGACGCTGTTCGGATCGAATCTGACGTCAGCAACGGGCATCAATCTGGCGTCCGGCTTGCCACTGGGAACCGAGTTCCTCAAGGTGGAAGTGAAATTCAACAACAAAACCAGCGCGCCGATATTCGCGGTCGACAACGTGAACGGCCAGGAGCAGATCAATTTTCAGGTTCCCTGGGAGTTGGCCGGTCAGACCAGTGCCCTTCTACAAGTGGTGAACAACGGCGCCGCCAGCCTGGCGGTCAAGGTTCCGGTGCTCACCGCGCAGCCAGGCATTATCGCCTATAGTTCCGGCGGCAACACGTTCGGAGTTGTACTCCACGCTAATTTCCAGTTGGCGGATAGCGGACATCCGGTGGTGGGCGGCGAGACAGTGTTGATTTATTGCTCCAATTTGGGCGCGGTTTCCCCGGCCGTTCAAGACGGAGTGGCAGGAACTGGAAAAGAAATGACGGTCGCTCAGCCCACCGCAACGATCGGCGGGTCCGCGGCCCCGGTCAGCTTTAGCGGACTGGCGCCCGGCTTCGTCGGCTTGTATCAGGTGAACGTCCAGGTTCCCACAGGCTTGGCGTCGGGCAATCAGCCTCTAGTGCTAACCATCAGTGGAGCTTCCAGCAAGACGGTAATGCTGCCGGTGAAGTAGTAGGTGGGGCAGGGCCGTGCCCTGCCAAGTGCACCCTCTGTTATGCTGCGGATTCCCGGCAGGGCATGGCCCTGCCCCACCTGTCGTGAGGCAAATCTCAAGCGCTTTACGTAATGTAGGGTGAGTCTTGCAATTCGGCCGGACCTTGCATCGGAGGGGCAAAGTGCGCGTGGAGAACCCTGGAATTTATTCCAAGTTGTTTAAATTTAATAAGTTACTGCTAATAATTCCGCTGGCAGTGTGTACGGCGCAGACGCCAACCCCGCCGCACGCGGTTGTGGTGGATGGCACCGGCCCATGGCAACGCACCAATTGGGGGTTGGGCGTCACGCAGTTCACCAGCTTGCTCACTGACGCCGGATACCAAGTGCAAACGGTATCGCCCCCGAACTTGGCCACCACGCAACTGGCGCCGGGTACAGTGCTGGCGGTCCCGAGTCTGGAGAGCCTTCCTTTGACTAGTTTTCAAGCGGTGGCGGCGTTCATCGCAGCGGGGGGAACTTTGATGGCTAGCGGCGGCGAGCCGTTCAGCGATCCGCTTTATCTCACATCGAGTGGGCAGTGGCTGGACCAGGCGGCGTTTTTACAGAACCTGACTGCCTCAAACATCGCGCTCAATCCGGCGACTGCAACACTGACACCGTATCTTGGCGTGGCGGAGACGGTGACCGTGACCAAAGTGGCTGGGCCGGATGGAACGACGCCGTGTTTGGACGTCCAGCTTCAAGTGCCGCCCCAAGCTCAATATGTTTTGTACACAGCTCCAGTGACGGCGCCCGCATTTGGCGCTGGGCAAACGGCGACGGTACTATCCACGCGCGGGACTGCGGGGCAATCGATGGTGATCAATTGGAACGAGACCGACGGATCCCGCTGGGTTGCTACGATCCCGCTAACTACGCAATGGACCAAGCAGGTTCTGCTGCCATCCGCCTTCCAGTACCTGGATGGAGGCACCAACCGTGCAGGCACTAGCTTCAACCCGGCGGCGGCGAGCGTTCTATTCTTCGGGATCATTACTACTTTTGGCGCGAACCCGGGACCGCTCGAGTTTGCTCTAACTGCGATTGGTACGGCCGCCGCGCCGAATCTAGCATCCTTCACTCCACCGATTGTAGAGACGCTCTCGCCTTCCTACAAACAGTACGTGACCGTGCGCGCCGGGCAGACCGTGCGCGTTCCAATTAGCAGAGGGCGCGGGCTCTCTGCCACGGCCGGCACCGACGGCACCTATCGAGTGATCGGCGATCCGCTGGCGCCGTCTGCTACGCGGTATGTAGCAACCAATGGAGCTGTGATCATTTGGCTACCCTGGCCCCAACTCGAGGATCCCGAGCGCTCTCAACTTGTCGCGCTACTCAAAGCCGCTCCGAGCCGCCTCTATCTCGCGAACGCCGGGCCCACGCAGTTGGTGGTGCTGCCGAGTGAGGGAATCACGCTCGGCGCCGGCGTTGCCAACTGGTCCCAATCATCTGCTGCGGCGAACCTGGCCTGGTCCGTTGCAAATTCTGGCGGGGCCACCGTGGCTAAATTCACGAGCGCTCTGAAAGTCGCAGCTGGGCAAACGCTCACCGTGCCTCCCACTGACGTCGGGCAGTTGCCGGCCGGCGATTACACCGTCACGGCCAACCTGCTTGAGGGCACGACGCAGGTGGACAGCATCCAAAGCCTGGTTCGCGTTCTCGATCCGACGCTCGCGATCGAGCCGTCGCAACGCATTGTTGTATCCAACGGCACATTCTCAACCGCGGGCGGCAAACACGTGTTCTTGCAGGGCGTCAACTACTGGCCACGTTACGTGGCCGGCATCGAACCGGCGGGCTTCTTGCAGTCCTGGCTGGCGCCGCAGAATTACGACCCGGCTATCATTGAAGCGGATCTCACCCTGCTCGCCTCTCTGCACTTCAATCTGGTGAGCCTGCAATACGCCATCCAACTTCCTGGACTAGATGAGGCGCGTTCGCTGGCGGATTTCCTGGATCGCTGCCGCAAGCATGGCATTTGGGCCAATATCGCGTTCCTGCCTTTCATTCCCAACACTACTCCAGCGCTTCTGGAATATGACGGCGAGCTTCTGGGTCTCAATCCCAATATCGCCTCCACACTGCAGGCGGCTTTTCTTCCGGGCAACGATCGGGTCTTCGCCTATGACATGCTTTGGGAGCCGGGTTTGTTCTCGCAAACCGCGCGTGTCGCAATCGACGGCGCGTGGCGCACATGGCTGACTGAGCAATATGGGTCCACTGCCAACGCGGAATCGGCTTGGAGTTTCACGGCACCGCTGGATTCAAAAGGCCAAGTCTCCAATCCACTGGATTCTCAATTTCAGAACGACGGCCCCTGGCGAGTGATGGTGGCGGCCTATCGCCGTTTCGCTGACGACTACCTAGGTCATGGACTGGCCGTAGGCGCTCGGGCCATTCGGGCCGCGGCCCCCGGCACACTATTGAGTTTCCGCAACGGCGCGGGAACCTGGAGCGTGTACAACAACCAGTACGTGGGCTACGACCTTGGCGTGGCCGCTGCCGACGTGGATTTTGTCTCATCCGAACTTTACGGTTGCTGCAGCGGAAACGGTGGAGTGAGCGCCATGGCTTGGCCCGCTGCTCGCGGCTACGGATTCGGCGCCGCCTACGGCCACTACCGGGCCGGTGGCAAACCTGTGTATTGGGCCGAATATGGTTTCAATGTCGGGCTCTCGAGCACGCCCGCCACTCTTGCCGGTCAGGAATCCACCGCCGATGCGATGATGCGCATCGTGAATGAGGATGGATCGGCCGCGGCCTCGGTTTGGTGGATGCCTGGCGGATGGCGGTCGGATTCAGGAGACGATTATGGCATTCTCAACCCCGATGGATCCCCACGCGCTTCCGCGACGACGCTGGCGCAGTGGGGAGCCACATTCGCCAAAGCTCCACCGAATCAGGGTTCGGCGAGCCCGGTCACGCTAACGGTGGACCGCGACGCGGACGCCCGCGGCCAGTACGGCTTGTTCGTCAATTTCGAGAGCCAGTATGTGCAGGCTAAGCAGGCCGGCAGTGCGGTTGTATTGAAAGACGCTGGCACCGGCACCAATACGTCTACGATGCCTCTGGTTCAGGTGGGCAATGTGCCCTACTCAGGCACTGGGCCTTTGAAATACGCGAATGGCGAATTCGCTGGAATCCAGGTTCAATGCGGTGCCGTCAATATGCAGGTGGAAAACGGTGGGCAGGTCCAGGTTCCCGCGTCGAGTACTTGCCAGATCACTCCGGCTCTCGCCAATACGGGCTCCGCTTCGTGGCTCCCAGCGTCCCAAACCAAGGGTGGAGTTGTTTTGCATACCAGCGCAGGCGATCTGCCGATCCCGAGTTCTCTTGGGTATCTACAGCGCGTCAACTTAGGTCCGCTCAAAATCAGCGTCGGTAAGACCAGCATCGACATCACCGGGCGACTTAACGCGCAAGGCGTCGGCACGTTCGGCGAAAATCTCAACCTCACGCTGGTGCCTGGATCGGGCGTTACGCCGCCGTCGACCTTGGTGTTGGAGACCTCGAGCCTTCCCGAAGGTGTGGTGGGACTCGCATACTCGCAGACGCTCTCTGCAATCGGCGGGACCTCGCCCTATACCTGGTCAGTCACGAAAGGCACGCTGCCTGCGGGACTCAAGCTCCAAAGCAGTTCCGGGGTGATTTCGGGCACGTTCACTACGGCCGGTTCATTTACATTTACAGTGCAGGTGAAGGATAGCGGGAAGCAAAGCGCGACTGCTGCACTTACGATAGAAGTCACGGCCAGCCACTAGGTCTCTGGCCGGCTGATTTTGTCCTAGCTGCCGTTGCGAGTTCGAAAGAAACGGTCGGGTAATAGGACGTAGGTCAGCACAGCGGATAACGGATGCATCAGGCCAGCCAGCAAAAAAACCGGCGCATAGGTGAAATGCGTCACGATGTATCCGGTTCCGAGGCTGGCCAGCATTCCGCCAACTGCGCCGCCCGAGCCTGAGAATCCGGTGACCGTTCCGATTTCGTGGGGAAGGAAAAGATCGGTGGGGATGGTCTGTAGATTCGCCACCCAGAGCGCGTGCCCGAACGTGATGAAACATGTAGCGGCGATGGCGAGCGCAGCGGTGGGTACCAGCGGCGCGACAATCGCAATCGGCATCACGGCAGCTCCTAGAGCCATCACGAATTTGCGGGCTCGAGGAAGCGGCCAACCGGCCTGCATCAAGCGGCCCGAGAGCCAACCACCCAGGACGTAGCCGATGCCTCCGAAGGCGAAGGGTACCCAGGAATATTTGCCCACCTGCGCGAGATTGAATCCGCGTTCCTTGCGCAGGTATTCCGGGAGCCAGAAGATTACGAAGTAAATCACAGGGTCGGTGAAGAAGCGCGTGAGAACTAGTGTCCAGCAGCCTCGCGCGGCTAGCAGGGTCCGCCAATGAACGCGCTCGGCTGAGGCTGGGAGAGCTTCATCCGGCGAAGGCAGCAGCGGCTTCAGCTTCGCATACTCATCCGGGCGCAGCCAACGATTCAAATGCGGCGGCTGATAGAGAATCAGCCATAGACCGAGCCACGCGATGCCTACCAGTCCGGTAAAAACGAATGCATATCGCCATCCAAAATGCAGCGTGATGATGGCCACGGTATAAGGCGCAAGAGCGGAGCCGAGCGATGATCCGGCGTTGAATATTCCCATCGCGAGCGCGCGCTGGGACGCTGGAAACCACTCAGAGACCGCTTTCGCCGCGGCTGGCCAAGCGCCTGGCTCACTGAGGCCGAGCAGAAAGCGGCAAGTCCCCAGGCTCCATTTGCCGATAGCGAAACCGTGCAGCAATTGCGCGATGGACCAGCCGGAAATGAACACCGCAAATCCGCGGCGGGTCCCCAGCCGGTCGATGATGTAACCGGAGCCTGCGTACATGATGGCGTAGGCCAGAAAGAAAAGAGTGAGGATCTGCGCGTAGTCCTGTTCGTTAAGCGAGAACTCGCGCCGGATGTCTACCGAGACTACGCCGATGGCCTGGCGGTCCAGATAGTTGATCAGAGTGGAGAGACACAGCAGGAATGCTATCCACCAACGAAGCTTCGGGATTTTCACTAGGTACGAGTGTACCTGCGAATGCCGAGCGCGTGTCCGGTGGCTGGGTCCACCGTCACGATAGTCGAGTGCAACTCCCCTCCCGTTTCGGCGCTATCCAGCCGAATCGGCATGGCGGTGAGAAATCTCCGCAGCGCCAGATTCTTGTCCGAGCCAATTATGGAATCGTACGGCCCGGTCATCCCGACGTCGGTTTGATACGCTGTGCCGCCCGAGAGAATCCGTTCGTCGGCGGTAGGGATGTGAGTATGCGTTCCCAGCACCGCGGAGACGCGTCCATTCAAGTGCCAGCCCATCGCCATTTTCTCACTGGTCAGCTCCGCGTGAAAATCCACCAGCCGGACCTTCACCTTCGGGTCGAGTGACTCGATGATTTTGTCGGCCTTGCGGAACGGACAATCGGTAGCCGGCATGTGAACGCGGCCCTGCAGATCGATTACGGCTACATCCACGCCGTTGCGCGCCTTCCGCACGATAACGCCTTCCCCCGGCAGCTCCGGCGCATAATTCGCGGGACGCAGCACGCGAGGCTGGCGCGGGAGATAATCGAAAATCTCTTTTTTGTCCCAGGTATGATTGCCGGTGGTGAGGACATCCAGGCCAATGGAGAAAAGTTCCTCGGCGATGAGTGGCGTGATGCCGAATCCTCCCGCGGAATTCTCCGCATTGGCGACGGCAAAGTCGATCTTTTCGTTAGAGATGATCTCTTGCAGGTAGCGCGCCACCAAGCCACGGCCGGTGGAAGCGAAAATATCGCCGATAAACAGAATATTCATTAGTTACTGAGAGGAGATGGAAAAAAGGAGCGCCGCACGCCAGTGATGCCAACTCCCGTCGTTGACCCCAGAATTCAAGGGCGGAGCCCCCCGAGCGTCTTCAGGCTTCTCCATGGCGGCTTTTAAGGACCACCGGAGCTTGCACACCAACGCGTAAACCGAGTCGGACCCCTGGACAATTGACTGTCGGATCAATTATAAGAAGCCAGCACCTGACTGACGGGAAACGCCCCTCGATTTAGAATAGCAGAGGCTGGTGGCTGGGCGCTGGAGGCTGGGCGCTGGTGGTTGGTTGTTAGTCACTGGCGGCTAAGCGCAGGGCCGGGCCATGTTACGCTTTAAAGCCCACGATATAGTTGTGCCATGGGCATCAAGATAGCTCTTATTGGCGGTGCCTGCATTGCTGTCGTTTTGTCGCTGTACGCGGTTTTCGTCATCTTCAATACATGGCTTCTGCTACCTAACGACCCCGCACTGACCGCGTCGCAGAATATGATGTGGAGGCTCGGTATCACCGCGGGTTCCGCTACGGCTTTGACTGGTCTTGTAGCGTTCGCGCGATGGGCTTTCAGAAAGCAGAGCCGTTCCCGAACCGGCGGGAGCTAACATACCGCACCGCTGTGCAAACGAGAAACGAGAAACGAGAAACGGACTAACGTCCTCTCAGACAATCCGCGATTTCTTTCTCGCTTACCGATCCTTCGCGTATCACTTTCCAGTACGGTTCTGTTATGTCCACGGTAGTGGCGCCGGAGCCGGTGCAGGTGCCGCCGTCCAGTACTAGATCCACGCGGCCGTCCATGGTTCCGAAAACTTGAATGCCGCTTCTACATGTCGGCTGGCCGGAGATGTTGGCGCTGGTCGCGATCAAAGGTTGATCCAGCCAGTCGAGCAGAGCTTGAGCCACGCGCGAGCGCGATTGGCGCATGGCCAGGCGTCCCGTGTTTCCGGTGACTTTGAGCGGCACCTTGGCCGAAGCTGGAACGATGATGGTTAGTGGGCCGGGCCAGAAATGGCGCGCCAATAAATGGAATCGCGTGGACAATTCCTTGGCCATGCCTTCAGCCATGAAGACGCCGCTGATCAGCAGCGGCAAGGACCGATGGATCTCGCGGCCTTTGGCGGCAAACACGCGGCCCACCGCGTTCAAATTCAAAGGGTCGGCCACCAGCATGTACAGCGCCTCAGTGGGGATGGCCACCACGTCGCCGCGGCGAAGATGCATCGCCGCCCTTTCGATCGCTTCAGGAGCCGGTTGGTCCGGATCTATCTCGATGAGGTCTGTCGCCAATGGTCAGTCTCGTGGCCCAATTGCTTCCGCAACTTCGATGGCCATGGAATAGCGCCCAAATGGAGCGCTGAGTTGAACCCCTTGCACCAGTTTCCGCACGCGCACCACCATCTCCTGCGCGATCGCGATACCTTCCTGCCGCGCTTTCTCGACGCTATCCGCGCTACGCATCCGCTCCATCAGCGGCTCGGGAACCGGCACCCGCAGCTCGTTCACCATGAATTCCGCATTCCTGTAACTGGTCAGCGGCCAGATGCCGCACACCACCGGCAACTTGAACGGCTCAATTCGCTTGAGGAACGCCTCCAGCAAATCGAGATCGAACACCGGCTGAGTGACAATATATTCCGCGCCCGCCCGCGCCTTCCACTCCATGCGCCGGATCTCTTCGTCCATATTCAGCGCTCCTGGATTCGCGCCGACGCCCAGCAGCAGGGCGGTCTGCGAGCCCATGGGATTGCCGCCGATATCCAGGCCGTGGTTCAGATTGTTGACGATGTTCGCAAGCCCGATGGCGTCCACGTCGAAGACCGCGGTAGCTTCGGGATAAGTGCCCATGCGCGGCGGATCGCCCGTGATGCAGATCAGATTCCGGACGCCAACAGTGTGCGCGCCGAGCAGCTCCGATTGGATGCCGAGAATGTTCCGGTCGCGACAACAGAAATGCAGCACGGCCTCAATGTGGGCCTGTTCCTGAATGAGCTGGCAGGTAACTTGAGCGCTCAGGCGAGCGCTGGCACGAGGGCCATCCGGCACATTGATGCAATCGATCCCTTGTGCGGCGCACAATTTCGAGCCTTCGATTTCCTTTGAGGCGTCCACGCCGCGCGGCGGCAGGATCTCGACAAAGGCCACAAATTTTCCGGCTGCAAGTTTGGCGCCGAGCTTGCTTTTTTCTCCAACCGGGACCTTCGCCAGGGCCTTGCCCTTCACCACTGGCTCTTCCACGGTCGCGGTAACCCCGCGCACCTGCGGCTGCAGAGAACGCGCTTCGGAGCGAATCAGCTTTATGTGTTCGGCCGTGGTTCCACAACATCCGCCGATGATCTTGACACCAGCCCACAGGAAACGGCGCGCGTATTGCGCCATGTATTCGGGTGAGCACAAATAAATTTTGCGCCCTTCCACCACGGCCGGCAATCCCGCATTGGGCATCGCGCTCATGGGCTTCTGAGAGTAGCGCATCATCCGCTCGATGGTCTCGAGCGTGGCTTTGGGGCCCACAGAGCAGTTCAGGCCGATGACATCGGCCGGCCATTCGTTTAATTTCCGGGCGTAGGTTTCGGGTTCCGTGCCATCGGGCATGTTGCCCGCATCATCGATGGTGACATGGGCGATGATGGCCATTTCGCTACCAGCCGCTTCGCGCGCGGCGAAAATTGCTTCGCGAATCTCATTCAGATCGGAAAACGTTTCCAGGATCAGCAGGTCGACGCCGGCTTCCACCAAAGCCTCGGCCTGTTCCCGAAAAATGGCGCGCGCCTCCGCGAATGAAATGGATCCCAGCGGTTCAATCCGGACACCCAGCGGTCCCATCGCCCCGGCAACGAATGCAGAATCACCGGCCGCTTCCCGCGCCAGCCGGACGCCGGCCTGATTAATGGCCTTGAGTTTGTCCGCGAATCCGAAGGATGCCAGGCGGGTACGATTCGCCCCGAAGGTGTTGGTTTCAAGAATCTCCGCGCCGGCCTTGACGTACTCCTGGTGCGTCTCTTTGACCAGCGATGGCGAGGAGAGATTCAACTCGTCGAAACAACGGTTGATGAAGATGCCCTTGGAGTAGAGCACAGTGCCCATGGCGCCATCCGCCACCAGGATATGGCTGCCGAGACGCGCGCGAAACTCCTCGATCTTGGATTGGCTCCGCGGGGGCGAGGTGGAGGTCATTTCCCGTTACTTTCGGCAAAGATGCGAGCTGGAACTGCTGTAGAATCTTCGCACGCCAAAGATTCCGCTCCCGCAGTGCGCGGGCCAGTTACGAATAAGATAATACACGTTGATTGTACCAAAGTGATGCAAGTGATTTCGGTGGTGGGACCATGTCGCTTAGTTTTCTCAGAATCTGCGCAGGGCATGGCCCCGCGCCACGGTTGGCCGGGCGTGATACATTCTTTTTTGGCGCGGGAACTTCCCGCGAGGATGTGGAGGACTTATGGATAACGACGAATCTGGAGTATCCGCGAAGCGAGAGTCAGACGGGGCAACACGCCGCGAGCTCTTCCAAATTGGAAATGCACTGATATGGCCTGTGCTGTTGGGCGCATCGGCGGCCAAAGGCGCTACCAGCGGCCCGCTCACGCCAGGACCTGAGATTTACCAATCCATCGGTGTCGAACCGGTTATCAATTGCCGCGGGACGTTCACCATCATCGGCGCATCTGTTGAAACGCCAGAGACTCGCGCGGCAATGGAGTACGCGGCCCGATATTTCGTGCAGTACGACGAACTGGCCGAAGGGGTGGGACGGCGGCTGGCCGAGTTGACCGGCGCCGAGTGGGGGATGGTCTCGGCCGGTTGTGCCGCCG
Source organism: Bryobacteraceae bacterium (assembly GCA_036008345.1). Lineage (GTDB taxonomy): Bacteria > Acidobacteriota > Terriglobia > Bryobacterales > Bryobacteraceae > Palsa-89. The sequence continues at coordinate 33,905 of DASYNU010000253.1, forward strand.
GGCTGAAACACGTGACCGCCGCCTGTGTCGCGGGAGGGAATCCTGAGAAGCTGATCCGCATTCCGGATCTCACCGGCTTCGACAAAACCGAAGTAGTGATTCCGCGCAGTTCGCGTAGCGTCTACGATCACGCTGTGCGCAATATCGGCGTCAAGATCATTGTTGTGGACACGGCGGAAGAACTCGCCGATGCACTCAGTCCTCGCACCGCGATGGTCTACCTGACTGCCGGCGGGCCCTCGGTTTCCGGTCCCCTTTCGCTTGAGAATGTCGCCAAGCTGGCCAAGCCGAGAGACATTCCGGTTCTGGTGGACGCGGCAGCCGAGAATCTAACCATTCCTAATGTGCACCTGCAGCGCGGGGCAACGATTGTGGCCTATAGCGGAGGTAAGGCGATCCGCGGTCCGCAGTGCTCGGGACTGCTGCTGGGGCGCAAAGATCTCCTGATGTCGGCTTGGCAGGCGAGTTCGCCCCATCATGGACCGGGCCGCGACAACAAAGTGGGGCGCGAGGAAATGCTGGGTCTTCTCGCGGCCGTTGAGGCGTGGGTAAAGCGCGATCACGATGCCGAGTGGAAGAAGTGGCTTGCGTATCTGGACACGATCTCGAAACGCGTATCTGCCATTGAGGGCATCGAGACGACGGTCCGCGAGCCAACGGGGCTTTCGAATCACAGCCCGACGCTGGTAGTGAGTTGGGATTCGGCTAAGCTGCATGTTATTGGCGAGGAAGTAGCCGAAGAGTTGGCCCGCACGAAGCCCAGGATCGCACTCGCCGGAGGAAGCTTCGGCCAGAACAGGGGTGAACCCGATAACGGGAAGACCTCGCTCTCCGTAACGGCCTGGATGATGCAGCCGGGCGACGATAAGGTGGTGGCTGAGCGCATCTACGAGGTGCTATCGAGAAAGCGTAGCCCGCGGCCCGAACCGGCTGCACCGGCAATGAATCTCAGCGGACGCTGGGATGTCAACGTGGAATACTTCAGCAGCAAGAGCCAGCACGTCTTGTTCCTGCAGCAGGACGGGGGCCGCGTCAGCGGCTCGCACAAGAGCGACTTCTCCATGCGCGAGGTGCAAGGCACCATCGAAGGCGGCCAGATAAAATTTCGCAGCAACGGCTCGGAGCGCGGCAGCGGAGATTCGGTACCATTCATCTTTGCGGGTACAGGTTCCGGCGATGCCTTCTCCGGTACGCTCTACATGGGCGAATACCTTACCGCGAAGTTCACGGCGACGCGGCGGCCCTATCCGGCTGGATCGAGTACCATCGTTTTGCCGGGCGGCCCTCCGCTCGCGAATTGACCCGCGGAGATCATAGGTCGAAGTGAGGCGCGGGGCCCTACTATTCCGATGCGACCCCTGGGTTCGCCCCGTGCGTCAAAAGCCGCAAACATGTGCAACCTGAGCGATACCGGCATTTCAATACGGTGCTACGTAATTTCCGAAGGGCGCGTGATTGAGGAGCTGTCGGGAACGCGAGGCATCTACGCTGAACCAGCGTGACATCAAGCGGTACTCAATTTGCTGTGGGACGAAGCGACAACCTTCGTTCGCAGCAGTATTCGAAACGCCAGGCCATGCGTTATGAGAAGAAGAGGCACGTAGGCAGCCAGGATAAAATAACCTGCGCCCAACAAGCCTGGCGTATCTGGGAGTGATATGCGGCTTCCTTGGTAAAAACCAAAGAGCAGGTCCGCCGCTCCGAAGGTATTGAAGACCCAGGTCAGCACTGTCCCAGTACGGGTGCCCAGGGTAGCCAGGGCGAGCAAAGCCAGAATGGCGCTTATGAGATCACCGTAAGCTACTGGTTGAGCAAAAGAAGCAGGTAACTCTGGAGACACAACACCCGGCAACACAAATGCCAATCCGAGGAACCTGAACCCATGCAGCATTAGGATGGGCTTCAGGCTCTCGGGGCTGGAGCGCTCTCTTAGCGCCGGCCAAATATAGTGCCACGCCACTGCTCCCGAAGCAGCCAAGCCGAGCACTACAGTGATTGCGAACAAAACTGGAAATGGCATGATTGATCCTTATTTAGCTCGAATTTCCGTTATTGCTGAGTCGTCCCACCGGCCATCAATGCCCTCAGCGGCATTAAGGGCCCGACGGGAATGTACACGTGATCCATCAGCTGTTCCTTCGCGAGCGGCAGCGTTTCCATAACGGCTCGTGCCTCGTCTTCAGTCTTTGCGTCGACCAGGAAGATGACGCCCTTGCCATCGCCGCGCGAATACCACTGGCGGATTTTCCCATCGAAGTAGAGCATCACGGTTGCCCGAATCTCCGACGGCATGATGGCCATGATTTGTTGAAGGTTTACGCCCTGCTTGACAGTCTGGATAACCAAAACTTCGGTGGTCTTGGGTATAGCCACGCTAGGCACGCCTGGGGCGGCCCCGGACTGCGATTGCGCTACGGACGCTACCGGAAGCGCTGCAATGAGAAAAGGGAGCAGTTGTTTCATGATTAACCTCGATTCAGTTCGCTGGCGGCGTTTCGCTCGCCTGTCTGATATTTGCCCGCAACACTGGACCTGTGACACGATTGCGAATGATCGCTTTCTCGCGTGAGAGCGGTCACAAAAGCGCCTCGGGAGGCAAAGAGTTTAATAGTGAGCGAAGGAGATCAAGAACTTCGCGCCCTGATGACCCGTTACCAGGGCGGATCATTGGAAGCATTCCAGGAGATCTACGCGCAACTCGCACCGGGAGTCCGCCGGTATTTGTCGCATTTGGCACTCGGCTCCGAAGTTGCCGATGATCTGCTTCAGGAAACCTTTCTTCAAATGCACCGGTCGCGAGCCGCATACAACCCGACATATGCGGTTAGACCCTGGGTGTTCGGTTTGGCACGAAACGTCTTTCTGATGAATCGGCGAGCGGCCCGGCGATGGGCAGCGGTTCATGAATCGCGCGAGGATCTGCCTGAATTTCCGGTGCTTCCGGAAGCTGACAGGCTCGGCTCCCAGGACGAGATCCGCAGATGTCTAGCGCATTTATCCCCGGATCAGGCGGAAGCGCTGCTTCTGCATCATGAGTGGGGGTTCAGTTTCGAGGAGATTGCCGGAATGCTTGGTATTAGTGCCGCAGCAGCTCGTGCACGCGCCAGCCGGGGAATGGCAGACCTGCGCGTGGCGCTGAATAATCTTCAAAGGGCTCGCGCATGATGGATCGTTCACCTAAGCCGCCGGAAGCGCTGATGCGGGCGATCGCCCAGGATCTCAGACCTGTCAGACCATCGCCGCAACCGCTCCACCTGGTGTTGCGAATGGTTCCTCTCGCGCTCCTGGTTTCATCGGTGATTCTGCTGACCGTCGGACCCCGCCCCGACTCGGGGATTCTAGGACCGCTTCTAACATGGGGCGCCTCCGCCGCGCAATTCTTGTTGGCGATCGCGCTCATCTGGATCGCCGCGCACGAAGGCACGCCAGCTGGGCGGCTTCCGAGGCAGACGGTTTATTCCGCGGCGTTCCTGGCGTCTTTGGTTGTTGTATTTGTCACCCTACTAACCTTCTCGACAAGTCCTGGGAATGAAACCCTGGGTGTCTCGGTATGGATTGCCCACAAAACCCTGCATGTCTCGCCATGGATCACGGGTTTCGTCTGCGGCATCGGGAGCACGCTAGCCGGGGGAATCCTAGTCCTGTTCTTCAGTTGGGTGTTTCGGAACTCGCTCGCGACTCGGCCAACTGTGGCGGGTGCCCTATATGGTGCAGGCGCGGGTCTGGCGATCAATGCCGGTTGGCGCATTGCATGCCCGATTTCGACGCCGTGGCATGCGTTGGGATCGCACGGATCAGCGATCATCGCGACAGTGATCTTAGGAGCACTCATCGGGCGTTCTTTAGGAAATCGCAGATTGCACCTCGGTGCCAGACCTTCCTGAGCCCGGTGCGTTGCGCAACGTTGCTGCAGAAACACTCCACGCGCCGAAGGAATTTGGGCGATTTTGCCAATACGCGATCGCACGATTATGTCGTAGCCAACGAAGACTCGCTTCAACGAGCCCAATCTGGTCCCGCAGTTGTGGTTTGCGCGTGGCCTACCCTGTTAGGCTCTCCGTCAAAACTGTGCGCCGGGGCACTTCCGATAAGACTCTAGCGTTTTCCGGCCAAGTGCCCGCTCAATTTCCCACAACGCCCGTGACTCCGAACCCGAGGTCAACCCCATGGGACATCTGCCCGGCCTTCGTTAGTTAGGCCAAAACGGGTTCCTTACAGGGGCCAGGCCGTGGCAGCCGACTATCCGGACATCCCGGAAACTTATTTCAGGGTGATGCGGTCGTATCCCTTGAACGCCGAGGTGTCGCTTAGGATTACCTTATCGCCGGGTTCAACTCCGCCTAGGATCTCGATCGTGTTGACCGACGCGCGCCCAAACTTGACCTTCACTCGCACTGCATGATCCCCATTCGGTTCCAGTTTGAACAAAGTACCTTCACTATTGGTCTGGCCCTCTACTGGCCGGCCGACCCGGAGGACGTCGCTCAAGTGGTCGAGTTCGATTATGCCGTCCACCTCAACACCCTGCTGAACTCCGCGCGGAAGTCCACTCTCGATCTGCACGGTAACCGTGCTCTGCTGCACACCAGGAGTGATTCGCGCCACTTTACCGGTGGCGAGCTCGGCATGCCCGTGGAACTGAATGGAGGCAATCTGACCTGGCTGCACCTCCTTGATCAGCGACGTGGGAAGTAGCAGATCGGCGGTGGTGCTGGTGGTGAGCTTACCGAGCCCGCGCAGCGCGACCGACATGTCGCCTCGCTTCACCGTATCGACCCAAATGGAGTTGCGGTCGACTACGCCATTGGGTGCGGCTGGGGTCTGAGCACCCCTGAGCACGACCACGCCTGCGCCGGACAGTACCATCAGAGTGACGACAAAAGCTGCCACGGGCCCGATGACGGTGTGGGAGACCGGTTGCAATGGATCAGCCAGCCTGCGAATTCGATCCAAGAGAGAGCCGCCATTGGCTGCGATCGCGGCACGAACATGGGTGGGCCGGCACAATTCCAAATCGGCGAGGGCGCGAACATAGGTTAGGGCGTCGCCACTAGCAGCCACCGCCAAATCATCACAGCACAACTCGCGTTCCTTACGGATCTGATTTGACACCCACCAGATCGCGGGGTGGTAGAACAGCACTGCCTCGACGACACTCTGCAGCACGTTGACCAGATAGTCATGTCTGCGGATGTGGGCAAGCTCGTGGGCCAGCAGCGCCTCGATGTGCTCGGGTGCCAACCCAGTGAGCGCTCCGACCGGCATCAGTACCACCGGCCGAAACCAGCCGACGACGGCCGGCACTTCCACCAGCGACGACAAGAGCAGGCGGACGGGGTATGTCACACCGAGTTGGGCCGCGATTCTATCGAGCGCATCTTGCAAATGATGAGGCGTTGGGCGATTTGCATTGGACCGCAGGCGAGCTGCGACAAACGAACCACCTGCCAAACGAATCAACAATACAATTGCACCCGTGAACCAAGCCATCTCGAGCCACGGTAGGGCCCGCTCGAATCCACCTAACCAGGACAAGTACCAAGGCGCCGCCAAGCTCCCACCCGAGGCTGCAAGCGTCATCGAAATTGCATGGACTTGCACGGATGCCGGTTGCCAGGTGTCCGAGCCTGCCAGGAAACCATTCGTGAGGATCGGAGCACACGCCATGGTGGCGAGGGTCAAACAGGCGAGCGCGTAGCGAGCACGAGCGCTGGCCGACCCGGCGCCCAACCCGCGCACCGCTGCAAACAGTCCCGAAATCAATGCGCCCTGCCACACGAAGTGAAGCAGTGTCCAGCCAAGGTCTGCGGCCAGAGGCTGTGCGAACAAAAGCTGTAGACTTTTCATCGGAATTCCTTTCTCTTCTCAAGCTTGTCCAGGATTCGCCGGATCTCACCCAACTCTTCGTCGGAGGCAGGCTGAGCGGCCAACGCCCCTAACACGAGGTTTTTCGACGAGCCTTCAAACGCACGCTTCATCAAATCCGCGGCGATCTCCCTCTGCGTCTGTTCTTTGGCGACGCCGGCCTCGTAGACATGCGAACGAAAGCGCTCACTGCGAACGAGCAGGCCTTTTTCCGTCATCAACTGCATCTGTTTGAGCGTCGTGGTGTAACCGCTGTCTTTTCGAAGCGCTTCGTGAATTTCACGCACGGTGCTGGGCCCCAGACGCCAGAGTGCCGCCAGTATATCGAGCTCGGCGCCCGAAGGCAGCGGCGTGCGAGGCGGATGTTTACGGCGAGAGCGGAGAGCCATGGTTGATACTATAATACGATCCAGATCGTATGTCAACGATATAAATCGTACCACAGAGAGCATGAACTAACGCGCGACTTGCATCGGGAAGGTCGATACCGGGGACCTTGGGACCAAGTGACAACCTTCGGACAAGAAATAAAGAGTCGGCAAGTGTCCCGGGAACTTCCCCAACGAGACTACTGGATCCGGTCGCGGTCACGCCACCGGGTGGGCCGTTAGACCGCCAAGTGGATAATGTCCGGGTGCCTTCATCCAGGACCAAGGTACACCATCCTGTCGCTGAGATTAATCCACTGGGACCAGGACCGAATTGCTGGAAGTGCTTCCCATCGTGATAACCACCGGCTGATTGCCGGAGGCGAGTCCGGAGGGAACCTGAGCGTTAATCTGATATAGCCCGACAAAACCAGGCGCGAGACCGCTGAAGGCGACCACGGCGTTGGTTCCGCCAATGCTGACGATCGGCTTCGCGATGGTCAACTGTCCACTGCCTGCCGCGCCATCCGCGGGTCCAGAGGACACCGCGCCCAGACCAGTGCAATAAATCAGCACGGTCTCGCCCGCTACTACTGGATGTCCAGTGTCCGCTAGTTGAAAATTGGCATGTAAAATGGCCCCGAAAACCAATCCGCCTGCCGTGTAATTGAAGATCCCCGGATGTGCAGCCAATACCGGAACCGCAACCGTTGGCCCAGTTGACATGTTGTTAACTACCGCAATATTGGCGGTTGGCTGGGAGACTTCAAAAGGAACCTGAAAGTTAATCTGTTGCTGGCCGTTTTCATTGTCCACTGCGAACAGTGGCGCGGGGGAACCGTTGACCATCACCGTGACGTTCTGAAATCCAGCCGGAAGCGGCAGGCCGGAGGTGAGGTTAATCCCGGTGCTGGATGTAAGATCGGTCCCGAAAATGGTAGCGATCTCGCCGGGAGCGATTCCAGCAGCAACAAAGCTAGCCCCATTCACCACCGCATTGATGATCGGTTGGGCAACGGAAATCTTCGTTGGGACCAGCGTGAGCAGCACGATATCGCCCGCGCCTCCGGGCCCCGTGAGCGTACCGGACGGAGGCAGCGTTCCAGTGAAGTTTCCGGCCAGCACCAAATTTCCCGTCGCAGGATCCGTGGCCGCTGCAGCACTCAGGAAATTGGGAATGGAGCCGTAGGTGCGCGCTTCCAGCAAATTAAACGAAGCATCGAACTGCAGCGTGAAAGGAGCGTCGTTCGGTGATTTTGGAGCCGGATTTCCCGACGCGTCACCCACCAGCGCGCCGCCTACGTCACCCACAACGTAGAATCCACCCTGGTGTCGTAGCAGCACCGCCATTGGATTTCCCGTGGGATACGGGGGCTGACCAAAATCCGTGATGGCCACGGTGGTGGAAAATACCAGTTTCGTCCCGGTTGGATCGAGCACTGTCACAAACACTCCCGGTGGCGAAGTTGTCCCCGTCACGGGAAAATTGGTGGAAACCGTATTACCAGTGACATAGGCGTTGCCGGCACTGTCGATTGCGATTGCGTTAGCCCCGTCTACCAGGTTCCCTTCCAAGTAAGTGAAGTACACCAAACCGCTGGCCTCAGGATTGAGCTTGGCGACGAACGCATGAAAGCAGCTATTGGTCGCGACTGTGGGAGGACACCCTTGTTCGCTCAATTGCGTCTGATAACCAGGCACTCCCTGCGTCGGGAAATCCGCAGAGACCGTGGAGCCCGTAATAAAAGCATTGCCGGCGGCATCTACGGCGATGCCGGTGGGAGTATCTTGCATGTTGCCGGCCAGATAGGTGCAATAGAAGAGCTGGCCCGACGAGGCCAGCTTGAGCACGAAGATATCGCCCAAGCAAAGGGCCGAGGTCATGCAATTACCCGGCGCCTGCGGCTGCAGCACATTGGTGGTAATTGGCACGGCGCCAGCGATTGTAGATCCCAGCGCGTAAGCGTTCTGGAGCGCGTCCACTGCGATTGCCACAACACTTGTACCGCCAAAAAGATTGCTCGCCGAAGCGCCGGTCGGGGTGGAATAGAGAATTGTTGAGCCGCTCGGGTCCAGCTTCAATACGAAGCCGGCGCCGCTGCAAGTAGGGTTGTTACAGAAATTGGCATTAATCGGCTTGACTATCGGGAAGTCTGAAGCGCCTGTAAATCCACCCAAGTAGATATTCCCACTAGTATCTAGCGCGATCGCGGTCGCAACGTTTCCTTCGGGCGGTTCGAATTGGCTCGGCACCATGGTGCCTCCGAAGTAGGTCTCAAAGAGAATGGTGGCGCCGGTTGGATCCAACTTCACAATGCCGGCGAACGAAAGCTGCTTGTCGCCCTTGGGAGGTGGCATCGGCCCAGGAAAATCCGGCGAGCTGGTGGTAATGGCCATGTACCGGTTACCCGCCGCATCGATAGCCACTCCGCCTACGGTATCCGCGGCTGTGCCGCCGAACCCCAACACTTGCGTCAGCATCGGATCGATCACCAGTTCGCGGGTCCGATCATAAGAGGCAACCTCGAAGGCGACTCGATTGCGTCCTAGCAGCCGGTAACCCCCATTCACTGGCTGGCGCACACCGCCCGCCACTTGATAAACCTGCGGTGCGCCCAGATGCACCTCGCCGAATGTGGTGCGGACCACCAGTTCTCCGGAAGCAGCAATCGCGATCGACCGCGCGCCTCGATAAGCCAACCGGATTCGCGCTGGGTCGGCGCCTGGACCGAGCACGAGATCGTATTCCAGGCGCTGCTGGTTACCGTAATAAATTAAGTGAACGCCGGGATACACCTCACCACAGTCCACCTGGGCGAAGTGCGGAACATTCTTCCGCCAGCGCGATGCATCATTGCCAATGAAATAATTGCTCTGGTCGGGCAGCGGATCGAGGCCCCGTGGCGCGCAAGCGTGCCCGCCCTCAAAAGTCACATGCAGGACGCCGCCAGAGCTGCGCGAGAAAACATCAGCGCCGTGCCTGGTCAGGACGAGGTTATATCCGTCCCCGCGCGACCAGTAGCCGCTCCCGTCCGCCAGTGGTTCAAATGAAATCGGTAGCGGAGCCGCCAGTCCTGCCGTCAGCGTCCCGCCCAATAGGAGAAGGAGCAATCCCGTTATGTGCGGACTTCTCAGCGGGTACCCTACGCTCTGATCCATTAAACAAGAGTTTCCCATTTTGGCCACCGAGCCGGCGTTCAGTATACACGTAAGCACTATGCAAGTGTGCAACAAAGATGTGCGGCCGCATTCCGAACCGCGACCGGCAGGAAGCGATACCACAACTGCCGCTAGGGCGCGCGTCCGTGGTAGCGCTTCTAAGGAACTCGCGCAAAACGGAGCCCGGCGCGGGCCAGTTCCTAGTCCGTTTGGCGGTGCGTGCTGCACCCTTTGCGCTTCTAAGGAACTCGCGCAAAAACGGAGTGCGGCGCGGGCCAGTTCCTGGTCCGTTGGGCGGTGAGCGCCGCACCCTTTGCGCTTCCTGCCGGTCGCGGTTCGGTTTATGTCTCGCAGGCCTGAGGGGATTGCTAGATTTCGCTCATGGCCGCCACCAGCGCGCCTCTGGCAGTGGAATTCTGCGGACTGGCCGCCATCCGGACTTCGGCGATTGCTACGGGTAGTTCTGTCTTTCGCAGCATATTCTCGAAGCGGTCCCGGAAGCCGGATACCAGAACGCTCCCCCCCGCCAGAACTAGCGGGATTGGGCGGTTCAGCTTGGGCATGTTCTGGACGCCGGCGAAAGTATCGCGAATGGCCGCTACCAACGCATGAATCATGTCGTCGTAATATTCGCCAATGGACTGGTGGATCTTGCTGGGGAAATGTCCGTTGAAGCAGAAGGACTCCTCTTTGATTGTGCGGATGCGGGTGGCGGACTCACCCCGATCGCTTCCTGCGCTCGAGTCAATATAATCTCCACCCTTGGGGATGCTGAAGCTGAACACCGGTACGGAAAGATAACTCAGGCAAACATTGCATAACCCTCCGCCGCAGCTTATCCCGATGCCGGTGTAATTGGAGCTCTCCATCTCTCCATACACCACCGCCAGCCCCTCCGGGATGCTGCGCACTTCGTAACCGAGATCGCTCAGCATCCTGGTCAGCTGATGTTGGTGGCTGACTATTTGTTCGCCCGCACCCAACGGAGCTGCAGGAATACTGAAACACAGCTTCTGTCCGCGGCCTTTCTTTTCGCCTGTTACCAGCGTGACGATCTCGCGCACAATCGCCGAGCTCGCAAGTTCATCCGGATTCAGGATGCTGCGGCGCATGGGTCTTCGAGTCTCGGTATGGAACAGATTGGCGAAGCGTTCCGACTCATCGCCGTACACGGTGATCTCGGATTCCTGCACCACGTAAGGGATGCGCTCCTTCTTGAGCACACCCTCAGTCAATTTAGAGAACGGAATTGTTGTGAAAGCATTCAGTTGCGTCCCGAACAAGATGTCCGTGTCCTGACATTGCGCCGAGACGATGCGGCTGGTGCCCACATCGAGCCCGACCGCCCTTGGCCCTTGTGTATCCGTTTCTAGCATTGACACTCTCCCCGGAGATGGTCCTCTTGATACCTCGCAGAGCCGCGAGGACTATCCCCAGAGAGTAGTGGCAGTAGGGGCGAAACACTCTCAAACGAAATAACAATTGAAGAGTGTAAGCAAGGAATCAATGCCGAACACGGGAAACGTTTGCAGTATGAATTCTTCTAACATTTGATTGATTTCTCGCGCTTTGCGATTTGTATTTGTGATAATATCGTCGCACCACCTTGAAAAGGGAGGGTTGACGTGTTCAAACGTATGTTACAAGCGTCTTCAGGCCAAGGCCGGATTCCGGCTTCTTCTGAAGAACTGAATACGGGCCTGTCAACGCCCAGCATTAGCGAACCGCCCCGGACCGATCCAGTTCCGAAGGCAGACAATGGGAAGCTGGCAGCTTTCGACGAGATCTACAGTAAATCGAGTTTTAAATCCACCACGGGCCCCGCTCAATACAACATTCTAAAAGTCGCGGATATGGCCACTAGCGACCAACTGCACGGCTTATCGGCGGCGGCTAAACACAGCGCGCTGATGATGGCGCTGGAGGCGGCTGGCGTGGCTGTTGAAGATATTCTGCAGGATGCCATGCAACGGCAGCGCGCTTTGGAAGCCTACGATGAGGAGCAACAGCGGCGGCTGCAGGATTTCGAGAGCGGCAAGCTGAAGGACAATGAGCGGTTGTCGGCTGAAATGGAATCGATCTCGGCCACGTACCGGACCAAAATCGCCGCAGCGGTGGAAGAAATCGAGCGGGAACGATCGACGTTTCGTGAGTGGCAGGAGCGCAAGCTGAAAGAGCAGCGTCGCATCGCGGAGGCGGCTTCGCTGTGCGTGAACGATCCCGGCGCGGTATCGAGCGAAGCCAGCGTCACGCGGCTGCTCGAGAAGAACGCCTCCTCGCTCCGGCAATCGGCCTGATCACGCGGTAATTTCAGATCCTAATGGCGCGCGGGCAATGCCCAGCCCGCGTCCAGGTGGATGTGTGGCTGCTCTTGTTTACCTGCTCTCGTTTAGTAGATGACCAGTTCCACCGGCGAGCCTGCACCGCAACCCAGCGTTTTTGCCGCCGATCCTTGATTGGTAGCCACTTCGAGATAGCCGGAACTTCCCACCAGCACAAAAAGCTCTCCGGCAGCGCACTCGGTGAAGGTCAGCGCTAGACGCGATACCGATTGCAATCCTACGTTCAGCCCGAAGGCACGCGTTCTGACGTTGGGAAACTCGTCGACATGGAGGTTAGTAATCAGGTTTCCGAATCGGTCCACTTTCAAGATGCTACCAGTCCAGGCGCGCTTGCCGGTTCGAGTGGGCTGCTGAAACGCGAGCCGCAGGTGATCCTCGATCAGTTTGCCGAATTTGGCCGGCGACACTCCCGAAGCCAGATGGGCGGCGACGGGCGCGAAGACATCCCGCCCATGAAATGTTCGGCTGACTGGTTTCAAGAAATAGCTTTCATTGGCGATGTGCCTCACTTTAGCCCGTTCTCGCGCGAAGATCATGGAGAGCACTCCGTTGTCGGGAGCGATGAAATACTGGCCGGCCATTTCCGCGAGCAATGGACGGCGCGTGGAGCCTACGCCGGGATCCACCACCACGACATGAATGGTCTTCTTGGGGAAATACGGATAAGCTTGCGCGATAGTGAAAGCGCCGTCGGTGACTTCAAAGGCCTGCACTGCATGCGAAATGTCGACGATCTGCGCCGTGGGCGCAATTCCTAGAATGACGCCTTTCAAGGTGCCGGCATAGTGGTCCGTGGTTCCGAAGTCCGTAGTGAGGGTGATGATCGGTTTCGGCATGATGGAAGCCCAATTATACTGCCGCAGTGATGTTATACTGGCGTTAGCTCAAGTCTTCCCGTACTGTGGAATCAAGGGCCTGTGGCGCAGTTGGGAGCGCGCTTCCATGGCATGGAAGAGGTCGTCGGTTCGAACCCGACCAGGTCCACCAAAGCCTTCAATCACTTCGCCATCTATATGACCGGCCGCGAGCCTGTGATGAGGATATCCACCAGTCGCCTGGCGCTTTGTTGCCAGTCAGGACTGGAAGCCACGTTCGACACGCCGATCAGCGCGCGAAGCAGATCGATAGGGTCAAGGTCTTTCCGTATGTCGCCGCTTTTGATGGCGCGCTTCACCAGGGCACGAATCGCATCCCAGATCTGATTGTAAGAAGCTTCGAACACCTTCGAGTGGCCCCCGACCAGGGTATTCAGAGCCGGCGCGATGATTTTCTTCGTCGCGATGTGGTCGATAAACAACAGCATCCACGCTCGCAACGCCTCAATCGGGGGCAGGGTCTCGGCAAAGTTCCGCTCCGCTGCGGCCAGCTTTTCCACCCCCGTCCGATATACCGCCTCGATCAGAGCTTCGCGTGTAGGAAAATGGCGATATAACGTTCCTGCCCCGACGCCCGCCTGTTTGGCAATATCATCCAGGCTTGCATCTGCGCCCGACCGGGTGAAAGCCTCTTTCGCAACCTCCAGAAGACGCTCGCGATTTCGTTCCGCATCCGCACGCGGCTTGCGTTGGGCAGGGAGATGACGCTTCGTGGCCATTCAGAAAAAAAAACTTGCAACCGGAGACACTCTCCGGTAATCTACGTATGCGGAGACTATCTCCGTTTTACCAAATTCGGAGCGGTTGGTCAACATCGGCCCGAAAAGGAAATGAACAATGCGTGTTTTCGTCACTGGTGCTACAGGATTTATCGGCTCTGCCGTTGTGGAGGAACTCATCCAAGCCGGCCATCAGGTGCTTGGGATGGCGCGCTCCGACGCGGGCGCCCGGTCGCTGGCTGCCGCCGGCGCTCAGGCGCATCGAGGCGATCTTCAAGATCTGGAAAGCCTGCGCCGTGGAGCAGCCAACTCGGATGCTGTGATTCACACCGCCTTCATCCACGACTTCTCGAAGTTCCGAGAGAACTGCGAGATAGACCGGCGCGCGATCGAGGCTCTCGGCTCGACGCTGGCTGGCTCCGACCGCGTTTTGATCGTCACCTCCGGGACAGGGATCGTCATCACTCCGGGCCGCCTCTCCACCGAAGAAGACGCGCCCCCGTCGAATGCTTCGATTCCCCGCGTGGCTTCCGAGGAGGCGGCAGCTGCGCTGGCGTCACGGGGCGTGCGCGTGTCGGTGCTACGCCTCCCGCAGGTCCACGACCGGGACAAGCAAGGCCTGGTGACCTACATGATCGCAGTAGCCCGCGAGAAAGGTATCTCGGCCTATGTCGGCGACGGGCTCAACCGTTGGCCCGCTGTGCGCCGGTTGGATGCCGCCCACCTCTACAGGCTGGCTCTTGAGAAAGGCTCCGCAGGAGCGCGGTATCACGCGGTCGCCGAAGAGGGCGTCCCGCTGCGAGAGATTGCTGAGGCAATCGGCCGGGGCCTCCACGTGCCGGTCATCGGCCAGACCCACGAGGATGCAGCCGGCCATTTTGGTTGGCTCGGGCACTTCGTGGGCGCCGATGCTCCAGCTTCGAGTGCGCTAACGCAGGAACGGCTGGGATGGCGCCCAACGACACAACCTGGGCTAATTGCCGATCTCGATCACGCGAGCGCCTTCGCAGCCTGAATTTCACTATCACTTTTAGGAGAGACTAAAAATGCGAAGCGTACCAAAGAAAATCGCTCTCATTACTGGAGCGAACAAAGGCATTGGTTTCGAAGTCGCCCGCCAGCTCGCGGCGTCAGGCTGCACAGTTCTGCTAGGCGCGCGCAATCCGGCACTCGGCGAGGAGGCGGCAGCCAAGCTCAAACGCGAAGGCGGCGATGTCCGATACCTCGCGATCGATCTCGACGATTCCGCCACCATCGCCAATGCTGCACAAGCTATGGATGCCGGATTCGGCCATCTCGACATCCTCGTCAACAATGCCGGCATCGCCGCTCCGGGGGACGGCCTGCCGTCGAGTTGCAGTCTGGATGCAATAGAGCGGGCCTTCCGTGTAAACTTCCTGGGCACCGTGGCAGTAACTCAAGCGATGCTTCCGCTGTTGCGCAAGGCTCCGTCGGCGTGCATCGTAAATGTCTCGAGCGGACTCGGATCGCTCACCAAGAGCAGTGATCCCGCCTGGACGCATGTCGCCGCGAAGTATCTCGGCTACGCCGCATCGAAGGCAGCTCTCAATATGCTCACGGTACAACTCGCTTGGGAACTCCGCGACACGCCTATCAAAGTGAATTCCGTCGAGCCCGGATACACCGCCACGGATCTCAACCAGCATCGGGGGACACAAACCATTCCCGAAGGGGCATCCGAGATCATTCGCGTGGCGCTGCTCGCGGATAAACGCCCCACTGGGACTTTCTCGAGTGCGCAAGGCATCGTTCCCTGGTAAAAGTGGTTGCAAGGAGGAAACTATGAGCAACGGAAACTACAAAACAGCAATCATTACAGGAGGAAGCCGCGGACTCGGCCGCAACACGGCGATCAATCTCGCTAGACGGGGCGTGGATACTCTCTTCACCTATCACTCCAATCTGGCTGAAGCCCAAAGCCTCATTCGTGAGGCAGAAGCCACGGGAAGGAAAGCTGCTGCGTTTCAACTCGACGCCGGAAATGTCAGCTTGTTCGACCGGTTCGTCAACGACGTCCGCAGCACGCTACGAAGTTGGGGCCGGGAGCGGTTCGATTACCTGGTGAACAATGCCGGAACTTCCTTGCACAAGCCGTTCGATCAAACCACCGAAGCTGAGTTCGATCAGATCGTGAATGTACATTTCAAAGGCGTTTACTTCCTGACTCAGAAGCTGCTGCCGCTGATAAACGATGGGGGCCGGATTGTGAACATTTCGTCGGGTCTCGCGCGCTTCAGCCTTCCAGGCACTTCAGCTTATGGAGCGGCAAAAGGCGCAATCGAAGTATTGACGCGTTACATGGCGAAAGAGCTGGGTGCACGTGGGATCACCGCCAACGTGGTGGCCCCGGGGGCGATTGAGACAGATTTCAGCGGGGGGAGGGTACGCGACAATCCACAAATCAACAAGCAGGTTGCCGCCATGACGGCGTTGGGACGCGCTGGCGTGCCTGACGATATTGGACCGATGATCGCCGCACTACTTTCCGATGACAATCGCTGGGTGAACGGGCAGCGTATCGAGGTCTCCGGCGGGATGTCGTTGTGACATCTAGCGCACCTACTTTATTTGATAGGCTTCCGCGATCGGGCCTAAGCAGAATGCCGGGAAGAAGGTCAGAGCTGTCACCAGAAAGATAGTACCGAGCAGCAACACCATAAAAACCACGCCGTCGGTGGGCATGGTTCCGATGGTGGCGCTCATCCGTTTCTTCCGAGCCAAGCTTCCGGCGATAGCCAACGCGGGGACGATCATCAGAAAGCGGCCGATCAGCATCCCCAAGCCCAGCGTCAAATTGAACCACGGCGTGTTGGCGTTCAACCCCGCCATGGCGCTGCCATTGGTCGCTACAGCGCTGCCGTTGGCGTATAGGATCTCGCTCAATCCGTGAGCGCCCGGGTTTCCTAAGTTGGATGTCAGCGCACCTCCCGGATTCCAGTAACTGCCCGGCGCTAACTTCACCAGGAATGGCAACGCTGAGAACAGAAGCGTGGCTGCCGCTGTGATCACGAATGCGAGCATTACCATCTTGATCTCTTTACCCTCAATTTTTTTGCCCAAATATTCCGGCGACCGTCCAACCATGAGTCCGGCAATGAAGATGGCGATCATTACGATCAGGATCATCGACATGATTCCGGATCCGGTTCCACCGAAGATAACTTCGCCGGATTTGAGATTGAACATCTGAACCAGAGTGGATAAAGGCATGTAGCTATCGTGGGCGCTGTTCACCGCACCATCGCTCGAAGCCGTGCTGACAACCGAAAACGCCGCGGAAGCCGCAATTCCGAAGCGTGTCTCCTTGCCTTCCATATTGCCTCCGGAGATCTTCAGAGCAGGATTTCCAGATTGCTCGCTCCAGGCGGTAAGCATGCATCCGAGGCTGAAGAGTAGAGCCATCGCGGCGAATAACGTCCAGCCGTGCTTTCTATTGCCGGTCAGTACTCCGAAGGTGCAGGGGAATGCGGCGGGAATCACCAGGATCAAGAGCATTTCCACCAGGTTGGTGAGAGGTGTTGGATTCTCGAAGGGATGGCCGGAATTTGCGTTGAAGAAGCCCCCGCCGTCGGAACTCATCAGTTTGATCGGCTCCTGGGAAGCCACTGGGCCGAAGGCAACGGTCTGCCGCGCGCCTTCGATAGTTGTCACTTGCGGGTACGGACGGAGATTCTGGATGACACCCTGAGAGCAGAGGAACAGCGCGCCGAGCAAGGAAATGGGAAGCAGCACGTACAGCGTTGCTCGGGTCAGGTCCACCCAGAAGTTACCCAGGCGATCGGTACCCTGGCGCGCGAAGCCGCGGATGAGCGCCATTGCAGCGGCCATTCCAGCAGCCGCGGAGGTAAAGCTCTGAACCGTGATTCCCAGCATCTGTGCAAGATAGCTGAGCGTGCTTTCTCCAGCGTAGGACTGCCAGCTTGTGTTGGTGAGGAAACTGACCGCGGTGTTGAAGGCCAAGTCAGGCTGCAACGTGGGGAATCCTTTCGGATTCAACGGCAAGAAATTCTGCCACCGAAGCAGAACGTAGAACAACAAAAAATTGAGTAATCCGAATGCTAGCAAGGACGCCGAATATGCGGTCCAGTTCTGGTGCAGCTCCGGATCTACTGCGGAGACGCGATAGATGAGGTGTTCTATGGGGCGAAATGGCCGGGAAAGAAAAGTGCGCTCTCCCTCAAATACGGCTGCCATAAACGCGCCGAGTGGTTTCGAGATCGCAACCAAAATGGCGAGTACGGCCAAGGTCTGGGAGATACTCGACCATGTCATAGAGGCTAAGCCCGCACAAAAGTGCTAGCGCTTGGCTGGGAACTGGCGATCGAGATCCAGATTCAGCAGCAGGACATTTACGCGTGGCTCACCGAGGAAACCGAGGTCACGCCCCTCAGTATGAGCATCCACCAGGGATTTGATTTGGTCAACGGAGAGTCCACGCGCCTTTGCGACGCGATCCAACTGGGCCTCCGCGGATGCCGGACTGATGTGCGGATCCAGACCACTACCCGACGTAGTAACCAAGTCCGCGGGAAGCGGTCCAGTATAACTGGGATTCTCTTTGTGAAACTTTTCAACGGAGGCCTTCACGCGATCGATGAGCTTCTGGTTCGTTGGGCCAAGGTTCGAACCCCCGGATGCGGTCCCGTCGTAACCGTCGTTGCCCGCCGCCGACGGTCTCGGCTGGAAATATCCAGCTTTCGAGAAATTCTGCCCGATGAGAGAAGAGCCCACCACGTGATCGTTCACGGTGATCAAGCTCCCGTTGGCTTTATCGTAAAACAGCATCTGGCACAGACCCGTTACGGCCAGCGGATAAATCAAACCGGTGAGAACGGTGAGGACCAGCATCATTCGCAATCCGGGTAAAAGTTGTTGCCACATATGTAATCTCCTACGCCAGCTTCAATAAAACCAGCAACTGGTCAATCAGCCAGATGCCGGGGAACGGGGCGATGATGCCGCCGATTCCATAAATCATCAAATTGCGCCGCAGCAAACTGGCGGCGCCCACGGGCCGGTACTTGACGCCGCGCAGAGCGAGGGGAACCAGCGCGATGATAATGAGCGCGTTGAAAATCACCGCGGCCAGGATGGCGCTCTGCGGCGTATGCAGATGCATGATGTTCAGGTTCGCGAGCGCTGGGTACGTCGTCATGAACATGGCCGGGATGATGGCGAAATACTTAGCGACGTCATTGGCGATAGAGAACGTAGTCAGCGCGCCGCGCGTGATCAGCAACTGCTTGCCGATGGCCACCACTTCGATTAGCTTGGTGGGGTTGCTATCCAGATCCACCATGTTGCCGGCTTCCTTAGCTGCCATGGTTCCCGTGTTCATCGCTAAACCCACGTCGGCTTGGGCCAGTGCGGGAGCATCGTTAGTGCCGTCACCGGTCATCGCCACCAGCCGGCCCTCACTCTGTTCCTTTTTGATGTATTCCAGTTTGTCCTTGGGGGTTGCCTGAGCCAGAAAATCGTCCACGCCGGCCTCGTTGGCGATGGCGGCGGCGGTGAGCGGATTGTCGCCGGTGATCATTACCGAGCGGATGCCCATGGCGCGGAGCTGACCGATGCGCTCTTTCATACCGCCCTTCACGATGTCCTTCAGATGAATCACTCCGAGAACGCGTTTTCCATCGGCGACAGCCAGCGGCGTTCCTCCGGTGCGCGAAATCCGGTCGGCCATTTCGATCAAGTCGGGAGGTACGATTCCGTTCTGCTCAATGACATACTTGGAAATGGCTTCTGTGGCGCCCTTGCGCAGGTGTTGTCCGTCCAGGTCCACTCCGCTCATGCGTGTATAGGCTGAAAAGGGAATGAAGTGGGCCTCATGCATGGCCAGATCGCGGCCACGGAGACCGTATTTTTCCTTGGCCAACACTACGATGGACCGGCCTTCCGGAGTCTCGTCGGCCAAGCTCGAGAGCTGCGCGGCATCCGCCAGCTCGCCTTCCGTAACGCCGCGAACGGCTAGGAACTCCACGGCCTGCCGATTTCCCAAAGTGATGGTTCCGGTTTTATCGAGCAGAAGCGTGTTTACGTCGCCGGATGCCTCAACGGCCTTGCCGCTCATGGCCAGCACATTATGTTGCATTACGCGATCCATTCCGGCAATGCCAATCGCGGAAAGCAATCCACCGATGGTGGTGGGGATCAGACACACCAGCAATGCAACCAGGACCGCGACCGAAGGTACGGTGCCGGCTCCGGCAGAGGCGACGCTATAGGCCGCAAAGGGCTGCAGAGTGATTACGGCCAGCAGGAAAATCAGGGTCAATCCCGCGATCAGGATGTTCAGAGCGATTTCGTTGGGAGTCTTCTGCCGCTCGGCGCCTTCCACCAGAGCGATCATGCGATCCAGAAACGTCTCGCCGGGGTTGGAGGTGATCTTGATCTTCACCATGTCGGAGAGCACGCGCGTGCCTCCGGTGACAGCATTGCGGTCGCCACCGGACTCACGGATAACGGGCGCGCTCTCGCCGGTGATCACGGATTCGTCCACGGTTGCGATTCCTTCAATCACCTCGCCATCGCCCGGGATGATATCGCCGGTCTCGCAAATCACTACATCGCCGGCGCGGAGCTTAGAAGCAGGGACGTCGTCATGATCGCCGCGCGGGTTGATTCGTTTGGCGATGGTGTCGGATTTGGTTTTGCGGAGCGTGTCGGCTTGCGCCTTGCCACGTGCCTCGGCCATGGCTTCGGCGAAGTTCGCAAACAGCACAGTGAACCACAGCCACAGTGCGATCTGAATGGAGAACAGCAGTCCGCTGGCACCCGTAAAAAGGTCACGCACCAGAAATATGGTGGTGAGCGCCGCACCCACTTCCACTACGAAAATCACCGGATTCTTGGCGAGCGTCACCGGGTTCAATTTAACGAATGATTCCTTGAAGGCACGGCCGGCGATCTCGGTGTCGAACAAGGGCCTGGCACGCGCCAACTTCTTGGGTAAAAGCGACGTCAGGTCCTCGGCGGGCGGCTTAGTGCTAGGAGGCGTGAGGGTGGTCGACATGGGATTAGAACAGCTTTCCTTGATGCATCAGATAATGTTCCACGATGGGCCCGAGCGAAAGTGCGGGAAAGAATGTGAGAGCTCCGACGATCACCACCGTGCCAACCAGCAGGCCGACGAATAGCGCCCCATGCGTGGGGAAAGTCCCGCTGGTGGTGGCGACTTTTTTCTTGGCGGCGAGGCTTCCGGCCGCGGCTAGCAGTGGCAACAGGAATAGGAAGCGTCCAATCAGCATGGCCAGTCCGAGAGTGAGGTTGTACCAAGGCGTATTGGTGCTGATTCCACCGAAGGCGCTGCCGTTGTTGGCTGTACCGCTGGTATAGGTGTAGAGGACTTCAGCGAAACCGTGAGGCCCACCGTTGGTCAGGTTGGAGATCGCAGCGCCGGACGAATTCCAATATCCGTTCTTTGCGAATGGAACAACGTCACTGATGGCTGCGAAGACCAGAATGCTGGCGGCGGTTGCTATGACAGCCAGCATGGCCATCTTCACTTC
>DASYNU010000254.1:0-2864 GCA_036008345.1 Bryobacteraceae bacterium
CATTCAACCAGCCCTGCCTGACGAATTCCGCGAACCCCAATCCCGGGCAAATCGACTGTTCGATTCCCGGATTCAACTCGCTGCAGCAAGGTTTCCCCGCGAATTCCCTGATCGATCCGAATACGCCGTTGCTTTTCTCCATCAATCCGAAAATCACCACGCCCTTCATGCAGCAATGGTTCCTGGGTTTCCAGTACGCATTGCCGGCGAATATCGTGGCGCAAGTTTCCTACGTTGGCTCGCACGGCGCCGATCTCTTCGGCCTGTTCAACGGAAACCAGGCGGTGCCGACGCCGGATTCGACTATTCCAACCGCACCGCGCCGCCCCGATCCCAACATTGACGCCTCGATTGATACACTGCGTTCGAATCTATTCTCAAACTACAACGGCTTGCAGCTGCGTCTGGAAAAGCGCTTCTCCAACGGCTTGCAGTTTGAGTTTGCCTACACGTATAGCCACGCGCTCGATGACGCGTCCGATGCCAGCCTCGGCTCGCAGAATCAAGGCGACTTCCGGCTGCAAACGGCGCCGTACCTGGAGTACGGCAACGCCGACTTCGACGTGCGCCACCGCTTTGTCACCAACTTTGTTTATGATTTGCCGTTTGGAAACGGCCAGAAGTTTGGTTCCAATCTCACGGGGGTTGCCAACCAGCTCGTCGGCAACTGGCAAGTCACTGGAATTGTTTCCGCGCAGACCGGCAATTGGTTCACGCCGACCGACGACTTGGTGAACATTTCCAATTCCGATTGCGGAGGAGCCGTATTCAATTGCGCGCGGCCCAACGTAGTGGGAAATCCGAACGGGGCGCATTGCCTGCCGGGAACGCTGTTTAACACCTGCGCGTTTGCCCCCAACGGCGTGGAGGGTACGTTCGGCAACGCGGGACGCAACATCATCCTCGGACCCGGACTGCAGAACTGGGACCTATCCTTCATCAAGGAGTTTCCCGTTCGCGAGCAGATGCATTTCGAGTTCCGCGCCGAGTTCTTCAATATCTGGAACCACCCCAACCTGCAATTCGCGGATCCCACAACGACCAACGAAAACTTTTCCATCGAGCGCGGAGCCACGCAATTTGGTTTTCCTACTGCGTCGCTGGCTCCTCGGCTGGTACAATTCGCGTTGAAGTTTTACTTCTGAGGCTCGATTCAAAGCAATCCAGCTTAACCGAATCGCTCGGCCCGGCCGGAAATCCCTTGGTCCGCAATCCATGCGCGGAGCTGTGGAAGGGTGAGCCGCCCGCCCGCAAATCCTCATCCAATAATCACCGTCACAGGAGCCGCAAAGATGCAAATCGGTATAGACAGTTTCGCGGCAGCCATCTCCGATCCCGCCACCGGTCTAACGCTCACCCCCGTCGAGCGCATGCACCACCTCCTGGAAGAAATCGAGCTGGCCGATCGCGTCGGCCTGGACGTATTCGGCATCGGCGAACATCACCGCGCGGAATTCCTGGACTCAGCTCCCGTCGTCATCCTCTCCGCCGCCGCCGCACGCACGCAGAAAATTCGCCTCACCAGCGCCGTCACCGTTCTCAGCGCCTCCGATCCCGTTCGTGTTTTTCAAGAATTTGCCACGCTCGACCTCATCTCCCGCGGCCGCGCCGAAATTGTCGCCGGTCGCGGTTCTTTCGTTGAGTCCTATCCCCTTTTCGGCCTGCGTCTGGAAGACTATGACTCCCTGTTCGCCGAGAAACTCGATCTGCTCTTAGCAATTCGCGCCAGCACAGAAGTCCACTGGTCCGGTCGACATCGCCCCGCCCTTACCGGCCAATCCATCTACCCTCGCCCGCTGCAAAATCCGCTCCCCATATGGGTCGGTGTAGGCGGCACGCCCGAATCATTCGTCCGCGCCGGCATGCTCGGACTTCCTCTGATGGTCGCGATCATCGGCGGCGAGCCCATCCGTTTCCGCCCCCTCGTTGATCTCTACCGCGAAGCCGGACGTCGCGCCGGACATTCCCCCCAGCAGCTCACCGTGGGTCTTCATTCCATCGGCTTTCTGGCGGACACCACAGCCGAAGCAGCGGAAACTTTCTTTCCAGGCTATGCCCACACTTTTACCGAAATCGGCAAGGAACGCGGCTGGCCCGCCACCACACGCGCCCAATTCGACGCGCAGCGCGGACCGACC
This sequence comes from Bryobacteraceae bacterium, assembly GCA_036008345.1. Classification (GTDB taxonomy): domain Bacteria; phylum Acidobacteriota; class Terriglobia; order Bryobacterales; family Bryobacteraceae; genus Palsa-89. Next base: position 2,139 of record DASYNU010000254.1, read on the forward strand.
GGCGCGCTCTTGATCGGTGACGCCAAAACCGTCGCAAAAAAGATCCTCTACGTAAACGAAGCTCTCGCTGGCATCTCGCGCATCACTTTCCAAATGGGCGTCTCCACCCTCCCGCACCAGAAAATGTTGCATGCCATAGAAATCCTGGGCACTCAGCTGGCTCCTATCGTGCGCAACGCGCTGTGAATTGCGCCACTGCGCGATTTTGGTTTTGTAGCGGCCGGTTCAGTTTCATCGAACCGGGCAGCCGTTGACGTCGGTTCTGAATTTGTGATTCGCGCTGCAGCGCAATTCATCCTGAGAACCTGCCCGCCGCAGGAGGGCCGGCCGTGAGGGTTCCAAGGGCCTCTAAACCCGCACCGTTCAAGAACCAAAGAGCGCGGCACCCGGCCGGCTGGTTCCGTTTGCGCTGAAATTTTATTTCTGAAGCTGCGCCTCAAAACAACATGGCGCTGAAGTTTGTCACCCCTCTCCCCTCAGCTAGGCGGGGTTATTTTGTCGATTCTGCTTCGCGTCTGCGGATGGCCGCTCCGGCGGGGTCGGTGATGATGTCTACCCACTGCGGATCGGGCGAGGATGCGGCGTCGTAGTTGTCGTGCCAGTTCCACCATTTGTACGGCGCGGTCTGCGGGTAGCCCTCCGGCGAATCCTCCCAAGTTTCCTGACGGCCGAGCGGCGTCATATCGAGATAGCTCCAGGTGCTCCCCATCGCTTCGTCGCCGCGGC
>DASYNU010000255.1:0-5785 GCA_036008345.1 Bryobacteraceae bacterium
GGCGAATTTGGTTATCCTGCTGACCGTGATGGTGCTCAAGCGGTACGCGTTCACCTCACTTTGGTGCGCCTACGCCGCGGTCGCGAGTGTGATCATCCTCGCGTACTTCTGGAAGAGCGGCAAACATCGGCCGTTCCGCTACGTGCAGGCGGCGTAAAGATCCGGTTGGCTCAGCGTATTGCGCGGCAGTACGGCGCGTATTACCCTAGAATCATGCGGACAATCTCGCTGAGACTACCGGACGGCCTTCTGGCTCAGCTGGCTAAGACGGCCAAGGCGCGGCGCGTGACCAAATCCTCGCTGGTCAGGGAAAGCCTGGAGAAGGTGTTACACGAGCAACCTCGCGTTGGCGCAGTGTCATGTTACGACCTAGCCCGCGACCTGGCGGGCACCGTGAAGGGCCTGCCCAAGGATCTTGCGCATAACCCGAAATACATGGAAGACTTTGGTCGGTGAACGAAGGTCCCGGTCTTCTCGACACCGGGCCGCTGGTAAGCTTCCTCGCTGCCGGGTTGAGGCACCATTCCTGGGCTTGCGAACAATGGAAGTTCTTCCGACCTCCGCTGCTGACGTGTGAACCGGTCCTGACCGAGGCGGCCTTCCTCCTGAGCCGCGAGGGCCACGAAGCCGACCCCCTGTTCGCATTACTAGAGCGCGGAGTAATCCGAATTGCGCTCGATATCGAGAAAGAGCAGGCGGATCTTCGAGCGCTGATGCACCGTTATCGCAATCGACCCATGTCACTAGCGGACGCCTGTATGGTTCGGCTCTCCGAACTCCACATGACCGGAGAAGTTTTCACTCTGGATTCCGACTTCCGAATTTACCGCCGGCACGGGAACAAGGTAATTCCGGTGTTAATGCCGGACTGAAGCGAAGCAGATGGCTGCCAAGTAACCCTAGCAGTCGCGCGATATCTTCAGCTCAACTCCGAAGAAAACCGAGCCAACACATGAGCGTTTACTGCCCGGAGAACCCGGTCAATGCCGGCTGCATAAAATCGCGACGCATTGAAGCAGTTGGCTTCCACGATGCCAATGCGGTTCTCGGTGGCCGCGAGATCCAAGCAGTATATGTCTGCCGGCTGCCAGCATGAGGCGCTTTCCACAGCGAGATCTGTGACTGTATAAGGCACAGATCCTTGTGTCGAGAAACGACCCCAACGCCGGTACTCCGAACAGCCGACGACCTCTCGGTTTACGATAAAAAAGCGCCACTCAGCTTCAATCTTGACTGGTGCGGCGACAACCACGGGCGTCATCTCGTTAACCGGCGTTCCCTCCGTCGCAGCAGTCAACCCGACAGCATCGTAGATTCCGCCGTCGAAGGTTTTGGAATCAGAATCAGGACGAATGAACGCCGAGATTCGGTCGCTGAGAAGAACCCGCGCAGATGAAAGTTCCACGATGCGTCCATCGGGCGAAAGCATTGCCTCCTTCCATGCGGCGCGGTATGCCGACCAGCGGAACAGCGCAGGGTCGAAAAACAGGCCTGGCCGAAGAAGTGGATAATTCAGTGCCCGAGGGACAAACGCCGGACCTTGGCAAACTACCGGCACGTCGTTGGGGAGATCCGGGATCGTGGGCACTTCAGAGCCCTTCATCAACGTCACCAAATGTGGCTGGTGCCCGTCTCCTTCCAAAGCCTGCAAAATAGCTCTGAGCTCTAGTAAGTCGTTCTGATTCTCCTGGATGACCCAATGAACAGAAGTCGCCATATTACGCGCCCGAGGCTTCCAGCATGATTAGACTTTGCACAAAGCGAGACGCATCATGCCCTCAAAAACGTCGAGCTCACCTCCGAATATTCTGCGGCGTCGCCCGGATCGCCCTCTCAAACGCCCAGCCTCTTATATGATTGATCTGCTCCTTCATGGTCCGCGATAACGGCACCAGCTTCGCCGCAATCCCGATCAAATCCTGCTCCACCACCTCGCGATCCGCCAACTTCGCCTTGGTGATCGCCGATATCACGCACTGCTCAATCTCCGCGCCCGTCCACCCCACAGTGAACTGCATCAGCTCCGGCAAATTGAACTGCGCCGGATCCACGCCGCGCCGGCTCAAATGAATCTTGAAAATCTCAAGCTGTTCTTCTTCCACCGGCAGATCCACGAAAAATACCTCGTCAAAGCGCCCCTTGCGGATCATCTCCGCCGGCAGCAGATCGATCCGGTTCGCGGTCGCGGCCACAAACAATCCCCGCGCCTTCTCCTGCATCCAAGTCAGAAAGAACGCGAAAATACGCCCCTGCTCGCCGCCTGAATCGGTGGACGTGATGCCCATCTCGATTTCATCGAACCACAGCACCGCCGGCGCCATGTCCTCCAGCATCTTGCACGCCTGCACGAACACGCCCTCCGGTTTGCCGTGCCGCCCGGAAAATATCTCGATCATGTCCACGCGGTACAGCGGAAGCTGAAAGAACGAAGCGATGGCCTTCACCGTAAGACTCTTTCCGCAACCGGGGATGCCCATGAACAACACGCCTTTGGGCACAATCTCCATGCTCAAATCGTCGCGCAGCTCAAACAATTTCCGCCGTTCCAACAGCCATTTCTTCAACCCATCCAGTCCGCCCACTTCATCCAGCTTCGTTCCGCTGGGAATATATTCCACATAGCCGCTGCGATTCACCAGCAACCGCTTCTCCTGCAGCACCGCCGGAATCGATTCCGGACCCAGCCGCGGACTCACCGCCAACGCCCGCCGCAGCGCATATTTCGCTTCGTCCAGCGTCAGCCCCTGCAGCGCGCGCGCCACCTGATACAGGATCTCCTCGCTCGCTTCGCCCGTCTCCTCGCGCAAGAAATCCGTCAGCTCCACAAGATCCGGCGGCCGCAGCTCAATAAATAAAATGCTGCGCTCCACCTCTTCTGGAATGAATCGCACGGCCGAACTGATCACCACAAACTTCCGCTGGTCCAGCGAGCTATCATGCACATCGCGCAGCCGCCGCCGGATTTCCGCGGAATCCCGCAACGGCTCGTGAAAATCTTTCAGATGAAAAATACCCGCGCCTGCATGCGCGATGATAAAATCCAGCGCCCCGCGTGCACTCTCCGTCCCGGCCTCGATGGTTTGCCCATCCTGCCGCATCCCCTCCGTCATGCTCCAGGTCCAAACGGGAACGGCGCCGGCAACTTCTCGCAACACCCTCCCCACCCGCAGCTCCTCCGCGGAACGTATATAGGTAAGCGGCCGTCCCGATTCGAAAACCTCGCGCAGCATCTTAGCCGCGCGGCTCTCCCCGGACCTGACAGAAATCTCCATCGACGCCATTCTATTATCTATGACGCCCCACGCCAGCCATTAGTCTGACCGGGCCCGCTTTCTATCGCAAACGCAGCACACCAATCCGCACCGGCTCCAACTTCGCAGCATCCCCCACGCGATCGCGATTCATGTTCCCGCCCTAGCTGTTCACAATGAAATAGAAATCATCACCCCGGATCGCTCCGGGCCGGGCTCAATGCCGAAAATGCCGCACTCCGGTAAACACCATCGCTAATCCCAAACTGTTCGCCACCGCGACAACATCATCATCGCGCACGGAACCTCCGGGTTGAATCACCGCCGTGATCCCGTGTTTCGCGGCTTCCTCCACTCCATCTGGAAATGGAAAGAAAGCGTCCGAAGCGATCACGGTACCTTCGAGCGGCAGCACGGCTTTCATGGCCCCAACCTTCACCGAATCCACACGGCTCATTTGTCCCGCGCCCACGCTGACCGTTTGCCCGGCGCGCGCATACACGATGGCGTTTGACTTCACGTGCTTGCACACTTTCCAGCCAAACAGCAGCGCTTTCCATTCTTCCTCACTGGGCGGACGCTGAGTCTTCACCTGGCATTGCCCTCGATCCAGCCGGTGCGTGTCGGCAGTCTGCACCAGGTATCCGCCGCTGATGGATTTCACCACCGGCTCGTCGGCAGGCGCGGGATCCACCTTCAGCATCCGCAGATTCTTTTTTCCGGCCAACACGCTGCGAGCAGCGGGTTCATAGTCGGGCGCGGCGATGGCTTCAATGAAAGTCTTCGCGATCTCACGCGCGGTTTCTTCATCCAAGGTTCGATTGAACGCCAGCACGCCGCCGTACGCCGACACTGGATCGGCTTCGAACGCCCTCCGATAGCTCTCAGCCAGCGTATCCGCTTCCGCGCAACCACATGGATTCGTGTGCTTGATGATGGCCGCCGCCGGCTGCTGAAATTCCTGAATCAGTTGCCAGGCAGCATCCAGATCCACCAGGTTGTTGTAGGAAAGCTCCTTGCCTTGCAACTGCTCCGCTCCGGCGATTCCGCCTCGCCGGTTGGTGTAGAGCGCCGCGGATTGGTGCGGATTCTCACCGTACCGCAGATCCAGCGCCCGCGGCGCACGAATATCCAGGTACGCCGGCAAGCCGCGCTCTTCTTCGATGCCTACGCGAGACAACCGCGTGCTAATCGCGCGGTCATAAGCCGCGGTGAGAGCGAAGGCCTTCTGCGCCAACCGCCATAACGTCGGTTCCGACAATTCGCCCTTGCGCTCATGCAGCTCTTGCAGGATCACCGCGTAATCATCGGGCGACGCGACCACTGCGACGTCCTGATAGTTCTTCGCCGCCGCGCGGATCAAAGTGGGGCCGCCGATGTCGATATTCTCGATCAACTCATGCATGCTGGCGCCATGCCGGGCCGCCACTTTTTCGAACGCATAGAGATTCACGACAACCATATCGATAGAAGGAATCTGATGCTCCTCCAACGCTCGCATATGCTCCGGGTTCGCCCGCATGGCCAGGACGCCGCCGGCGATTCGCGGATTAATGGTCTTCAGCCGGCCATCCAGCATCTCGGGGAATCCAGTGACTTCGGAAACCTCGCGCGCCGCGACGCCGCCATCGTGGAGCGCCCGCGCGGTGCCTCCGGTTGAAATTATTTCCACGCCCAAATCCCGGAGCCCGGCCGCGAATTCCACCAGGCCGCTTTTGTCAGTTACGCTGATCAGTGCACGTTTAATGAGAGCCATTCTCTACAATGGTAAACGTGTCTTATCCAGTTACGTTAATCCCAGGGGACGGTATTGGCCCGGAAGTGGCCGACGCAGCAGTCCGCGCCGTGAATGCGACGGGCGTCTCTATTGACTGGCAGCGCGCCGATCTGAATGCCTCGATCATCGCGAAAGCGGGACAGGTGCTGCCGCCGCACGTGATTGAATCCATCGAACGGACTCATGTGGGACTGAAAGGTCCGGTGGGCACTCCCATTGGCGGCGGATTTTCGAGCGTCAATGTCGCGCTGCGCAAACAATTCGATTTGTATGCCAACGTGCGGCCGGTTCATTCGTTGCCAGGCCTGAAGACGCGCTTTGACGATGTGACCATCGACATGGTGATCTTCCGCGAGAATACGGAAGACTTGTACTCGGGCCTGGAGCATGAAGTGGTGAAAGATGTGGTCACCAGTCTCAAGGTAATCACCCGTACGGCCTCCATCCGCATAGCCGAGTACGCTTTCGATTTCGCGACGAAAACCGGCCGCAAGAAAGTAGCGGCCATTCACAAAGCCAACATCATGAAGCTGGCGGATGGCCTGTTTCTGCGCTGCTGCCGGGAAGTAGCCGCGCGATTTCCGGAAATCGAATATAAGGAGCTGATTGTGGACAACGCGTCCATGCAGCTTGTAATTCGCCCCGAGACTTTCGACATCCTGCTGCTCCCCAATTTGTACGGCGACATTGTTTCGGACCTCGCGGCCGGCCTAGTGGGCGGCTTAGGTGTAGTCCCAGGCGCGAACATGGGCGATCG
>DASYNU010000256.1:0-3951 GCA_036008345.1 Bryobacteraceae bacterium
GCCCGCAGCCGCACCGAGTCCAGCAGATTCTTCGTATCCACAATAATCGGCTTCTTCAGCAGATGTTTGATGCGCTCGAAATCCAGCGCGCGAAATTCCGGCCACCCCGTGCCCACCACCAGCGCATCCATCCCTTCGGCCGCCGCATAAGCCGTCTCGCAATATCTCACTGACCCGTTCAACCGCGTCTTCGCATCCGCCAGCGCCACCGGATCGTAAGCCCTAACCCGCGCGCCCTTAGCCACCAGCGTCTCCGCCAACCGGATCGCCGACGATCCCGCCACCGAATTCGTATTCGGCTTGAACGCCAGCCCTAAAATCCCTACGTCCTTGTTCTCTACCGAATTCAACGTCGCCGCAATCTTCTCGACCAACCGGTCTGCCAGCGTGTGGTTCACATCTCGCGCCGCACTCAAAACTTTCAGCGGAACCCCATTCGCCTGCGCTAGTTGCGCCAGCGAATCCATATCTGACTCCGCAAACACGCCACCCATCCCCGCTCCCGGCTGCAGACATCGCGGAGCAATCTTCTTATCCAATCCCAAAGCCAGCGCCAGATTCACCGCGTCCGCGCCCACTCGCTCGCACAGCGCCGCCACTTCGTTGATGAACGAAATCTTCGTCGCTACAAACGCCGTCGCCGATTCCCGCACCAGCTCCGCCGTCGCCTGGTTGGTCACAATCACCGGCACTCCGCGCATCACCAGCGGATGAAAGATCTGTTTCAGCACATGCACGGCTTCATTCGATGTCGATCCCAGAATCAGCCGGTCCGGCCAGTTAAAATCTTCCACCGCGCAACCATCCGTAAAAAACATCGGCTGCGATACGATCGTCCCCTGCAGCCCCGCATCCTTCAAGCTTTTCTCCAGCGCGTTGGCCGTACCCACGCTCACCGGAGTAACAATCGTCAATATCGGAGGCTTCGGCGCAATCTTCGCGATGCGCATTGCCACGTCGCTCAAATTCTCCGGTCCATCTTCCGCCAGAAAAATCACCTGCGCCTTGCGCGCAAACGAATCAATATCGGTCGAATAAGCCAGCCGTCCCGCTCGCACATTTCGCCGGATGATTTCTTTGAGATTTTTTTCGAAGAAAGGAATGTTGCCCTGCGCCATCTCCACCATCCGCGTCCGATCCGGATGGCAACACGAAACTGGAGTCCCAAAGTCCGCCAGACAGGCCGAAATCACTGTTCCCAGAAACCCCGAACCGTACACGCCTATCTGCATTCTCATGCCCCCGAGGGCGTTCTGAAAACCCGCGCCTGAAGCGGCTACCGGCGCGGGTATCGCACTTCCCTGTCTTCATTGTTTACAGTGCGTCCCCGCTCTCCGCAACGCACGCAAGGGAAATGTACTTGGGGCCATGTCCGCTAGGTGGGGGTAACGTAATAGGGTAACGTGGCGAGGGTTACGCGTAATATCTCGTGAAGTTATTGATGGAAATGGGACCAGAGGCTTGCCCCGGCGGGGTGTCTGACAATAGCCCGGCGCTTCTAGCGCCAGGGAAGTTGGAAACCGGATCGCGTCCCATCGGCACGCTTGAACTTTGCCCACCCACTCTTCGCAGCTGCAGAAAAATACTCGAATGCGATCAGCACCGTGGAAGAGCAGCGCTTCAGCACTGTGGAAGCGGCGCTTCAGCGCCGCGTAAGCCCGCAATCGATGCGGGCTTTAGCCCCTGGACCCCTGCTACTTCGAAACCAGCGTCCCGCCCAACGGCACCGGAGCCAGATCCACCCAGCAATTCGGCGACTCTTCCCGCACAAACGTCAGCCGGTCCAACAGCACTCGCCGGGTTCCCTTATATTCCTCCCAGCGTTGCCCGGCAATCCGCAAAGCCTGCATCGCCGCCTCTTCGCTGGGCATCTTCGCAATCGTCAAATGCGGGATATAAGCCCACTCCTCCACAAACTCCAGGGCCTTCGTGTTCAACTGCTCATGCAGTTCGCACATCCGCACCGCCCCATAAGCCACTCGGATGTAAACCGTCGGAGTCGTCGGAGCAAAACTGTCGATCCCGCCCAGCGTCACTTCAAAAGGTTCCGTTCTCCCGCAAATCCCGGCCAGCACCTGCAGCGCCTCGTTCTCCGTTCCCCGCAACGGCCGTGGTGGCAGCAGCGTGAGATGCGCCGCAAAATGAGCCAATTCCGGATGCAGCTCCCGCCGGAGGTTCTCCACGAACTCTCCCACCGGGCCTTTCACGTAGGCCACCAACGCATACCGCAGGCTCTGCATATTCAGAGGAAAATTATAGCGCGTTCCGTCGTTTATAATTACCCCAGTCGTTGACTCGCGAGAGTCGTTCCCGTTCTCGGACGTTAACGGGCCAGCAATGTCGGGGCGTAGCGCAGCCTGGTAGCGCACCTGCCTTGGGCGCAGGGGGTCCGCGGTTCAAATCCGCGCGCCCCGACCATTTCAACTTTCAGTCTCATTTCGACGGCGTCATCCTGAGCGCAGCCGTTTTTCAGGCGGAGCGAAGGATCTCCCCGCACCTGGCTCAGTCGTTCTCTCGTCAAAACGCCCAGAGCCGCTCTCCGAACCGTTCTTGAAACGGAGCGGCTTGAACCCCCCCGAGGATATCTTTATAGCGAAATGAACTCGAGAGTAATTCTTGGTGCCATCGAAGGGACTCGAACCCCCACACCCTTGCGAGTACATGGACCTGAACCATGCGCGTCTGCCAATTCCGCCACGATGGCAATACTGAACCACAATGCAGCGGCGGCCCCAAGGCCGCCGAGTCAGGAAGATCAACTTCTCTATTTTACAGCCACACCACCACCTGTCAAACCTTAGCGCCTCGAGAGCCGCCTTCGCTCAACGCCCAAGCTTCAATGGACTCGCATGCTTCGGCTCATAAACCCCAATCTTTCCGCCGCCCGGAAGCGTCAACCTAGCAACCTTTCCCCACCTCTGCTCGCTCACCTCTGAAACCTCTACCTTCTTCGCACCAAGATCCTTCAGCGTCTCCTCAATGTCATCGCACATAAAGAAAAGTTCGTTCTGATCATTCTTCTCCGAATCATGAAATGCCGCTTCCAGCGGCGGCATGGCAAAAATCAACCAGCCATGCCCCGCATCCACCGAAGAAAATTTCAGCACATCGCGAAAGAAAGCTCGGTCAGCCTCCGCATCCTTCGTATAAATAACAACATGTGCCCCAGTGATCATGCTCAGACCTCCAAACCCAGCCGACGTCATAAGCCGGAAAGCGGAAGCCGGAAGCCGATCTCCTACCCCAACTTCGCCGTCATCGTAATCTTCGCGTTCAGCACCTTCGACACCGGACACCCTTTCTCCGCCGCCTCCGCATACTTCTGAAACGTCGCCGCATCCGCTCCCGGAACCTTCCCCACTACATCGATGTGGCTCGATGTAATCGTCCAGCCCGCGTCCTGCTTCTCCATCGTCAAAGTCACATTCGTGCTGATGCTCTCCGGCTTCAAGTTCGCCCCACCCAGCTGCGCCGACAACGCCATCGAAAAACACGCCGCATGCGCCGCCGCAATCAACTCCTCCGGATTCGTCCCCGGCCCATTCTCAAACCGCGAAGTAAACGAATACTGCGTATCCTTCAACACTCCACCCGGAGCCGATATCGTTCCCTTCCCATCCTTCAACCCGCCCTTCCAAACCGCGCTAGCCTTGCGTTCCATCGCGTTTCTCCTCATCATGAATAGAAAAGTTAAATCCTCTTTCATTGTAGATGGAGACCGCTAAGCCTGTCAGGCGGCCGGACCCTTGATGGTATCTCAGTTTGAGCGATGCCCATGTGGGGACAGCCGCCCTCGGCTGCCCGGCGGCCCAGGTACATCGGGCCGCTATGCATCACCACAGACTATCGTCGGCAACTTCTGCCTCAATAAAAATCCGAGCAGCTCAAATAAAATCCGCACACCCCACAACTCAACTTGCAGCGCCACTCCTTCAACTCCGCCGAACAGTT
>DASYNU010000257.1:0-2746 GCA_036008345.1 Bryobacteraceae bacterium
CCAGCCCGGCGAGCTGGATGTCAACGTTCTCCATCAATACTTGCTTGGCTCCTTACTCGGAATCAGTGAAGAAGCGGTCCGGGATGAGAAGCACATCGAGTATGTGCGCGGCTTGGACGCTGCCTACGCCAAGGTTCGCCAAGACGCGGATGCGGCATTTCTGCTCGAGCCAACCAGCATGGAGCAAGTTGCCGGCGTGGCTTTCTCAGGCGGAGTAATGCCGCAAAAATCCACCGACTTCTACCCAAAACTTCTCAGTGGCCTGACGATTCACAAGCTGGAACGCTAAGTCTTAGTGCCGGTCGCAATCCAGTGCTTCCTGAAGCTGCTTGATGGCCCTGTGGGTGATTTCCATGGCTTCCTTGCGATGACCGCAAAAATCATGCGCGGCCGTCCGCAACTCCCCTTCAGCTTCCCGCAATTCACCGATCGCCGCATGAATATGCGGATGCGGTTCCGGCGGCGGTGGGGCGGTGTTCGCGCTTCTCGGCACGGAAATCAAGGCCAGCGTCATGAGGGCCAGCCAAGGCAGGGATTTAAGCAGATTTTTCATCGGTTCCTTTCCTGGTGCATTCTATCATCGTCGGTGTGATGCAAGAACTTCAGCCTCCCGTGTCTTGCACCCGTCCCTTCCATAACCCGCCGCGGCCGAAGAAGTAGCGGATCGCGGAATCAAATGTAGCGATCATATAGAACAGTGCGACCAACGGTAGCACTAGCGCCCAAAGCATCGAACGGCGATAAAAACGCAGCGTCGGCACATACGCGATCATCATCAGAATCCAGGCGGCGATTCCATACGCGGCCGCAACGCGATTGCCGGTCCAAATCAAAAACGGCGGCGCCAGATAGATGACGGCCATCCCAAGAATTGTCCCGGCCAGAAGTAATGTCGAGTGGTGGAGCTGGGTGAACGCGCTGCGTGAAATCATGCGCAGAATATCTCGGAATGTCGCGTATTCGCGGATGCTGCGCGTCTCATCCGTCAGCCCTATCCAGATATCGCCCCCCTGCTTTACAGCGCGTGCAAGCGCGCAATCGTCAATCAACTGGCCGTGAATGGCTTCGATTCCGCCGATACGCTCCAACGCCGCAGGCCGGATCAGCATGCACCCTCCCGCGGCGCCCGCGGTCTTTCGATCGCGTCTGGCAATCCACGCGGGCGGATAGAGTTTGAGAAAGAAAAACACAAAGGCGGGAATCAGCGCACGCTCGGCCAGAGTCTTGCATTCCAGCTTGACCATGTAAGAGACCAGGTCCAGACCGCCGGCTTCAGCTCGCGCCACCAACCCGGCAATATTGCTAGGTGCATGCACGATGTCCGCGTCGGTCAACAGAATGTAGCCGGGATTAAGCTCGGAAGCGCGTTTCAACCCTTCAGAAACTGCCCACAGCTTGCCAGTCCAGCCTTTCGGCAACGGCCCCGCTTCGATGATGCTCAGGCGTTCATGCGTGCCGGCAGCCGCAACGGTTGCGTCTTCGCTGTGATCGTCCACCAGAATAATGTGCAAAGAACCGGAATAATCCTGATTGATGATCGACTCGATGGCACGTCCAACCACCGCTTCCTCGTTGCGCGCCGGAATCACCACAACGACCGATTTTTCCGGAGCAGCCAGCTTCGGAATCGGCGCCATTCTAACAAGCCAGAAGCCGCCGCGCGCAACCAGCAAGTAGATCCACACCGCGAGCGACGCCGCGCCGATTAGCTCAAAGAGGAACACCGATACATAATGGTGACATAGTGACCGACTTCGTCCGGGACATCCTGCATGCCTTCCGGCTCATTCGCAAAGCGCCGTTGTTTTCTGTGTACGTGATTGTTCCGCTCGCCCTCGGCATCGGACTGAACGGCGCGATCTTTCTATTGTTAGACGCGTTGCTATTGCGGCCCCTTCCGGTGACGAAGCCGGAGGAGTTGGTGCGGGTAGTGCAGATGGTCCAAAATCTGGGACCGCGCAGCTACTACAGCTACGACGCCTTCGAAGCGCTGCAGCGCAAATCCACCAGCCTCTCCGGTGTCATCGGTTACGCGGATGCGAATACCGCGGTGCGGGACTCCACTGGCGTGAGCCGGATTCGCTGCCAGATCGTGACGGGCAATTTCTTCACCGCTCTCGGAGTGCAGCCCTTGTACGGCCGAGTTCTAACTTCAGCTGATTCTCTCGAACCAGCCTCGGCCCCGCCCGTGGTCGTAAGCTATTCATACTGGCGGCGTCAGCTTCAGCGCGATCCGGCGATTGTCGGCCGCACCATCACGCTGGAGGATCGTGCTTTCACTGTGGTGGGCGTGATGCCGCAACGATTCAATGGCCTCGAAGCGGAAACGTCGCCGGATATTTTCGTCCCGTTAATGGCCGCGAGTCTGGTGTCCAGAACCAATCCCGACGCCAACTCATTTCGCAAATTTGGGCAATTATATACTTGACTAATTCGCGGTTCCGGCGTACTATTGAATGTATGGAAGCCGCCAATCAAGGACCGCAAACCCTTCAAGAAGCAATCGTTTACTTCTCGGATCAAATGACCTGCCTTGAGTACTTGGTAGCCCGTCGCCCGGAATGGAAGGACGGCGTTGTTTGCCCCAGGTGCGGTAGTTCTCGGGTCGGTTTCCTCAAGAACCAACTGCGGTGGCAGTGCAGCGAACGACATCCACGGCGGCAATTCTCCGTTAAGGTCGGAACCATTTTCGAAGATTCTCCGCTCGGTTTGGAAAAGTGGCTTCCGGCAATGTGGCTCATCCTGA
>DASYNU010000258.1:0-3339 GCA_036008345.1 Bryobacteraceae bacterium
CCGCGGTGGGTCCCTAGAACCTGGTGACTTCGGTGAAATGAAAATCGCGGACCTTCATGGCCGGCACCACCATGTCGAAGGCCTCTTCTCCTGACGCCCGCACTGCCGGTGAGAGCGCTTCCACGTTGTTGAGCAACTCGATCAGCCCTTGGTTGAAGCGGAAATTCCGTAAACCACAAGTCAGGCGCCCGTCTTCTATGAGGAAGGTGCCATCGCGAGTCATACCAGTCATGATCTTCTGGAACGGGTCCACCTCGCGGATGTACCAAAACCGTGTTACCAGCACTCCTCGTGCCGTGGAAGCGATCATCTCTTCGATCGAACTTCGGCCTCCAGCGATCACTATATTCAGTGGCGCTTCGCCAATCTCGTTGGGCACGGGGAAGCCATGGCCAGTAGGCTCAACACCGGCTTTGCGGGCGCTGGAACGCGCGTATGCCACTTCGCGTGGAACTCCCGCATCCACTAAAGCAAGTTTGCGCCGCCGGACTCCCTCACCATCAAAGGGGACACCGGCTTGCAGCGGGTGGGTCACATCGTCCCAGATTTGGATGTTGTCACCGAACAGTTTCGTGCCTAACCGATCGTTGAGGAAACTGCGTTGATCGTCCAAAGCAGTAGCGCTGAAATCGCCGAACATTTGCCCCACCAGGTCCAGCACCGCGGCAGGTTCGAGGATCACCGTATAACGGCCAGCCTCAACTTCTCGCGGCTCACGCGACAGCCGGGCCTTTTCGCTCGCACTCCGCGCCATCTGGACCGGATCAATCGCGCCGCACGCGATGGCCGATCCCTTCGCCCAACCGGAACTGTCCTCCGCCATGGCTGTTATGGAAAACTGCGCCATCGTTTCGCCATGCAGCGCAGCCACGCCCGCCGAATTGAAAATGGCCTCTACTGACTGGCCAGTGGAATAAATCCCAGCCGCCGTCTGCCCAGCCTCTTCCACGATTCGGATAGCTTGAGCAACCGCTCGAGCGCGGTCCATGGGGCTGGCTGAAGCTGTAGCGGAATCGAAGCGCGGGATCTCGGGAATCGGTGACGGTTCCACTAGCGGCAACAGGTCAGGGTCCGGCGCCACGGATTTCGTTAAAGCAATGGCCTGTTCTACAACCGACCGGACGGAATCGGCGTCGAATCTGTTCGTTGTCGCGCGGGCGGTTTTTTGATCGAACAACACCCGTACCGAGATCCACTGCCCCTGCTCGGATACATTTTGATGAATGGTGTTGTTGGCAAATCGAGTCAGCGCTCCGCGATGCGCCGCGAAGAGCACCTCGACATCGCGAACACCGAACCCTTGAGCAGCGCGTTGAATACTTCCGAAGAGTTCGCGGCTTCTTTCGATCGACAATATTGGGGACGGGTCCAATTCCTCAGCCGGCATAAGCCGCTCCAATCTTGACGTCGTGGAAACGCGCGGGGCTGGCTCCATGACCGGTCCCAATCACCTGCTCGGGCTGGCCCTTGCCGCAGTTTGGAACACCCCACAGTACCCAATGATCGCGATTGGCGATGGCGGCGCAGGAATTCCAGAACTCGGTGGTGATGCCGCTATAGGTGGGATTCTTCAACATACGGCCGCGCTTGCCGTCGCGAATCTCCCAGGCTATCTCGCAGCCGAACTGAAAGTTGTAGCGCTTGTCGTCGATTGACCAGCTACGGTTGGTCTCCATGTAGATGGCGTTGCTCACGCCACCCAGTACTTCGCCGAGGGTCTGCTCACCGGGCATCAAGCTGACATTGGTCATGCGGATGAGCGGCAGCCGGGACCATCCAGTAGCGCGCATGGTCCCGTTCGAGCGTGTCTGTCCGACGGCCGCCGCGGTCTCGCGCGAGGTCATGTATCCGACGAACTGGCCATTGCGAATGATCTGGGCGCTCTGCGCGGGAACGCCTTCATCATCGAAAAGAAAGGTGCCGAGGCCAGGGCCATGCTCCGGCCGCGCATCACATACCGCGTTGACAATCTCGGAGCCATAGCGCAGCTTGTTCAGCTTGTCGAGCGTAAGAAAACTCATACCGGCATAATTGGCTTCCGAGCCAAGCACGCGGTCGAGCTCAATAGGATGTCCGATGGATTCGTGAACCTGCAGGCCCAGTTGGCTGCCGTCCACGATCAAATCAAAGCGGCCCTCCGGGCATTGCATGGCCGAATGCAGCGCCACGGCTTCCTCCGCCACGCGCGGGGCGTGATCCAGCATTGCCAATTCATGAATCAGCTCATAGCCCTTCAACTGGTGCTGCCCGCCGAACGAATTCGGATAGGAGCGCTTCTGGATCTCCTCTCCGCGGAAACTGTGCGCGTCGAATCCGGCGCCGCTAGCGGTGCGGGTTTGATCGATCACGCTTCCGAGCGAGGAAACAAAAATCTGCCGGTCCCGGTGAAAGCTCATCGAGGTCTGCGCCAACGTGACGCCCGAATTACGCCGCAGCTCAGCGTCAATTTGAAGCAACAGCGAGAGCTGTTCCTCCACGCTCACCGAAAATGGATCAATCCGGCACGGGGAAACCCAGGTAGCTTCGTACTTGTTTTCGGGCGCCAGCACAACATCCCGTTTCTTCGCGAGGGCGCTGGAGCGTGCGATTTCCACCGCAAGTGCGGCGGCCGACTCCACTCCGGTTTTGCTCAAATCGTCGGTGGCCGCAAATCCCCAACAGCCTTCCGCCAGAACCCGTATCCCCAAGCCCGCCGATTCGGAACTGGCTACCTGGCTCGGTTTCCCATTCTTCGTCGAAAGATCGCGCTCCCGGCTTTCCACCAGGCGGACATCGGCATAAGTAACCCCCGGCCGCAGTGCTGAGTCCAGCGCTTCGATTGCAAGCTGCTTCATCAATACCAGGATACGTGCAAACCGAACCGCGGCCGGGAGGAAGCGCAAAGGGTGCGGCGCGCACCGCCAAACGGTTCAGGAACTGGCCCGCGCCGGGCTCCGTTTTGCGCGAGTTCCTTAGAAGCGCTACCAACGACGCACAACTAAGGGCACTTGTGGCGGCGCTCCCTGCCGGTCGCGGTTCGGTTACGCAGTCTCGCCCAAGAAATAGAATGGTAGGATGTTCTCCTGGCTGTTTTCCGACCCGCTGCGCGTGGGTGATGACGCGCCTGACTTCACCCTTCCCGATCAGGACGGAAATACCGTTTCGCTCTCCGGTTTATCCGGCAAAAATGTGGTCCTGGTCTTCTACCCGGCTGACGAAACGATGGTTTGCACAAAACAACTTTGCGAGTTTAGAGACAGTTGGGAGATGGCCCAGCAGAAGAACGCCATTGTTCTGGGCGTGAACCCCGGCGGCCCTCAAAAGCACGCCGCTTTCAAATCGCACCACCAATTTCCGTTT
>DASYNU010000259.1:0-2961 GCA_036008345.1 Bryobacteraceae bacterium
GCTCCAGCGGCAGATTTTCAGGCCGGAAATTGGGTTCGTGGGAAGCTTGTAAGTCGAAATTCTTGGAACGAATTACTCCCGTGAAACGCCGTTCATGGCAGCTTGGCCGATGTACGCGGATTCACTTGGAGGCGTAGCCTACCTGGAGATGTGATGACGGCGGCTTATTTTAACGGCCTATGCCCACCAGACCGCAGCCTTGCATTTCATGCTCGGTTGCGCGCCCAGGCGCATGGCCACTCGTCTCGATGCCTGGCGATCCAAAGTCATTGGGATCGCCGTGCTAAATGACATAGCGCAGCCAGCGAAGAGCGTCGAGACGAGTCTCTGACCTCCTGAGGTGCCCGGCGTTTTCTTAGGTTCGCTTGGAACGGTAATGAGCCGACCGGTTGCGTGACGGCGAGCAGTTAGCCGAGACTGGGCGGATGCCCCAAATGCAACTGCCGATGTTTCCTGCAGGCCTGACGGCGATCACCAAGGAGATTGCATTTCAGTGCGAGTCGGGAAAGGTGGTGTACTTCTACGGCCATCTACCAGTGTTCCAGCATGACGCCGACGACGTACAGAGCTTTCGATTGTTCACCAGCCAGTTGATCGAACGGGGGACGGTGAGGCAAGGCGACATCACCAAGGCGTTCGGGGTTCCACTGATCACCGTCAAGCGATACAGCAAGCTGCTTCGCGAACGAGGGACGAAAGGGTTCTTTGCGGCCAAAGGACGACGCTCAGCGCCGGTACTGACACCGGAAGTGTTGAGCCAGGCACAGAGATTGTTGGACGAGGGCCGGAGCGTGCCGGAAGCAGCTCGGCAATTGAAGGTTCGGGCGGACACGATGCACAAGGCGATAGGGGCGGGGCGTTTAAAAAAAAGCCAGTAGGTCCGAACGCGCCGGCTGCCTCCACCAAGAGCGAGCGTAGCACCACCGACAGCATCGCGTCGATGGGTTACGCGGCCACGCGAACACTGGATCGGGTAAGCACGGCCCTGGGCTTAATGGGCGCCGCATCGATCGAATTTGCATCCGCCCAGGATATTCCGCAAGGAGGCTTGTTACTGGCAGTGCCGGCTTTGCTGGCGATGGGACTACTGCGACACAGCTTGGAGATGTATGCGTTGCCGCGCGGCTACTACGGTCTAAGCAGCATCTTGCTGTTGCTGGCGATGATGGCCTTGGGGCGCGTGAAGTCGATTGAACAATTGCGCTACGCGGCGCCGGGGGAGTGGGGGAATCTGCTGGGGTTGGATCGGATTCCGGAGGTGCGCACGTTGCGCGAGAAACTGCAGGCGCTGTGCGTGGCCAAGGGACGGGCGGCGCGATGGAACGCGGAGTTGGCCAAGCAATGGATGGGACTGCAGCCGGAAGCCGAGCCGATGTTCTACGTGGATGGACATGTTCGTGTGTACCACGGTGAGATGGCGCAACTGCCGCGGCATTATGTGGCGCGACAAAAATTATATCTGCGTGCCACGGTGGACTACTGGGTCAACGCGCTGGATGGTCAACCCTTCGTCTACATCAACCAGGAGATCGATCACGGGTTGGTGCAGGCGCTGGACAAGGAGATCGTGCCATGGGTGGAGAAGCACGCGCCGATCACTGCGGAGCATCAGCAGCGGATGGACCGGGATGCGCTCACGCCGCGATTCACGGTGATCTTTGACCGCGAGGGCTACAGCCCAGATCTGTTTGAAGAGTTGCAACAGCGGCGCATCGCCGTGCTGAGCTATCACCGCTATCCGGCCGAAGACTGGGCGACCGCAGAGTTCCAACCGCAGACGGTGAGCTTGGCGAACGGAGAAACGGCGCAGTTGCAGTTGGCGGAACGAGGCACGCGATTACCCAAGGGACTGTGGGTTCGTGAGGTGCGGAAGTTGAGCGAGAGCGGCGAGCAGATTTCGTTGATCAGCACGCACCGGCGGTTGGGCGCTGGGGCGCTAGCAGCGGCATTATTCGCGCGGTGGGCTCAGGAAAACTTCTTCCGCTACATGCGGCAACACTATGCATTGGATCGAATCGTGGAGCTTGGTAGTGAGGAGATTTCTGATGCCGAAGTCACGGTGAACCCGGCGTGGCGGACTCTCAACCGCGAGGTGCGGAAACAGCATGAGGCCCTGAAAAAAGCACGGGCACAGTTTGCCGCAGCCAGTCTAACGGAGCCGGTTTCCGAAGCTGCCGTCACACGCTTCGCCGCTACCCAAGGCCAGCAGCAAGAGAAAATCGAACAACTCCAACGCCAACTGGAAAAACTGAAGCAAGAACGCAAGGCGGCCCCACATCACATTCCCGTCAAAGATCTGCCGGAGCAGGATCGCTTCACCAGATTGCGCCCCGAGCGAAAGCACTTCATCGACACCATCAAGATGATCAGCTATCGCGCGGAAACCAGCATGGTAGCGATCCTCCGCGAAAAAATGTCGCGCGCCGACGATGCTCGCGCTCTGCTGCGGCAGATCTATGACACCGATGCCGATCTGATTCCCGACCTCCACGCCGCTACACTGACCGTGAAACTACACCATCTCACCCAATCGGCTCACGACCAGATTCTCCGCCACCTCTGCGATCAGCTTAATGAAACCGAGACGATCTTTCCCGACACCCAACTCAGGCTTCGCTTCCAAGTTGGCTCAGGCTGATTCCTTGACCTCAGGAGGTCAGAGTCTCGACGCCGCAGACACGAGTGTCCGCGCCACGGAAGTCCTGGCAGGGACTATTTGCGTACGACACGGGCGCCTTGCATCACATTCGCCGATAGCGTTCCTACGCCGTCAATGCGGGCGCGAACGCGATCGCCGGGTTTGATGCGCGCACCTTTTGGGCAGCCGGTCGAGATCAGATCACCGGGATTCAGCGTCATGTGGTCGCTGTGGAAGCGCACCAGCTCGAAGGGTCTGGTTCGCATGTGGCGGACGAAATCGCGCGAACAGACGCCGTCGTTATGCTCGGTGATTACCTCCAG
>DASYNU010000260.1:0-17571 GCA_036008345.1 Bryobacteraceae bacterium
TTGGTCGAGCTTGGCTGGACGGAGACGTTGTGTCCTCCGCCGCCATGGTGGTGGTGATGTCCAGTGAGACCGGCTTGCTGGAGGTCCTGCGCGGATGGGACTGGGCCGCCCTTGGCCGCGTTCTGAAACCCGGCTGCCAAATTGTTTAACTGGGTCGCCGTGGTGGAATTCCCACTCTTAGAAGCTGCTTGCGCCGCTGTTTGAAGATTGCCGGAGATTTGCGCCATGATTTGGCTGAACTGGCTGGGACTTTGTTGCTGAAGTTGCTGCAGCTCATTCAAGAAGCTGGCAGTAGGTGACAGACCCGAGGCATCGGTTTGCTGCGCGGCGGAAGAAACCGAGCTAGAGCTGCTGGTGTTATTAGCCGATGATGTACTCGGCTGGAAGATGCTGGGAAACAGCGAGGAAACTGGGTTAATAGTCACGCGGCTGTTGGATGCAAGTGGGCGGCCAATCGAAATGGATTGAAAACATTGGGTGGCATGACCCTGCGAGGAGGCACGTTTTTGTCGCGCTGAATTCTTGGCATGTGGTCGGGACCGAACCCCAAAAAGGCACCGACTCCCTTACGGTCGCGGTTCGGTTGTGCGGCGGTGCATGTGCGGCGGTGCATGTGGAGCGATGCATGTGCGGCGGTGCATGTGGGGCGGTGCATGTGCGGCGGTGCATGTGCGGCGGTGCATGTGTGGCGGTGCATGTGGAGCGATGCATGTGGGGCGGTGCATGTGGGGCGGTGCATGGGAGGCGGTGCATGAGGGGCGATGCATGGGAGACGGTGCATTGACGCCGGGCGGCGCATTCTGCTCTAATCGCCAAATGCCCGAACCCGAGGTTCGCGCGGTGGCGGACAACCTCCTGCAGGCCCTCCGGTTCTTTGGACACGCGCGGGCCAGCAGTGAAATCCAGGATCTCGCCGGCGTGTCTTTAATTTTCTGCGGGCTCAACTATGCCGCGTTCAATGCAGCCTTGCTGTCTCGACCGGTAACAGGCGACGGGCAAGAGCTGTCGCGCCTGATTCAGTTAGCGGCCCAGCGGTTTGACGCGCGCAATCTGCGCTGGACTTGTTGGGTTTGCGAGGACTTACTTAGCCGGCCCGCGTTGCGCGATGCCGATCGCATCTTCAGCCGGTACGGACTGCGGCCTTTGACTCAGGCGCCCGGCATGTACACTCGAAAGCTGCTGCCGCCGCATCGCAAACTCCCGAGGTTTGAAGTACGTCCGGTGGCCGATGCAGAAACGCGCAAGGCGTTCGCCGAGATCATGTCTGTAGCATTCGAGATTCCGGCGGCGGTATGCACGGCGGTGTACGGCTCCGAGTTCGCCTGGACCGGCGACTTGCGGGGTTATGTGGGATTCGAAAACGGGAAAGCCGTCACCACCGCGGCGGCTACGCTCACCGGTGACGTCATCGGGCTGTATTCGGTGGCCACGGTGCCAGCGTTCCGGCGAATGGGATACGCGGAAGCCATCATGCGCCAGGTGATTGAACAAGCCGGCGCCGGGGGAACTGTTCTGCAGTCCACGCGGTCGGGTTTGTCGCTGTATGAAAGGATGGGCTACCGGATGGTTACCAATTTCAATGTGTACATCGCGGATTAGTCGCGCGTAAAAATATTGGGCGCGCCACAAGTTGGGCACGCATAGGCGCGTAGCAGCCAACGATTCCGTTTCACGATCCCGAGATGTTCCAGCCAAGCCGACGAACCACCCGAGCCGCAGCGCACGCACACGTTCCACCAAGTACTGGTATCCAGCGCTTCGTGCAGCGCGCCGAAGTAGAGAGCCCACCCGTACAAGCTGAGGCGCGTGTGAAACCAGCGATCCGAAAGGCGCGAGATCAGGCTCCATAGAATCAGAAGTCCTTCTCTGCCGCCTCCCAGCAGCAGCATCTTTCTAGGAGCGCGGCCGACGAGATTATTGCGATTCAAGATCGAGAGCGAGCTAATCAACGTTCTGCCGCCGACGAAGCGCAAGCTGGCGTGGCGTTCCACTTGCGCGATCAACTCCGTCTGCGACCGGAACGCGTTCACGTGGCCGCCGCCGCGTCCCAACCAGCGATACAGTTTGTCGGAGAACGTACCCGCGTCCGGCACAGCGATGAATATAGAACCGGACGGCCGCACCACGCGGCCCAACTCCCGAAGCGCCATTTCAAGCCGTTCGAAGTGCTCTAAGCTGTGATTCGAGATAATGGCATCAAACGTTGCATCCTGAAACGGAAGGCTGGACGCATCGGCCTGGACGAAACCTTCGCGCGCGTTGCCTGTGGGGATTTCGAGATCCAGGCGAACGGCGTGCACCGGATATCGAGACGCATCGAAGCTGCCGGCCCGGCTGCCCAAATCCAGAACGCGGGCGCCTTCCGGCAAATGCCGAAGGATTTCATGCATCGAGTTGAGGGCTCAACGCTCCTGAGACGATCCAATCGCCGGTTTTTTGAATGTCTGCGGATAGGGAACGGTCGGCGGTCCACGGTGGGCTGATCTTTCCAAGCTCGGCGCGGACGCGCTCGATCGCGGGACTGGATTTGAGGGGACGCAGGCAATCCAACGCGCGAGCCGCGGTAAGCGCCTCGATGGCGAGAACATTGCGTGTGTTGCGGACCACCTGTTTCAGCTTGAGAGCGGAGGTCATCCCCATGCTGACGAAATCCTCTTTGTTACCGCTAGTTGTTATGGAGCCGGTGGAGGCGGGATGCGATAACACGCGATTTTCCGCAACGAGTGCGGCTGCGGTCACTTGCAGCATCATGAATCCCGATTCCAGGCCGGCGTGGCCAGTGAGAAACGGAGGCAGCTCCTCGTTGAGGGCGGGATTCACCAACCGGTCGATACGGCGTTCGGAGATTCCGGCCAACACCGTCAAAGCCACGGCCAGCGAGTCCAATTGCAGGGCCAGCGGCTCGCCGTGAAAATTTCCGCCCGAAATGATTTCGTCGCCGAACACCAGGGGATTATCGGTAACGGAATTGAGTTCGATTTCAAAACATCGGCGCGCTTCGGCCAGCGTGTCGCGCACAGCTCCATGCACTTGCGGGGCGCAGCGCAGCGAGTAAGCATCCTGCACGCGGCGGCAAGTGATGTGGGATTGGCGGATCTCGCTCGCTTCCAGCAGGCGTGTCAGATTTGCGGCGCTGGCAAGCTGGCCTGGATGGGGGCGAGCCTGGTGCAGCCGCGGATCGAAAGCGCGTGGAGTGCCGCGCAATCCGTCCAGCGTCATGGCGCAGACTGTGTCAGCGGCATGGGCCAAAGTCTCCGCGTGAAGCAGCTCCAGGCATCCCACGGCGAGCATGGCCTGGGTGCCATTCACTAGCGAAATGCCTTCTTTTGAAGCCAGCACGATAGGTTCGATTCCGGCGCGTGCGAGCGCGTCTACCCCGGACATGAGAATCCCTTCGAACTCGGCTTCGCCCTCGCCGATCAGCACTAATGCGATATGGGCGAGCGGAGCCAGATCGCCGCTCGCACCCACGCTACCTTGAGAGGGAACTATTGGCGTGACGCCGCGATTCAGCAAGTCACACAGCCGCTGCGCCACGATCGGACGAATTCCGGAAAAACCTTTAGCCAGCACATTGGCGCGGATCAACATCATGGCACGGACTTCCTGGCGCGCCAGCGGATCGCCCACTCCGCAGGCATGTGAGCGGACGACATTGCGTTGTAATTGTTCGAGCTGTTCAGGCGGTACGCGAACATCGGCTAGAAGACCCACGCCGGTATTAACCGCATACACGGGCGCGTCGCCGGATGCCAGGCGCTCCACAACCGCGCGGGATTTCTGCATGGCAGCGACGGCGTGGGCGGCTATCTCGACAGGCGCGTGGTGCGTGGATGCCTGGAGAACGTCGTGAAGGGATAGACGCGTGCCGTCGAGGGAGACCATCTTTATATCTTAGGCCGCAGATGAACGCGGATGAACGCGGATCAGAAATTGTTAACGATGCGTTTTAGTTGTACTTTGGGTTTTTGAAAGTTCACGAGCAGAGCAATCTTTTTGCCTGACGATTTTAGATAGTTGATGCACTGTGCCATATGCTCATTAGAAAAATGATCGACGCATTTCAATTCGACGACAAGTTCATCTTCAACGACGAGGTCCGCAATGTACTCGCCTACGCCGTGGCCTTTGTAGGTTACTGCAAAATGCACTTGAGTCTTGGCATTTAAGCCGCGTAGCGCCAATTCCCGTACCAAAGCCTTCTCATACACCTTCTCGAGGAATCCAGCTCCAAGGACGTTAGACACCTCGTAAATCGCACCGATCACTCGCTCAACAAGATCTGCGTTCATCAGCGTTTATCCGCGGCCTAATAACATAGTCCCGCGAACCCGCCATAGTTCTCCCTTGATATGCTATCTGCATAACATGGATCTCAACCTTTCGCCCACTGAACTTGCTTTTCGCGATCAGGTCCGCGGATGGCTGGCTTCGAACGTTCCGGCTGACTGGGAAAAGCATCGCGCTGAAGATGAAATGCAGGCGCGTTTTGAATTTCTGCTTGGCTGGCAGAAGAAAGTTTTCGAGGCTGGTTGGGCCGGGATCGCGTGGCCGAAAGAGTACGGCGGCCGCGGCGCCACGCTCATGGAACAGGTCATCTTCACTGAAGAGATGGCTCGCGCCGGGGCCCCTCCATTGGCTAATGTTCTCGGGCTGATGCTGATTGGTCCAACTATCATCGCGTTTGGCACGGATGCGCAGAAGCAACGTTTCTTGCCAAGAATTCTCAGCGCGGACGAAATTTGGTGCCAAGGATTTTCGGAGCCGAACGCAGGCTCTGATCTTGCCAACGTCCGCACCGAAGCGAAGCTGGATGGCGATCATTACGTCATCAATGGACAAAAAGTTTGGACCAGCTATGGATGGGCCGCGGATTGGTGCGCATTGCTGACGCGCTCCGATCCGAATTCCTCGAAGCACAAAGGGCTGAGCTACATTCTGGTGGACATGAAAAGCCCGGGCGTGGAGGTTCGTCCGCTGCGCCAGATGACTGGCGAGAGCGAATTCTGCGAGCTGTTCTTCCGAGATGTGCGCGTGCCGGTTGAGAATGTCCTGGGCCAGGTGGGCGACGGATGGAATGTCGCGATCGGAACGCTGATGCATGAGCGCGCCACGCTGGGTGCGGGCATGCAGATCACCTTCCAGCGGCAATTCGACCGGTTGGTGGAACTATCGCACACTATTAAGCGCAACGGCCACACTGCCGCCGAAGATCCGGTGATGCGCCAGAAGCTGGCGCAGAGCTATATCGATATCGAGATCATGCGCCTCAACCAAATGCGCGCCATCACGCGCATCAATCAAAAGGGCGTGCCGGGACCGGAAGGCTCCATTCAGAAAATCTTTTGGACCGAACTGAACCAGCGCTTCCAGCAGGTAGCGGCGGAAATGCTGGGTCCTTATGTGCAGTTGACCGAGGGAGGCCGCGCTATTGACGACGGCGCGTGGGCTTATTCATTCTTACGGACCCGAGGGAATACCATCGAAGCGGGGACGTCCGAAATCCAGCGGAACATTGTGGGGCACTTTGTTTTGGGCCTGCCCAAGAGCTATTGAGGAGTATCGAAATGCAATTCGGACTGACGGAAACCCAACAGACGCTGAAGAACACTGTCCGCAAATTCCTGGCGGCGGAATGTCCTTTAGCCGATGTTCGCAAGCAGATGGAAACCGAGACGGCTTTCGATGCCGCGCTGTGGCGCAAGATCGCCGAGCAGGGTTGGACAGGCATCATCTTTCCAGAAGAGTACGGTGGTTTCGGAATGGGGATGGTGGAGATGGCGGCTACGCTGGAGGAGATGGGCCGCGCGCTGCTTCCGGGGCCATTTTCGAGCACAGTTCTGGCGGCGGGCAGCTTGATCGAGGCCGCTGGGAACGATAGCCAGAAGAAAAAATATTTGAGCGCCATTTGCCGCGGCGAGGCGAAAGCCACTGTAGCGCTGCTTGAGGACTCGGCGTCCTGGTCACCCGAAGCGGTCCAGATGAAGGCTACGGGATTGGCGCTCAACGGGCGAAAGCTCTTCGTGCCAGACGCTGCTGTTGCCGATTTTCTTATCGTGGTAGCCCGGATGGACGGCGATCTTGCGCTGTTCGTCGTGCCGGCGAACGCCCAGGGACTTCGGATTACAAATCTGCCCGCCATGGATGCCACGCGGAAGCTGTACGAGGTGACGTTCGATAACGTCGCTGCGGAATTATTGGCGCAAGGCAGTCAGGCGCGCACAGCTCTGCATCGCGCATTGGATATCGCGACTGTGGGTCTGGTAGCGGAAATGACCGGCGGCATGCAACGGCTGCTGGAAATCACGGTGGAGTATGCCAAGACGCGCAAGCAGTTCGGGCGGGCGATCGGCGAATTCCAGGCGGTGCAGCATCAATGCGCCGACATGCTGGTCTACACGGAGAGCTCGCGCTCAGCCGCCTACTACGCCGCGTATGCTATCCAGGAAGGAATCCCGGAAGCGCCCCTGGCCGTAGCGGTTGCGAAAGCTTATGCGAGCGACGCGTACCGGGAAGTGGGCAATCGCGCTATCCAGATCCACGGCGGCATGGGATTCACCTGGGAGAACGACGTTCATCTGTTTTACAGGCGAGCCAAAGCATCGGAAGTAGCGTACGGCGATGCGGGGTTCCATCGGGAGCGGGTCGCGAAGTTCGTGGTGGATGCGCCGCAGCATCAGGAACACGAACAAACCGTTTTGGCCGCGAATGTACGCGAATGAACGCAAATCCTATTCGCGTTTATTTGCGTTTATTCGCGGCCTAGATCGTCTTGCGGCGCCTAGCTTTCAATACCACGTGGATCTCATCGTTCCTCGGATTCGTGAAGCGGCACACTACCAAACCATCCGCATCCAGCGAAATTATGGCTGGCACACTCGCTGATGTCAGCATCCAGCCCGGCGGCAAAGCCACGTCATCGTAGGGACGGCCTAGCGTGCGGTCCCACACCAGTTCGCCGTCCTGGATGCGGTATCCAACCGGGTCGGTGTAGGTCTCGATTACCCGGACTCGCACGGATTCGCCCTCTGCCAAGGCGTGGTCCAGATTGCCTTGTACCACTACCGAGTCCGGGTCGGTGGGATTTGGATAGTAGCCCAAGGCGTTCACCGATTTTCCAGTAACCGTAGACGTCTCTAGCTGCTTGCCGGTATTGAGATCTATGACAATCGATTTCGTTACCACGCTGCCTTTGCGCACAAAGCTATGCACATACTTCTGGCCGGGCTTCGAAACGGTGAAATCGTGCGAAATGCGGAATTGATGCGAATCCGGATCGAGCAGCCAATAGTGAATTTCGAGATCCTGCTCGGCTCTGTGGAACTGACCGAACAATAATGACGGCAGCAAGGCTATCCACAGGCGCTTCATGGCAATTTCCGTCCGGTTATTTTCACAGGCAGCTGATCGTCGCGATCGTTCAGCATGCTGATGCGCACGCGGCCGTCCGGCTGCGTGGAGACGATGGAGGGGACGCTGGATCCGATCAGCTCGTATCCGGCCGGCAGCACTATTACATTGCGCCGCACGCCCAGCGGGCGGTCGAACACAATGCGGTCCCCCTGCGCGCTGTAGGATGCTGCATCTTCATAAGTCTTATAGATTCGGAAGCGCGCGACACCCAGCTTGGGGATCGGCTGGGCGAAATAGACTTTCAGCGCCTCGCCATTCACAATCTCAAACTTGAGTTCTTTTCCGGTGGCGACATCGATCACGCGTTCGTCGAACGCCTTGGATCCCTTCCGGATCGGATTCAGATAAAACGCCGCACCTTCCGTGGATGACATGACGTCGTAGATGATGGCGAATTTATGCGTCTCGGGCGCCTGTAATTCGTAGACCGTGAATTCATGCTGCGCGAACGCGGTGCTCGCGAGAAGTAACAGCAGGAGGCTTTTTGCCACAGTCTACTAGCCTACCAATAAATCCTTCAGTTCTCCCACGCGCTCCAGCTGGCACTCGCCGAGATCCACCCATTGGTTCTGGCGGGTTCTTTGCACGAAGACAATCTTTTCCGCGCGGAAGGTTTTAGGGAAAGGACACTCGGCCCAACGTCTACGCGCCACATGCAGCAGTTCGTCCACCTCGTCGGGTTTCAGCTCCTGCGCCAGCGTGACGTGCGGATGATAAGGGAACTCCTCCTGGTAGGCCAAGGGGCCGGTATTCATCGCAGCATGCATCCGCTGCATGGCTTCGCCACCTGCCGCGATGCGGACATAGATCACGTCGGATACCGGAAGCAGGTCGATATTGCCCAGTTGAATCTCAAAAGGGGTGAATTGCTTCGCCAGCTTGCGGATGGATTCCCAAGCAGGCTCCGGGTCGGACGATACGGGCCGGGGGGGCAAGATGGTGACATGCGCTCTTAGAAAACAGTTCGGCACCAGTTCCTGCCTCAGTCGATTCAGAAAGCCTGCTAACGGCTCGGGAATATAAGTAACGAGAGCGAAGGAATTGATCCGATCCCTTACAGGGGGATCTTTAAACATACTTTATAGCTTCTATGTTACCTCTACAGGCGAGGCAGGTTGTGGGGCAGCCGGCATCACGGGTTCGGGTACGTACCAGCGGGCTTCTTCGAATCCGATGTATTTAAGAATGCGAAGTTCGCCACCCTCGGTCTCCACAAGATCTCCAACTTGTAACGCAAGTTCAGTTTCACGCAGCGCCAGCCAAACCGCGTAGGGGCTGGCCCCCTCTGCTTTCGATCCGGGCTCATAGTCCTTGAGTTTCACGATTGTTATTCCAGAAGTGTGGGGCGCCCAACGGAACTGCTGGCGATGGGAGTCCTTCATGCGATGAATCTGGTAAGACGGCATGTTCTCTATTCTCCCCCAAAACAAATCGGAATGGAATGTTTGGTAGTGTCTGAAATCTGCGTTCGCACACTTCAGACAATACAGAACGTTTGGTAGTGGGGCAGGGCCATGCCCTGCCGGGACTCGAGGGAGTGACTTCCCGGCGGGCAGCTAACGATCGGTTCGTTCGCCGTTTGCAACAACCGGCTCATAACGCACCTGGCAGGGCATGGCCCTGCCCCACCAGGGTCGAATTCCTACAACTGGGAAAACTAAGTGACATTGGGATTTGAGCGAGGCACGGAGTCACATAGGGCCAGAAAGCAAGGAGTCTCATAGAAGTGAGCGTACTACCGAATGTTTGATCGCTGCGGCATCCTGTTCCCCGGCGCGAATCCATCGTTCCACATTCGACCGCTTCCAGTATATGGCGTCGAGCGGGGCGCCAAGCAGCTTAGGCGGAGTCAGGCGGACCACTTTCAGGGACGCCGGCACAATTGGTCGAAAGGGCGACAGTAGCTTCATTGCGCCCACGAATGTCTTGGCCACGAGGCCAGGGATTTGGGGCAGAACGTTGATCACCAGGGCCTCGGTAGCTCCCAGCTCGGCCGCTGCCCACAAAGGAACTGCGGACAATTCGCCGCCATCGGAATAAATCCGTCCATCGATGCGCACTTGATCGAAGAGGCCGACGATAGCCGTGCTGGCCACCAGGTGCTTGCTCGTTACATCGAGGCCGCGGACGATCCGAGGCCACAATTTCAGCAGATCGGTCATCACCAGCGCATACTCCACGCGCGGCTGGAAACGTTCATGCATGTCGCAGATCAGGCGCTGAAGATGTTCGGTATCGAGCACGCCTTTGAAAGGCCCGGTCGGAAATTTCCAACGATAGCTCTTCACGGATTCCATGTTGAGCCAACGCTCGATCAATTCATCGGCTGCGCAACCGCCGGCAATTGCCCAGCCGTTCACCGCGCCGATGGAAGCGCCGACAATCAGGTCCGGTTCGAACACGTGAGCGAGCGCTTTCCACGCTCCGGCCTGATAGGCACCGTACATTCCGCCGGCAGAAAGGACCAGGGCCTTCATTTTCTCGGTTCCTCGGTTCCTCGGTTCCTCGGTTATTCGGTTCTTCGGTTCGGAGGCCAGAAGCGATCTCGTCGGCTACTCCGGCACGAACTGAAGAACCGAAGAACCGGCGAACTGAAGAACTAGAGCGTTTGCGCGATCTTCGGTACGGTCCTAACGATATCCACCGGAATCACTCCGTATCCGGCCAGCCGCTTCCCGATAAACCGCACATCGGCTATCCATCCCCGCTGCGTCTCCTTGCGCTGGAACTGATCGAACGCCAGGTTTCCTAGCGAATAGAAGATCACGCCTTTCCCGTACACCTCCACTGGCTGCGTTACATGCGGATGATGGCCCACCACTATGGAGGCGCCGGCATCAATGGCCGCATGCGCGAACTGGCGCTGCTGGGCGTTGGGCTTCTGCAGGTACTCCGTTCCGGCGTGCATAGAGACGATTACTACATCGCACCGCTCACGGAGCTTTTGCACGTCGTCCACCATTTCATCCAAGTCCATCGTTGCTACGCGATCGTCTTGATCGGCATGATTTCCATTGGATTGATCGTAGGTGTAAGCCAGAAACCCGAATCCAACCTGGTTACGGTCCAGGATGGTCCCTTGGTGCGCCAGCTCGGCAGTTGACGCTGTGCCCACCGTCTCGATGCCATTTCTTTGCAGCCAATCGAGGGTGAACTCCACTCCGTAACGCCCGCAATCCCGGGCATGATTGTTGGCCGTGGATACAATATCGATTCCGGCTACCCGCAGAGCCTCAATCATCTCCGGCTCGGCTTTGAATACCATGCCGGATTCTACTTTCCGGCCGCGATCGGAGAAGGGCGCTTCCAGATTCACGAAGGCGATGTCGGCGGACGCGAATAGATCGGCCACTTCGCGCAGCGGCCAAGCCGGGTCCTCCCGCTGGCGCGCCAAGGTCCCAACGTAACGCGACAACATTACATCCCCGCCCAGCAACAGGCGAGTAACTGGAATCCGTTCGGGCAGCGAAATCTTGCTCTGAGTGCGGTTTGGTATCAGCCCCAGCGCCGGAAGCAGCAGAAAGCTACGCCTGGTGGGTGTCAATCCAACAACCTCGCGGCAGCTTTGTCCAGGAACCACAGCACGTTTTGCCCGTCGTGGGTCGCGATCTGCACGGGATACTTTTGAGGATCGTAGGGTTCATGCAATACAGTGCGCAACGGCGCGGCTTTATCTTCGCCCGCTACCAACATAATTGTGTTGCGAGCGGCTTCCAGCACCCCGGGCAATAGAGTGATGCGCCATTGGTGAAACTTTTCGACGTACGTCGCGGCCGTCAGGTTATCATGATTACCGATTAACGGATCTCCTGGAAACAGACTGGCAGTGTGAGCGTCCGGTCCCATGCCGCGATGGATTATGTCGAATTGCGGAAGCGCGCCAGGCCCGAGCTGAAAAACTTTACGGATATCTTCGGCGTACAGCCGCGCGGCAACTTCCGGCTGCAGCTCCGCTTGAATACGATGCACGTTACTGGCCGTAAACCCCGCTGGATCGATGAAGTGTTCTTTCGCAAGTTTGTAGTT
The DNA here is from genome assembly GCA_036008345.1 of Bryobacteraceae bacterium. Classification (GTDB taxonomy): domain Bacteria; phylum Acidobacteriota; class Terriglobia; order Bryobacterales; family Bryobacteraceae; genus Palsa-89. Next base: position 11,440 of record DASYNU010000260.1, read on the forward strand.
GCTTTGCGAATCCGTGGGTGGAACCGCGCGCTCATCCACCCAAAATAAATGAACTCGGCTCCAGTCGAAACCAGCCTTGGCTAGTTCGCCAAATAACAATTTGGGAGTTGACCCGCCAGATATTGCGAACGTGGCCGCTGGGGAGCCGGCGAGAGTGGCCTCCAGTAAACTCAGAATCTTGATCGCGCAAGCCGCGGAGGCCTGCTGGGGGTCAGCATAAATGTAGGAATGCATACTCAGGGGACCGTCTCAGTCTACGACGCTTCGGGAATTGTGCATTCCGTCATGCTAGAATAAACCTGACCTCCCACACAACTGTCTCCGCCAACTTGGACATTCAGGAGCCGGAACGTAGATCCGATTATTATGCACAAGCACGGGAAGAAAAAGATCCTGGCCGTAGTGGACGACCTTTTGTTCACGGTGAAGATTAGCGATGCCGCTAAACGCGCGGGCCTGGAAGCCGAATTTGTCAAGTCTGAGAAGGATGTGATGGAGAAGGCGTTGCACGAACAGCCGCTTCTGATCATCCTGGATTTGAACAACAACTCAGTGCAGCCACTGGAGCTGATCTCGAAGCTGAAGAGCGACGGTGACCTGCGGCAGATCAGCTTGATCGGTTACCTGTCGCACGTGCAAGGCGAACTGAAGCAGAAGGCGCAGGAGGCCGGCGCCAATATCGTGATGGCGCGTTCGGCGTTCTCGCAAAACCTGCCACAGATTCTGAAGCGCCACGCAGGTGTACGGTAGCATCCATTGGCACAGATTTCCAAAAAATGACAGCGGACGCGAATCTTGCGGCGTCCAGATCGTTTCGTTGTTCTGATTCAAGCACCTACCGGGAATAGGCTACTCCCTGCCTTAACGCAGTGGTACTGAACTCCTCCGTGAAAAAAAACTTTCCACATAGATTTGGGCGAAACAAGTGCTATGATATCGCCATAGCTTAATCAAAATTTGCGTACGCCGGATTTGCTGACGTACTGATCGGTAGCTCACTCGCGTAGTAATGGGCTGGCAACCGAGTGTCCGACCGGAAAGAGCGTGCACTTTTTAAACGCCATCCGGAACGGGGTGCCTTTCCATCACTGCCTTGGAGAATGACGCAGGCATGCGCGAGCGTGTTTGATAGAGATTTGCGGAACCGTTGCGACCGTGGCGCCGATAGACCCGCTCTTTGGCGCATCTCTCCAGCACAGCGCGGCTAGAATGCCACGCCTGGCCACCTGGCGGTTTAGCCCAGGCCAATGATGTTGGAAAGGAGTTGCTACGGCATGTTGGCAACCCGGGGAATTTTTGCTAGCGGCGCCGGCGAAGGCGCGATTGATCCTCAATCCATCGATTCTGTTGCTCAATCTCTGGCCGACATCGGCGATTCTCAAACAACGGAAGCTGTATCCCACCAGGTGAACTGGCAGGATCTGGTAGAGCGCATACATAAAGGCGACGAATCCGGTATGGAAGAACTATACCGGTTGTTCGGGCGCGGGATCCGTTATTATTTATGCCGCCAACTGGGACATCAGGAACTGGATGATAAAGTTCACGACACTTTCGTTATCGTGGTCCAAGCTATTCGCCGTGGAGAATTGCGAGAACCTGACCGCTTGATGGGTTTCGTGCGAACCGTTGTACGCCGCCAGGTGGCGGCTTATATTGATGAAGCTGTCCACAGCCGCAGGGATGAGTTGAACCTGGACTTGGGCGTGCGAATCGCTGACCGGCGTAGCGATCCGGAGCAGACTGCCGCTTTCCGCCAGAAAGTTGAGTTCATGCTCGAGGTGCTGAGGAGTCTTTCCGAGCGCGATCGCGAGATTCTCACGCGCTTCTACCTGGACGAGCAGAGCCAGGAAACGATTTGCGGGGAAATGGATCTGTCGGAAACCCAGTTTCGGCTGCTTAAATCGCGCGCTAAGGCTCGATTCGGAGAAGTGGGAAAACGGAGGCTTCAGAAAAATCCACTGATTGCAGTTTCCTTGAGAACTTCTTCCGGCTAAACACACTCAGTGGTGCGGGCAGTTGGCGCTTAACTGACGACTATCTGGATTAGCAACGGGAGGCCTGGTCTGGTCCCCGGGAGGTTCTTGCCATGAACACTTGCTTTCGCTTTCCCGGCGATGAACTCGAGCGATACGCCATGGGGAAAGTTTCCCACCTGGATTGTGGTCCCTTAGAAGAACATTTGATCCTTTGTGCAGCCTGTCGAAAGCGCTTGATGCAGATGGAAGAGTTCATTTTAGTGATTCGTGCCGCACTTACGGAGTTGGGTACCCACCCCGAAGCTCGCATCAGCGCTCGGTCCGCATTCGCGGTTTAGGCCTCTGGTTCGCTGGCGAAAGCGCCTGCGCCACGTTTACCCGTCAACTGTCTGAACAAGGTGGGGCAGGCGTCTTCCGCCTGCCAACGGTTAGCAGCGGATTTTTATGGATTAGCTCTCGCGCCGGGGCCCCACGCCCGCGTCGATCGCTGTAAATAAGTTCGGTAGTATCGGTACATTACATACAGCAGCGGCAAGATCAAGATGCCGGACTGCCAACCCCATAACCGGCTCGCGATAATGATCAGCGTCGCGATGAATCCGCCGACCAGATAGTATGCGATCAATTGCTGAGTGAGATGACGCCAGACGGCGCGGAATGGCTCGTCTTCCGACAACGCTATCATCCCCGATACCAGGCCGGTATTTGTGACAAAGTACATGAGGGCCGCCAGCGGCAGCATCTCTGGAATCTTGTGCAAGCCCTGAGTCAGCTCAAAATGAAAAGGATTGTAAGCAACCGTGACCCCGATCACTGTCGCGCCCAAATTGAAAAATAGCTGCCGTGCCTTGCGCCTTCCTTTCGGTCTCCATAGACATTGGACAAAGGTGGCCGCGGATCCAATCACTACCGCTTCCCCGAGCGAGAAATTCGCGATGCCAATCAAAATAAACGCGAAACTGGTGGAGACATTGGCTCGCACCCCAGGCACCCTCAATTTCAGAGTGGCGCCCAGTAGTGCCAGAGCAAGGTAGGCTAAAAACTCTTGCGGGTCGGCACACTTGAACTGCATCAGGCCATCAAAAAACAGGTATATCCCTATACCCACTATGCAGTGGAGGTAGACAGTATGCCTTGGAACCATCTCCCAGCGTGAGGCAATTCCACAGCCAGTCAAGCCAATAAAGAATCAGTGACTTAGAGGATTAGATTCCTTCTGGACAGCCAACGTGTCTCTAAGGTTGGGCCAAGTTGTCTCAGGTTCTAGAACACGCGCCGGCTGAGGCGCTCCAATGTGAACTTGGCGGTCTCCGCGACTGCCATCACGGCCATCACGCCGGCCTGAACCGGGTCCGTCACTACCAGATCCGCAGCCTCCGGGACGCTTCCGGCCATATTTAGACTGATCACCAGCAGCCCTTGGGCGCGGACTTCCCGCACCGCCTTCTCAATCTCTCCGCCCATCAGCGAACCCGCCAGTACTAGCGCCCGTGCACGTGGCAGCCGCGCCACCGCACGCACCGCATCCGCCAGCGGCTGCTCGCCAACTAATGGAATGGTATCCACCGAGATGTGTTCACCACGAATGTTGTGACGATCGGCTTCCGAGATGGCGCCAATGGCCACCTGGCCTACCTGCGCTCCACCACCGACGATAATAATCCGCTTACCGTAAATCTTCTGCAGGGTCTTGACTACATTCACTCGCTGAACGATGGCCGACCGCTCGAGATCCGCGAGTAAGACCTCTGGCTCCCCCGGCAGATCGATCTCGAAATAGATGCGGGATTCGGGCGGCTTTTCCTCAATGATCTCAACCGATAGAATGTCGCCGCGGTGTTTCGCGATCACTCCGGTGAGTTCGTGCAGCACTCCCAGACCCGAGCGGGCCACCACAACTAATCCGATTTGATCGCTCATTGATCCGCCGCTCGAATTTCGTACTTGCGCAGCAAGCCTTCCCAGTGGCCCTGCGCCTTCAGCAACAACTCCACTACTTCTCGTACCGCTCCTTGGCCACCGGGACTTTGCGTGACATACTTCGCTGAACGTTTCACCTCCGCCCGAGCGTTCGCAGTTGCAATTCCCAGCGCGACGCGGTTCATCACCACGACATCGGTGAAATCGTCTCCGATGTAGGCCACTTGCGAAGATTGCAGGCCGGCGCGCCCCAATATTTCCTCCAGCACCGGAATTTTCTCAATGTGGCCCTGATAGACGTACTTCATTTTGACCTGCTTCGCGCGGGCCTCCGTAGCCGGAGAAACGCGTCCGCTAATTACCCCGGTGTCGATCCCGTTCCAGGCCAGCCACTGCAGGGCTATGCCATCCTGCGAATCGAAACCCTTGGTTTCTACTATGTTTCCAGTAGCATCAGGAACACCGTAGAGTCTCCCATCGGTGAGCACGCCGTCCACATCCATCAAAAGCAGCCGGATTTGGGCCGCTAGTTCAGAAGACATGCCTCTAATGGTACCCCAGCCTGCCCGGAAACCCCGGCGGAAAACTCTACGTCTCTATTGGATAAGGGGGTGATGTGGGATACAATCACTCCAAGGGAGCCGGACCCATGCGCTACTTCGTCCTGTCAGTTCTATTCCTGACCTACTTAGGAACTGTGTTCGCCCAGGGTCATCAAGGCCCTTATTGGTCTTTGGGCGGATACGGCAACGTTGTTTTCCCAGGAACCGGACACGCACCTCCCGGCGGGTTTACCGGTCCGAATTATATGGCCAGGACCGGAGCCGGAACCGGCGCGCCGGGAGCGGTGGGGCACCCGCAGCATCGCCGGTCGTCGGTGGTTCTGTATCCCGTTTTCTACGGAAATGGCGCTTACGATTCTGCCTACGCGGGCGGCGATCAGTCTCAGCAGGCGCAGGATCCAAATGGCACACCGTCGGTAGTGACCAACCAGAACTTCGTGCCGCAACAGGGGAATCCGGTGGTTCGCGAGTATAATTCCGACGCGCCGCCGGATCAGCCATCCGGAATGCGGCTGTACCAGAATCCCAGCCATCCTTATGACGACTCGCAGAATGTGGCATCCGGGCGGCGCATCGCAAACGATGATGAGCCGACGGTCTATCTGATCGCGTTTCGGGATCACAGCATCATCCAGGCGCTGGGTTACTGGATGGAGGGTGGGGCCCTGCATTACGTGAGCGCGGAGCACACTCTGAACCAGGTCAGCATGGATCTAATCGACCGGGACCTTTCCCAGCGCCTGAATGACGAGCGCGGCGTCCAGTTTAAGTTGCCTGCGCGCTAAAATACCGGCGAACGAAATCCACGTCACCTTCCAGGAAATCCAGATTGCGGAGCTTCTCGGGTAGAACCCACTGGAGTTGCTCGAAGTCCAGGTTCTGCGGCTCGCCTTCGAAATCCACTACTCGATAGAAAATCAGCAAGATTCGCGGCCGGCCGGCATACTGGTATTCGTAGCGGGTGATTTCGCTCTGGATGCGCGCGCGGATGCCCAGTTCTTCGGTGAGCTCACGGCTGAGCGCAGCTTCAGGCGTCTCGTCCGCTTCAACCTTCCCGCCTGGAAATTCCCATTTGAGCGGGTGATTCCCGCCCGGTTTTCGTTGGCCGGCAAGTATGCGGCCGTCACGCTGGATTACCGCCGCCACCACGGTGGTCATGGTGCGTAGGATCCGTTCCGTAGATCTTCAAGGACGGAAATTGCACCAGGCTGCCAGCCCAACGTGCCTCTGGCTTTTTCGGACGAGACCAGCTGATCCAGAGCCAGCGCATCGGCATAAGCGCCAAGTGTTTTGCGAGCTTCTTCGAGCGGCCAAGATTCGGCTGTGGCGCCCGCTGCCTCGGCAATCTCGCGGACGCGGTAAGAAGAGCCATCCGTTGCATGGAAGAGCGTGCCCGCGGGCGCGTGTTGCAGGGCGAGGAGGTACAGCTCGGCCAGATCTTCCACATGCACCAGCGGCCAGTGATTCTCGCCCGTTCCGACGTATCTTGCCGTACCGGTCTCCTGTGCCGACTTGACGAAATCCGCCGGGATGCCGCCGCCACGTCCATAGACGATACCTGGGCGAATGACAATGGATCGCACTCCCGTCGAGGACGCCTCCAGGATCACCTGCTCTGCTTTCGGACGCCAGGCCACGAGCGCTGTGGGATTCACCGGCCAGGTTTCGTC
>DASYNU010000261.1:0-55036 GCA_036008345.1 Bryobacteraceae bacterium
TCTCGGCGCAGCACGCAAGAGTGCGTGCGCCACGGGCGTCCTCATCACCTTTGGTGGGCCAGCAGGCCCATGATCACTCTGTTACGGTCGCGGCTCTGTTTACGATTGGCGTGGTGTGCGCGATATCTCGTCTACAACAACGTCAGTGGATCGACATCGATCAACAACCCCGTCGGCCCCCACCTCTGCTTGCGCGCGAACTGCTGTAACTCCCGCAGCGTTTCATTCAGCCGCTTGCGATTCACCGCCTTCAGTAAAAGTTGGTAGCGGAATTCGGTTTTTAATTTGGGCACCGGCGCCTCCGCCGGACCCAACACCTTAAGTCCTTCCGGAGCCGGATCCAGCAAGCGGCCGAGCTCCGTACTCATCTGCAGCGCATCCTCCTGTTTCTGGCTGCGAACCAGAACATTGGCCAAGGCGCTGAAGGGCGGATAACGCATCAGCTTGCGAAACTGGATCTCCTTCGCATAAAAACCGTCGTAATTTTGCTCTGATGCATAGCGAATAGCGTAATGCTCGGGATTAAGAGTTTGGATCAGCACGATGCCAGGTAGATTGCCGCGTCCCGCCCGTCCCGCCGCCTGCGTCAGAAGCTGGAAGGTACGCTCGGCGGCCCGGAAATCCGGAAGACCCAGTCCGATGTCGGCTGAGACCACTCCAACCAGCGTCACGTTCGGAATATCGTGCCCCTTAGCGATCATTTGCGTACCGACCAGAATGTCGAAATCGCCCTCTCGAAAGCCCTGCAGGATGGTCTCGAAATGCCGCTTGCCGCTCACGGTGTCGCGATCCATGCGGGCGATCCGCGCTGTAGGAAAATCGCGATGCAGTTCCTCCTCCACTTTCTCGGATCCGGTACCGATGAAATGCAGATATTCACTCCCGCATTTCGGGCAAACGGTCGGGACTTTCTGCGCATAGTTGCAATAATGGCAGAGCATCCGCCGGTCGCGCCGGTGAAAAGTCAAAGTTACTGAACAATTGATGCATTCAACGCGCTCCCCGCAAGCACGGCAGGCCACGAAACTCGAAAAACCCCGGCGGTTGAGCAGCAGCATGGTCTGCTCGCCTTTTTCCAGGCGCTCGGTGACCATATCCACCATGCGTCTCGAAAAAACAGCCTGCTTGCGCGTTTCCAGAAATTCCTGGCGCATGTCGATCACTTCGACATCCGGCATGGGCCGATGCTCAATACGCTCGGGAAGCAGGATGAGGGTGTATTTACCACGCTCCGCGTTGTAGCGGCTCTCAAGACTCGGCGTGGCTGAGCCGAGTACCACCACGGCGCTCGATCCCTGCGCGCGCACGATAGCCACGTCGCGCCCGTTGTAGCGCGGCGTATCCTGCTGCTTGTAGCTTTGATCGTGTTCCTCGTCCACTACCACCAAGCCGAGATTCTGCACCGGAGCAAAAACGCCCGACCGCGTTCCCACTACAACCGTAGCCGCGCCGTTGCGGATTCTGCGCCACTGCTCCGCGCGCTCGGCGTCGTGAAAAGCCGAATGCAGAATAGCCACGCGATCGCCAAAACGGTTGAAAAACTGACCGGCCATAGCGGGCGTGAGAGCGATCTCAGGCACCAGCAGCAGCGCGCTCCGGCCCAGCGCAAGGCATGCATCGATTGATTTGAGATAGACCTCGGTCTTCCCCGATCCCGTGACGCCTTGCATCAGGAAAGTCTGGAATTTCCCGCCGCGGAGTGCTGCTTCAATCTGTTGGTACGCGGGAAGCTGATGCGGATTGAGCGTCCTCGGCGGACCTTCGGACGCAAACACGCCAGTGGGCGCTTCCGGTTCCAGCGCGATTAACTGACGCCGCGCCAGCGATCGCGCAGCCTGGCTGGCGCCTGTCACCGAGCCTTCCAGCTCCCCCAGATTATGCGTCCCGGGATGCAATTCGAGAAAGGCGTGCAGCTCCCGCTCCCGTTTGGTGAGCTTCATCCCGTCCGGAGCGCTAGCTAGCCAGGAAGCACGCAAGCGCGAAGCGGAAGCACGCAGCGGATCCCGTTGCGCTTCCATATCCTCGATTTCCACAAATCCTTTCTTTTCGAGAGATCGGATCACATTCGCTGCCTTCGGAAGCTTCTTCTGCAGATAAGTAGCCGTGAGCGGCCTGGATTCCAGCAGCCGCAGCACCTGCAGCGTCGGATCGTCCTCGGCAGAACCCAACAGCAGCTGCCGCGCGGCGTCGCGTCCCGAATCGGTGAGCGAATAGAGCTTGGTTTTTCGAATCTCGCCCGTCAGTGGCGTCATGCCACGCAGTACTTCACCGAGCGGCGCGCAATAATACTGCGCGATCCAACGGCCTAACGCGATGAGCTCCACTTCCAGCACCGGCTCTTCATCAATCAGGCGGAAGACTTCCTTCACCGTCCCCTCTGGGGCGTCATCATGCAGCTTCAGAACGATGCCGGTGAGTTTGCGGGATCCAAATGGAACCAGGACGCGGCAGCCAGGCCGCACTCGATGCCGCAGCGTCTCCGGCAATTGATAGGTGAAGCTTTGATCCAGCGGCACCGGCAAGCTGACATCACAATAGATCATGCAGCCGGCTGGTGATAGAACGCCCTCAACGCCGGGTACAACGATTGATAAATCGCATGCCCCGCAGCGTAGATCGGCACTGCATCGGAGTGCGGAGACACCGAATCCACTTCGCGGATTGCGGCTTTGGTAACTTCCGGCACCGACGCATAGACGCCGGTCCCGACCAGCGCGAGCAGCGCCGCGCCATATGCCGATCCTTCTTGCGTCTGCAGCGTCACCACACGCTTGTCGAAAACGTCAGCCAACATTTGCCTCCAGAAAGGACTACGTGCGCCGCCGCCGGATGCACGCACTGAGTCGAGCGATACGCCGATCTGCTCGATAATGTCCAGACAATCCTTCTGGCTGTATGAAACGCCCTCTAACAGAGCCCGAATCAAATCAGCCCGTTTATGTTTCGCTGTCAATCCGATCCAGCCGCCGCGCGCTGAAGCATCCAGATGCGGCGTCCGTTCGCCCATCAAATAAGGAAGCCAGTAGAGGCCTTGCGACCCAGCCGGCGCAGTGGCGGCTTCGTCGGTGAGGGCATCGTAATCCGTGCCTGGCGCCAGTTGATTCCGAAACCACTGCAAGCTCAAACCGGCGCCTTGCGTTACCCCCATGACGTGCCACGCGCCTTTCACGGCGTGGCAAAAAGTGTGTACGCGGCCGGCCGGATCGTATTGTGGCTTATCACTATGGGCGAAGACCACGCCCGAGGTTCCTAGCGTGCACGAAACCACGCCCGTCACCACGATTCCATTGCCGACGGCGCTGGATGCCTGATCGCCCCCACCACCCACTACCGGCGTGCCAGGCTCCAGGCCCGTGTCGCGCGCGGCGTCGGAACTGATGCTACCGGTGACGTCGCTCGATTCATAGACACGCGCGAGAATGCCGCGATCCAACTGAAGCGCGTCCACCATTTCGAAAGACCAACGGCGCTGGACCACATCGAACAGCGCAGTACCGGAGGCATCCGAAACGTCGCTCGCGAAATCCCCGGTGAGCTGAAAGCGGACGTAATCCTTGGGCAGCAGCATCTTCTTGACGCGCTCAAAATTCCTCGGCTCGTTATCGCGCACCCAGAGCAGCTTGGGCAGTGTGAACCCGGTGAGCACCGGATTCGCCGTGTAGCTCAGTACCGCGTCTTTGCCGATTTTGCTGTTGATCCAATCCACCTGCGGCTGGCTGCGTTGATCGCTCCAGATGAGCGCCGGACGGATTACCTGATTGGATGCGTCCAGAATCACCAGGCCATGCATCTGTCCCGACAATCCGACACCGCGCACGTCTTTGCCGGTAATTTTGGCCTCGGCGAGAACGCTGCGGACTGCCTGCTTCGCAGCGTCCCACCAATTCTCCGGGCGTTGCTCGGCCCACAATGGCCGCTCCATGCGCACGTCCTCATGCGGCGCAGTAGAGGCATGCCGCACGTGTCCCGCTGCATCCACCAGCAGCGCCCGAGTTCCCCCCGTTCCGACGTCGATTCCAAGCCAATAAGCCATGCAGCCGAATTGTAGCAAGGCCGTTCATCGGTTGTTCGGTTATTTGGTTGTGCGGTTCCTGAGGGCCAATCAGCACACACTGGGCCGGTGATTCACGGTCCGTAAACCGAACAACTGAATAATGGAATAACCGAGCAACTGCCCTCGCGCATGCGCGGGCATTACCCTGTACCCGTGCGCGCCAGGGGACACGTCTGCTAGGATCATACCTTGGCCATGCAATCAAAAGCGAGTATTATTGTTGTGTCTCTGTGCGGTGTAAGCCTGCTCTGCGCTCAGACCACGCCTCCGTCTCAGAGCACCCCAACACCTCAAAGTACCCCTCCGGCTCAAAGCACGCCGCCGTCGCAGAGCACCACTCCGCCGGCTACTTCTACCTCTTCCTCCTCGTCGGATAAGAGCACCGCTAATTTCATACGGCGTTTTTCGGTGGGCGCTACTCTGTCGGTTCTGGGATTTAGCACGGTTGGCGGCAACACTCAAACAGTTGCCACTTCATCTTCTGTTAGCACGGTCTATGGCACCAGCGGCGCGTCCTCGCGAATCGGTTATGGGTTAACTTTTCAAGCAGGTATTACGAATCACTTTGCGATTGCCGCGGGTGTATATCTGCGAAAGATCGGATATCAGTTTACTACCACGGTCAACACCACTACCAATGTTGTCGAAGGTGGCACCGTCGTTCCAACCGTGACCACCACCAGCACGCATGACGACACTCGCGCGCGCTTGATAGACATTCCTTTTATGGTTCGTTATTTCGGCAAGAGCCGGCACGTCCCCGGGCCGCGCTGGTTTGCCGAGGGCGGCGGAGCCTGGCGGGATGCCACAAATTTCAGGACTTCCATGGATTCAACCGACGCCTCATCGGTAATCACTTGTTGCACCTCCGTACCCACCGTCGTGACCAACCACAGCGCCCGGGGATTCGTGGCTGGAGCGGGCTTGCAGTTCATCGATCCATTTGGGATCCGGGTAGTGCCGGAAGTTCGCTATACGCGCTGGATGGAGGAGATTTTCAGCAATCTGAGTACGCACACCCAGCGGAATCAATTGGAAGCTAATATTACGCTGTCTTTCTAGCAATAGCCGGTTTCGACGAACCGCGCACCGTGTCCTCGATAATCCCTTCGAACTGGGAAGCGGCGGTTTTCCAGGTGAATTGTTTTTCCACCAGCGCCCGGGCGGCTCCCCCCAGCCGGTCAGCCAATTCCCGGTCGCGCAAGATGCGAACCACCCAGCTTGCGAACTCGCGCGGTTCATCGGCAATAAGAATATTTTGACCGTGCGTAACGGGAAGGCCTTCGGCGCCGATCGTTGTGGACACTACGGCCCTGCCCGTGGCCATGGCCTCGAAGATCTTGATGCGGGTGCCGCTGCCGGAGCGTAGGGGCACGATATAAACCGGCGTTTGGTTGAGATACGGACGAATGTCGTCCACGCGGCCGGTTACATGGATGCGCGGGCTCGCCAGACGTTGGATTTCGCGGCTCGGGTAGCGGCCCACTATCCATAGAGCGGCATCCGGAATTTCAGCTACAACGCGCGGCAAAATGTCCGAAGCGAAGAACAACATGGCCTCTTGATTCGGCATCCAGTCCATCGAGCCGGTGAAAATCATCGAACGCGAGGGTGCACTGGCCGCAGGACGGAAGAAGTCAACGTCTACGCCGGTGGCAATGGTCGAGACGCGTGCAGGATTGACGAAGTTGGAGAAATAATCGCGGTTCTGCTCGGAAACCGTGATCACGGAATCTGCCAGGCGTGCATAGTGGAGTTCAGCTCCCCAAAGCGCGCGCCACTCTCTCCAACGGAGCAATTTCTTGAGCGGGTGACGGGCGGCTTCGAACTGCTGTTTCCAGAGCTGCGCCTCCACGTTATGGGTGAAAAGAATTTTCGGGCAGGGAAATGTCCAATCGATCACGCCCGCGGGGTAAATGAAATCGCAGATCAACACGTCAAATTTCCCGGCCGCCATCAAATTGCCCAGGCGCCGGCGTATATCCGCACTGTCGAAATATCTTAGCCGGCCGCCGGATTCGCCGCCGATTACTTGCAGGCTATTTGGTTCCGATGAGAATAACGCTTGCGCGTAGTGCAGGTAGTCGCGGGCCGTGCGCTCTGCCGCCAGCGTAATTGGGATAGCTACTACGTCAGAGAATCCTCTTAGGGCGGAATGTTGATCGCCGAAATAGTCCGCATAGTAAGTGAAAACCGTAACCGAATGGCGCCGCGCCAGTTCCTTGAGGATGTGCAGGCTGCGGATTCTCCCACCCGTATCGGCGGGAACAATGCCTCCGGCCTTCACCCACAGGATTCTCATACTCAGAAAGCGACTTTGAGCCCTTGGAGGAACTCCTCATCTTGAGGAGTCAAGTCGAACTTGGCGGTCGCTGTCAAGCCCGACGCCGTTATCTCGGCCGTTAACGATTCGAACTCAGGGTCGTAGGGTTCCTCTTCGGCCGCCTGGCCTTTCGGCGTGAATCGCATCGTCGCTTCCAGCACCAATGTCAGGTCGTATCCGGCCTGTTCCATCTCGTGTACGATGTCGCCAATGCGTCCCGACTGGGCGATGGATTCGTCGATCGCGCTTCCCAGTTGCTCTACCAGGTCTTTCAGTTCTTTCTCCAAGGTCCCCTCCCACTAACTAGTCTCGGAACTCTAGATAGCAGTTCGATGACCGGAATGTTCCTGAATCGTTAAACTAAACAGAATAAAGTCTTTAGTCACGGTTACTGTCTCTAGTCCCGGACAAGATGTCCCGGAGTCTATGGTCATTTTGACAGGTTGTGGGGCAGGATGGCATCCTGCCCGCCGATTGCCGATCGGCGCAAAATCCGGAAGTTCGGCGGACCCCTATGACATGCTATGATTTGCCTGTGCGCGTCGGGCGCCTCCGGGTCCGCGGGAAGGGCTGAGCCCACCGATGTTCGGTGTTCGAAAATTTCGAGACGTATCTTCTTTCAGCCCGCGCGCGGACTTCGGGCAAACACTCGAAAGGAGATCGTCATGCCCACTCCCCATCCCGCTCCCACGCGCCGGCTGCCGCCGCAGCCCAGCATTGAGCAACTACGCAAGCAGGCCAAAGAATTGCTGGAACAATATCGCGCCGGCCATCCGGACGCAATCGCAGAGGTAAATCGATTTGAGCGAACGCCGGATCCCGCTGTATTCGCGCTCTCCGATGCCCAGCGCGTATTAGCGCGCGCCTACGGCTATGAGAGCTGGCCCAAACTCAAGGCTTTCGTGGACGGAGCGAATGTCGATCGTCTGGCTGAGGCGGTGAAGGCCGGAGATCTGGATCAAGTGCGGATGCTACTACGCGCTCGTCCGGAACTCGTGGGCATGGACATGGCGGAGAACAATGAGCACCGCGCCCTGCATTACGCCGTGTTGCGCCGCAATGACCCGATGGTGCGACTGCTGATGGAAGCCGGCGCCGACGCCCGCAAAGGCATCTTCCCGCACCGGGATGCAACCAGCGCGCTCGCCATCGCGAAGGACCGCGACTACACCGACATTGTCGCCGTAATCGAGCAAGTGGAGCAGCAGCGCAGGGAGAGCCTAAGCTGTCCTAACGCGACTGTTTCGCCGGTGCAGGAGCAAATCAACACCGCGATCCGTGAAGGCGAGAACGCGCTCGCTATCCGTTTGCTGGAAGCGGATGAATCCCTGATCCGCGCCTGCGATCGCGACGGCGGGACGCCGTTGCATGTGGCCGCGGAAGAGGCCAATCTGGAAATGCTGGGCTGGTTGCTCGACCGCGGCGCGAACCCGCGCAAGCAGGATTCGAAAGGCCTAACACCGCTGGACCGCGCGGCACTGGCCGCCGATCCGCAATTTCCGGATGTAGCAAGAAAGCTGCTGTTCGCGGGCGCTGATTTTACCATCCGTGGCGCTGTGGCTATGGCCGACGCTGGACGAGTGCGCGAGCTGGTGCACGGCGATCCCGCCCTTTTGCGCGAGATCCATTGGCAGCGCGGCGGGCTGCTCAGCTTGGCCGTGAATCATGGGCATTTGGAAATGGTCCGGCTAGTGCTGGATCTCGGAGCCGATCCGGATGAGCGGACCATGTTGCATGAGGTGGAAGAACCTACTCCAAGCTGGGGCACGCCGCTCTGGCATGCGGCTTTGGCAGGGCGCCACGAAATCGCCGAGCTGCTGCTGGATCGCGGCGCGGATCCCAATGCCAATGTCTATGCGTCCGGTTGGCCGCTCCTCAACGCTCACCGCCGCAAGCATGACAGCGTCAAACGACTGTTGCTGGAGCGCGGCGCCAAGCCACAGCCCTATATGGTTGCCGAGGACCATGATGCCGCTGAGGCTAGGCGAATGTTAGAGGCCGATGGAAGCGAAGGACTGGCCAGCGAGCTAGCTTGGTCCGCTGCCTGTCACGGATGCCCCGCCATCGTTGAGCTGGCTCTGGCAAGGCTCAACTGGCCTCCGGAAGATCCGCGCTGGCATTGGATCTTGATCCAACCGATTCGCGGCTTGGATCCCGATGGCCGGGATCGCGAAGGATTCTTCAAGTGCCTCGAATTGATTCTGCGACGGGTGGACGTGAACCTGATTCGACGGATGGGCGCCACAGTGCTGCATTTCGCCGCCGCGCGGCCTGGCCCAACGGAGCCGGAACGGGCGCGTTTCGCGGCTATGATTCTGGATCACGGCGCTCGCCTGGACCTGCGGGATGACTTGCTCGAATCCACGCCTTTGGGTTGGGCCTGCCGGTGGGGACGCAAGGAAATGGCTGAGCTGCTGATCGCCCGCGGCGCAATGCTGAACGAGCCGGACGCCGAGGCATGGGCCCAGCCCCTGGCTTGGGCGACGAAGATGGGCCACACCGCCATCGCAGAAGCGTTGCAGCATCAAAGCGGTTAAGCGCTACGGCTCGAGGACGATGCCGCGTTCTTCCAGCAACTGGCCGGTTCGCTGCAACAGTGTTAGCTCACTGCGGCGATAGTTGATGATCTGGCTTACCAGGTTAGATTCCGCGGTGATAAAGTCGGTTTGAGACGAGAGCACGAAGTACAGCGTGGTGGCGCCCAGCTCGTAACGTTTCTGATCAGCCTCTACACGCTTGCGCGCCAAATCGCGCGCGATGGTCCCAATGCGGATTCCTTCTTTAGCGCTATTTAGGGATTGTACGGCGGTCAGCACCTGCAGCCGGATGTTTTCTTCCGTGGAGCGCTTTCTGTAAGCGTCTATTTTCTTTTGGACCAGCCCGTCAGCTAGATTTGCCGCGGTCTGGCGGTCCTTGATAGGGAGTGTCAGCGTCAGGCCCATTCCATAGGTGGGATTGCTAAATCCGAAAGTTCCGGCCAGCGCTTCCCCAATCCCGCCGGGTACGGGAACTACAGGGACCGTGGGATTGGCGATATTCGTGAGGGGATAATTGATCCCTCCGAGCCCCGAGGAGCCGTACTGGGCGGTTAGCGCCAGATTCGGCCGTAGATTGTCGTTGGTCTGCTTGATGCTCAGATCGTCGGCATCCATGGTCTGGACCACGTTCTTCAAGTCGGGCCGCATCCGCAACGCATTGGCCAAGGCTTCTTGCGGATCCACTTTTTCTGAATTGGGCGGGGGTTCAAGAGTTGCGGTGAGAACAATCGGGATTTCGCGAAACTTAGGATCCAGGTCGGCTCCCATCTGGCGGCGCAAAGCGTCCTCCACCTGGGCCAATTGATATTGGGCGAGCGATACCTGCAATTCGGCGCTGGCCCGATTGGCTTGCGGCTGATAAATCTCAAGCGGCGACGTGGCGCCCAGATCCAGCTCTTTTTGTGCGCGCGCCAACGCCGCGTCAGCCAGCTTGTAGGATTCCTGCTGCACCCGCAGATTCTCACGCGCGGCCACCACATCCCAGAACGCGCTTTCCGCCGCGCTTACCAATTGGATGAGCTGATCTTGAAAGCCGTAGTCGGCGGCGCGCAGGCGGCTGCGGGCGATGGTGACCGGCAGCATATTAATGTATACCCCGCGTCCGCGCAGCAGCGGCTGCGTCACGCTGAAATTAATACTGGAACTTAATTCAGGGTTAAACGTGGAAAAAGAACTATTGGAGGAGGTTTTGAAATCGTTGTAGGTAATTGCCAGTTGGGTCCCGGTCTCGAAGGTTTGTTGGTACCCCAGCGCGAAAGGTTGGGTGAGAGTATTTAGGGTCGACGCGCCCTGCAGCAGGCTGCCGGTCTCCAATATCGAGCGGGTGGCGCTGAAGCTGGCCGTGGCGACAGGATCGAATGGCGCGAAAGCCCGCGTGATGGCGTCGCGGTTGAATGCGACCATGAGCTTCTGGACGGCTATATCCGGGTTGTTGGCCATCACCAACTCCAGATAGTTTCGCAGCGATAGCTGCATAGTTCCGCCGATCACGAAATCATTGAGCTTCACTGGAGGCTGCAGCTCGACGTGGGTAGGCGTATTTGAGAAGTGCTTCCTGAAATATGCTGGCTGGGGAAAAAAAGGATCGTCTTGCGCGGCCAGCGGCGCTAGCAAGGCAAATGCGGCAACGAGTCCGGAAAGTCGCATATTTATTCGCATCGCAACGCGTCTTTATTCGTACCTCAAAGCTTCGATTGGATCTATCCTGGAAGCTTTCATGGCGGGATAGATTCCGAATACGACTCCCACTACCACCGAGACGCCGAAGGCGATCAATACCGAGGAAGTACTGACGATGGTCTTCCACTCCGCCAGTCGCGCTATCAGCCAAGAGAGGAATAGGCCGAATCCAATTCCCAGCACGCCGCCGCCGCCCGAGATGAGTACAGCCTCAATCAGGAACTGGCGGACGATATCGCTGCGTCGAGCCCCAATGGCCCGGCGGATTCCAATTTCCCGCGTCCGCTCCAGCACGGTGGAAAGAACGATGTTCATGATTCCGATCCCACCCACCAGCAGCGAAATTGCGGCGATGGCCACCATCACGTAAGTAAAAATAGTCTGCGTGCGCTTCTGCTGCGCCAACAGGGCTGCCGGAATGGTAACCGTGAAATCCTGTATGTTGTGATGCGTCGAGTTTAGAATTCCTGCAACTACCTTGGCCACCTGCACGCTGTCCGCGCCCTCTTTCAGCCGCAAATCGATGCCGTCCAAGTCGTCCTTCATAAAACTGCTGTTGTCCCAATAGCGATATTCAAACGTATTGAGCGGAATGAAGACGATGTTATTCAAATCCTGCATCTGCGCCCCGACGTTCTGGCTGCCGGTTGTAATCTGTTCGCCCAGAACGCCCAGCACCTCCAGCCACGTGTCATTCACCTTGACGAACTTTCCCACTGCGGACTCGTAACCGAGCAAATTGATTTTGGCGGATTCGCCCAGTACGCAGACCGCCGCGCTGCCGGTATCTTCTTTCACATTGAAGAAACGGCCATCCGCGATGTGCAGGTTATGGATAGCCGCGTAGGAGGGCCGGACGCCATAAAGTTCCGGCAGGTCGGCCGGCGGCTTAGGCAGCACCATGCCGGGGTGCATGGTCTTGCGCGCTGAAAAGATCTCAAGCCCCTCGACGTTCGTTTCGAGAATGCGGACATCGCGATCGGTGAGCCCGGGTGACGCGCGGCGGCGCTGTTGCAATTCTTCCTGGCTGGTGGCGGGGCGTGAATCGATCAAGACATTGCGCACGCCCAGCTGCTCGATGAAGCGCAGCGATTCTTCCCGCGCGCCGGCGCCGATGGCCAACATTCCGATCACCGAACCGACGCCAAACACGATTCCCAAGGCCGTAAGAAAACTCCGCGTCTTTTGTGCGCGCAGGTTATCTGCGGCAAGCGCCAGGTCGGCGAAGTAACGCAGTATCGTAAAACCCGGCCTTCTGGCCTGATCGCTGGCTTCGGGTTTCACCGGGGCTGCCGTCATTTCGGAATAGCCTGCATGGCGCCCGCGCCGGAGCCTGTTTTCTTGCCCTGCTCGCCGGGATTTGCCATCGCAACCGCGGCGCCATCCTTCAAGCCGGTCACCACAACCTGGCTTTCACTGCGCCGCACCACTTTGATGTCCGCGGGAACAAAACCTGCTCCGGACTGAAGATAGACAAACGAGCGCCCATCGCTTTCAAAGACAGCTTGCGCGGGAATCCACGATACGTTCCGCAGTGTCTCGGTAGTAATAACTACATTGGCGCTCATGCCGGGCCGCAGCTCAGGTGACGGATTGTCGATCGCAATTGAACAATCGAAATGGCGATCCCAGGGTACGCCGCCGGTTCCACCGATATTTTTGATGTGACCGGCGAACGTCTTTTCAGGAATGGCGACAACGGAAATGCCGGCCTTTTGTCCTTCCGCCAAATGCCCGCGATCCAACTCGCCGATGCGCGCGGTGGCCTCCCAATTGGAAAAGTCGGGAATCTGTGCCACGGGCATTCCCGGCCGAACCGTATCACCCACCTGAAAAATTGGCAGTTTCATTCCGTCCATGAAGAAGTTACCGCCCATGTTCTGCTGGACGCTGACGTATCCGCCCATATGCGCTTTCAAAGTCATGGATTCAATATTGCGTTGCGCTGTTTCCGCTTGTACCTTGGCCTTATTTCGGGCCGCTTCTTGAATGGCGATGCCGGCCGTAGAGGTGGCCTGACGATTGGGAATGTCGTGTTCCAATTGGCGCAGCTTGTCGCGCGCGGCTTCCACCGCCAGCGTGTTCTGGCGCGCCGTGATGGCTGCCAGCAGGGGATTGCGGCGCTCCTCCAACTCCGCCTGCCGCAACTCCGCCTTGGCCTGAACCAGCTCATATTGCGCCTCTTCGGCCTTCGCCTGGCTGTCAGCCTGGGCCTGGGCTACCTGTTGTTCGGCCTCCGCGAGATCGGCTTCGGCCTCTTTGAGCTTGAACTCCTGTTCGGTGGTGTCGAACTGCACCACCACTTCGCCCTGCTTCACCAGTTCGCCTGAATTGCGCAACGAGGTGAGGATCAACTGGCCGCCGCCCATCATGGGGGCCATCAACATCTCCGACTTCCCGCCTTCCAACTCCGCTTTCGCGGTGACGGTGAACGTAACGTCGCTGCGCTTCACTCGGGTGGAAGGGACATCCGGGCTAGTCTGCACCATCGATCCAGTTTTATAGAGCCGCAAGCCGCCCCACGCAATCAAGGCCAGCGCAGGCAATGCGATTACCGGCAGGGCCACGTACTTCCACGTCACGGTTTACGATCCCTCTTTTCCGGATCCACCAGCGCTACCATCGAACCGGGATTGATCCCCTTGATCGCTATCTCGTCCGGGTTGCGCGCCAGTACCTGAACTTCTACCGCGTGGTAGCCGGCCTTGTCGTTCACGAAAACCACCGGCTTGCCGTTGCGCGTGAAAAGCGCCTTGGCGGGAACGCTGATAGCCGCAGGGATTTTGTTGATCTCTATGTCTGTGCTGCCGTTCATGCCTGGACGCAATCTGGGATCGGGCTTTTGAATTGCCGAAAAACCGCGAAAGCTGCTGGTAGGCGGCCACTCCCAGGTCTGCTCGGTCAACGGCGAGAGCGAGGAAAGCTTAGCCGTAAGCGCCAGCTCCGGAAGGGCGTCGATCCGGACCCGGGAAACATCGCCGACCGCAATTCGCCCGCGATCGATCTCTTCGATTTTGCCTTCCATTTCGAGTGTGTTCAGATCGGGGATCTCCGCCACGGCAGCTCCGGACCACACTTGGTCGCCCACCTGAAACGGCTTAGCGTTCATCCAGCCTCGCGATTCGTTTTGCATGTAGACGATTATTCCGCTCAAGGGCGCCTTAAGCTCCATTTGACTCAAGCGTTTTTTGGTGAGATCCACGTCGGCCTGGGCTTGATCGCGCAGCCGGGTGAGAGATGCGATCTTGGCGGCGTCTGAAGCCGAGTGCAGGTGTGAGGCTGCGCCCTTCACTTTCAGATCTTCTTCGGCGAGCGAAAGATCGATCTTGTTCTCCTCGCCTTGCAAGGCACTCACAATCTCCTGTTTCGAAGCCTCCAGCCGCGCCTTCTCAACCTGGTAGCTGGAGGTGGACAAATCGAGCTTGTCCTGTTCGCCGGTAATACGCGCTTGCGCAAGTTCCTGGTCGAGTGTGGCCTGCGCCTGACGCAGTGCGGCTTCCTTTTCCTGAAGTTGCTGCTTGGCGCTGCTGGGATCGAAGCGAATCACCGCATCGCCCGCCTTCACCGCGCTCGCGGCCGGCGCCGCCCATACGATCCGCAAATCCGGCACGTTGACCGGCGCGGTGAGCTGAACCGAATGGCGGGCCTTCAGTTCGCCGCGGCATCTCACAATAACCGAGAAATCACCCTTTCGCGCCGGCGCCATAGGCAGGGTCGTGGATGCGTCCACTTTCCTCAGCCGGTACGTTTCCACGCTGGCCAGGCCAGCTACCAGAAAAACGACACCCAGGCTGATCCAGCCTTTGGCCCGATGTTTTCGGGATCTCGGGCTTGGGTTCGTTTCGCTCATTTTCCATCTCCCGGCGGCAGGATGACTACGGCGACCGAAAGGTCCGGAAGAAAATGAGGGTCCGGCTTCTCCAACCGGAACGTGGCCGAGAAATTTTTAATGGGACTTCCCAGGGCGGAAGAAGCAACCGGACTAGCCGACAGGAAGTGCGCCGGAAAAACCAGCTCAGGATACGCATCCAGGCTGACCATGGCGCGCGCTCCGGGCACCAGCACGGCGCCATCGGGCTCGCCCACCTGGGTTCGCACCTCCATTTCGTTAGGATCGAATATTCGAAGCAAGGGCTGGCCACCGAAAAGTTGGTCGCCCTCCTGGGCATGTCCCATGGAGCCGCTGCGCCACACATTTTGAAGCGCTACCATGCCGGCAATGGTCGCACGTACGGACAATTGCTCGGAGTTATGCTCGGCCCGCTCCAAGGCCACTTTTTGACGATCCCGCTGCAGCTGCAGAATGCGCAGCGCGGCGGCATCGGAGACGTCGTGAAACTTGCCCGATTTGCGCAGGCTGGCCACGTGGGCGCGGGCATCCTCGGCCTTGGCTTCGTTTTTCAGCCGATCGATTTCGCTCAGCAGTGGCCCTTTGCGGAGCTCCAGCTCGGCTTTCGCGAGGTCCCCCTCGGCTTTTTGAAGAGCGGCCGACCGCTTTTCAGCATCGCTCTGATTTTGGGCCAGTTTCTGATCCACCTGATGGGACAGATCCTCATACTTTGTCTTGGCTTGGATTGCCGCATCCACCTGGGCAGTGTGATCGAACTCCGCCAGGATATCGCCAACAGCCACCTTCGCCCCGTTTGGCGCTAGTGCGGTCAAGGTCAGTTGTCCGCCTTGTCCAGCGATTTGCGGCGTTTGCACGGTGTAGGAACGGACTGCTACTACAGTGCCGGTGGCGCGAACTTGCTTATGGATCTTCGCTTCCGAAGTTTCGCTCACAGCCGGACTGACGCTGGCGGCGTGAGTCTGCGGCACGATGGAATGACTACATCCAGAGGATAAAAGCGCACTGGCCAACGCCAAAACAGCCGAGAGGCGCCCGGCCTCGAACCTGACGAACCCGAGAAAGGGCATAGTCATCCGACGGATGTTCCTTTAGACGTATGAAACCGCAGTTATGTTTATAATACCGCGCTACTTTTATTTATAGAGTACGCTGCCTTACCATGGCGGCGATTGTTACTCCCAGCGTAGTGCGAGCATAGGCTCAACGCGTGTCGCCTTTCGTGCCGGGACATATCCGGCGAGCAGGGCCACACAAGCGATGCCTAGAGTTGCGGCGACGATAGTAAATGTATCGTTGGGCTGGATTCCGTAGAGTTGCGATTTCACCAGTCGCGTCAACGCCCAGGCCGCCGGCAGACCTACGGCGATCCCGATTCCGGCCAAAACTACGACGTCTTTCATCACCAGCCACAACACATCGCCGCTGGACGCTCCGAGAGCCATTCTGACTCCGATTTCTCTGGTTCGTTGCGCCACCATGTAAGCCATCACTCCGTAGAGGCCTATGGCTGCCAACAACGTGGCCAATATGCCAAAACCGGTGGAGAGTGTGGCCACCAGGCGCTCGGTGATCAACGATTCCTCCATTTGGGCTTCGATGGTCTTCATCTGGAAGACCGGGAGATTCGGATCCAGGTTGTTCACCACCTGGCGGATGCTCGAAAAGGCTTGCTCGGGCTGGCGAGCAGTGCGAACGTAGGCAAACATTCCAATGACAAACTCCATCTGATGATAGGGTTGATATATTTCCAGCGGTACCTCGTCGCGCATGCTTTCATATTTGGTGTCCCGCACGACACCAACAATCTCGATATCCAGTTTGGTGCCCGGATCGCCGCCCAATCCAATATGACGGCCAACGGCCAGGCCGTCTTTGAAAAACTGCCGCGCAAACCTCTCGTTGACGATGCAGACCTTGGGGGCGCCGCGCCCGTCCGTCATGCGGAAATCGCGGCCCAGCAAGATTGGAACATTCATGGTCTTGAAATAGTCGGGCGAAATGAATTGCATGTGCGGGTCGGGCGCTTCCGAAGGCTTGTTTTGGAATCCTTCCACCCCTATGCTGCTGTCCCATTCATTGCCGGTGAGTATCCCCATCACGGCCAAAGCGGAGGATTCAACGCCGGGCAGCGCGTTCAGATTGTCACGCAATTGGCGATAGAAATCCAGGCTGCGCTCTTGCTTATAACCGTTCATCGGAGGGTCAACCTGAAATCCAATGAGATTGGCGGTGTGGAAGCCGGGATCCAGGTCTTTGAGATTCTTCAAGCTACGGATGAACAAACCAGCGCCAATTAATAGCAAAAGCGATAGAGTAACCTGCGCACTCACCAGCACCTTGCGCAATCCGACAGAGGTTCCGCCGACGATTGAGCCCACTTGATCTTTCAGGGTCCCGGCCAGCTGGGGCCGCGTAGACTGCAGGGCAGGAACCAGGCCGAATATGATTCCAGTGACCACGGAAACGCCCAGTGTGAAAAGCAGAATCCGCCAGTCCGGTGTGGTGGAGATGACGAGAGGTGAGCTTCCGGTGGGCAGGAAGTTCAGCAGAGCACGATCCATCCAAACCGCGAGCGCGAGCCCGGCTGCGCCTCCAGCAAGGGACAGCGTGAGGCTTTCCACCAGCAACTGCGAGATAATCCGGGACCGGCTGGCGCCTAAGGCAAGACGGACGGCGATCTCCCTGCGCCGAGCGGTAGCACGCGCGATCAGGAGATTGGCGACGTTGGCGCAGGCAATCAGCAGGACCAGTCCCACTACGGCAGTCAGCACCAGCAGCGGGCGTTGAAATTGACTCCGCAGGTTGGATTCGCCCTTGGATGCCGGCCGCAATTCCATCCACATGGCCAGGAAGCGCCGCTTGGTTTCCTGATCGGCTCGCGCGAAATCCTTCTCGCGCGTTTCCATTTCGAGTATCTGGTGGAATAAGGGCTGTAGGCCAGCCTTCGCTTGCGCCATGCTCACGCCAGATTTCAGCCGCCCAAACGCGTTCACCCAACGGGTACGGCGGTTTTTGAAACTATAGTATTGGGCGAACTGCGGGTCTATCTGGGCTTCCATCATTATCGGGATGCGGATTTGCGGGGACGATCCGGGATCGGTGCCGTCGAATCCGGCTTGGCTGACGCCCACGATGGTGAATGGATATCCGTCCACCAACAACTTCTTGCCGATGACGTCCGGCTTGGCGCCGAAGCGGCTCACCCAGTACCGGTAGCTGATGACGGCGAACGGATGGCCCCCGGGCGTCTTGTCGTCGTCGGGCGTAAAGACCCGCCCGAGCGCTGCTCCAACTCCCAATACCGGAAAGTAAGTTCCGGAGACCAGTTCGCCGTCCAAGCGCTCAGTCTTCCCGCCGGAACTTACGCTGAGCGAGGTTTCCCAGCGGCAGAATATTCCGCTAAAGACCTGGGCGTGGTCGCGGAAATCCTCGTACATGGGATAGGAGATCTTGTAGCTGCCAGTGTTGCTGCCGTAGTGCTGTCCGCGCCCCCATAGCAACACCAGCTGTTGTGGATTCTTAACTGGAAGCAGGCGCAGCAGTAGCTGATCGACCAACGAGAAAATAGCCGTATTGGCGCCAATGCCCAGAGCCAGCGACAGCACGGCGACGGCCACGAAGAATGGCGCTTTCCTGAATGTACGGAATGCATAGCGGAGGTCTTGACCGAGATTACCCATGCTGTCCAATACTCCTCAGCTGTGAGAACGTTACAAACATGTGATGGTTGGCCGGCTTTCGATTGTAACTTTGGACTATTCCGCAAGGTATAACCTGCAATAAGAATCGTTTCTAGTCTTGAGGAAATCCAATGGTGACCTTGCGCCACGAGTAGGCACAAACCGAACCGCGACCGCGAGGAAGCGCTACCACGAAACCGCGAGTCGTTACGCTCCTTTCCAGTCGCGGCTCAGTCCAGCAAAATTCGCATCTCGTTGGTGGGTTCGAAACCAAGCTTCTCATAAAGCTTCAATCCATCCTTGCTGGCATGCAGGATCACGGCTCGAATACCATTCGTCCGGCACCAGTCGAGTGCCGTATCCATTAAGCGGCGCGCGATACCCTGACGCCGGAACGCATGCTCGGTGTAGACGTTGAGAATATTCCCACGCCGCGCGCCGGGACCGATCATGTGCGGTGGCCAATCCATCAGCCAAAGTCCCAGGCCCGCGACGATGGAATTGTCCGGTGCGGCGGCGAGCCAGGCCAGGTATTCGCCCTTGGTAATTCTCTCGCGCAGCCAAGGGAGAAAAGCAGCAGTCATCGCGTCCAGAGCTTGGTTGTCACAATGCCCCATTTCGAGGAACATTGCGCGCCGATGGGCCGCGATGGTTTCGGCATCCTCGATCGTGGCCAACCGGATATCGATCGCGCTGGTTTCAAGTGGCATGCTTGCCTCTCCGCACAGACTGCAGTATCATGTTCTCGGTAACCGAGGGCATCCGCGAGATGAGCAAACCATCTGACCTGGTGCAGGGCACGCTAGACATTCTCCTCCTCAAGATTCTCGCATTAGAGCCGCTGCATGGCTGGGCCATCAGCCAGCGCCTGAAACAAGTTTCCGCAAATATTCTGCAGGTAAGCGATGGGTCCCTTTATCCCGCGCTCCACAAACTGGAACAGGAAGGCTGGATCTCGGCGGAATGGAAGACCAGCGAGCTGGGGCGCCGGGCGAAATTCTACACGCTGACACGGCTCGGCCGCCGGGAACTAGCGAAACAAGCTGCCGACTGGAAACGGTTATCCAAAGCCATCAGCCACGTGATGCGGCTGAACGAGATTTGAAACATGCGCATTGAACAATGGATCTATACCATCCCTTTGCGGCTGCGCTCCTGGTTTCGCCGAAAACGCGTGGAACAGGAACTGGATGACGAGCTGCGATTCCACCTGGAGCGGGAAGTCCACGAAGCTGCCGCTCGCGGAAACGCGCCGGACGAAGCGCGCCGGCGGATGCTTCGCGATCTGCGTGGCGCGGATGAAGCGTGCCGGGAAGCGCGGCATACGAACATGATCGACAGCCTGATCAAAGACATGACTTACGCTGGGCGGACTTTGCGGAGGAGCCCAATATTCACCGCCACGGCTGCTTTAACGCTGGCGCTCGGCATCGGCGCGAGTACGGCGATATTCAGTGTCACCGATGCGGTGCTGCTACGGCCGCTTCCTTATCCGGATTCAAATCGATTGGCGCTAGTCTTCTGGAATTTCCGTGCTGCGAATGTCGAGAACTTTCTCTATTCGAATGCCGATTTCTTTGACTTGCGCGCAGGGACCAAGCCAATATTTGAGGACATCGGCGGTGTTGCTGGATTCCGCGCATTCGTCACGCGCGAGGATGGCAGTGCGGAACAGATCAGCAAGGCATTAGTTACCACGAATTTCTTCCGGCTGATGGGCGCCAGAATCGCTTTCGGTCGCGATTTCAACAGCCCGGACGGCGTACCGCAACCGGGGGAGCCAGGTGTCCTCATTCCGCCGGGGAGTGTGGCGATTCTCAGCTATGAATACTGGCAGCGGCGCTATGGCGGGAGCAACGCTGTTCTCGGTCAGGAGATGCGGTATGCCGGTCAGCGCGGCCCCAGAATCATCGGCGTGCTGGCACCGGGCTTCAAGCTGTTTTTCCCACCGGCTGCGAGGACCGACGCTTCGCCGGATGTCTGGGTGGCCAACAATATTGGTTACGACGCTGCCCATCGCAACTTGCTGACGGTTGGCGTGATCGGACGGCTAAGAAACGGTCTGACACTCAGGCAGGCGCAAGACCAGTTGGATGCGCTCACGCCGGAAATCCGGAAGAATTCCTTTGATCCTACCGGGAGGCTGCGGCTAAAGCCGATGCAGCGCTACTTGGTTGAGGAAGTGCGGCCAGCTATCTTGGCGCTGCTGGGCGCGGCAATCTTTCTCTTACTCGTCGCCTGCGCCAACGTCGCGAATCTTCTTTTGGTGCGTGCCTCCCTGCGCGAGCGAGAGCTGGCGGTACGGGCTGCATTGGGTGGAAGCTGGTGGCGCCTGGTAACTCAGATGCTGGCTGAGGCGGTGCTTCTTTCAGCGCTCGGAACACTGGCCGGCGCGGTCCTCGCGTGGCTTGGCATCCGTGGACTGCTGTTGATTACACCAGCGAACCTGCCGCGCATCGAGTCCGTCGCAATGGATTGGCGCGTGCTATTATTTGCGGCGTTGGCCGGTTTGTGCGCGGTAGGTATCTTTGGAGTGGCGCCGGCCCTGCGCGCCGCGCGTCCCGATGTGATCCAGATTCTGGGTGGAGGCGGGCGCACGGCTGGTTTAGGAGCTGGTCACTGGTTGCGCAGCAGCGCCGTGATCGCGGAAGTTGCGTTGTCCTTTGTCCTGCTAGTTGGTTCCGGTCTGATGCTCCGTAGTTTTGTTGAATTGCGCCGTGTGAATCCCGGCTACGATCCGCATGGATTGTTGACCTTCTTCACCACGCGGGATTGGCCACTAACCCGCCAAAACGGTCGTCTGGAGCTGCTGCGCGAAATTCGTGACCGGTTGCGCGCATTGCCGGGCGTTGAGAATGCGACGGAAGCGCTTGCGCTGCCGCTTGGTGGAGGATTTCGTCCCGCAAACTCAGCTACTCGACCGCAGACGACGCTCGCAAGTGCAGAGGGCGCCGATTTCGAGCAGGTATGGCCCGGATACTTTGAAACCCTCCGCACTCCGGTTCTCGCGGGGCGCACCTTCACCGAGGATGATAATGCGCCCGGTCGAAACCTGGTAGTAATCGACCAAGTTCTCGCCGCCCGTGCCTTTCCCAATGAACCGGCGGTGGGGAAACGGATCCACGTTCCGAATCCGGCTAATCCGTGGGCGGAGGTGATTGGTGTGGTGGCGCATCAGCGGCTTTTCTCGCTGGCCGACCGGGGCCGCGAAACAATCTATTTTTCGGACGGCTTCTGGGGGATTGGCGTATCGCGCTATTGGATGCTCCGAACGGGCGCAGATCCGGCAAAATACGCTGCGGCGGTCCGCGCCGAGATCGCAAAGATTGACAGGCAAGTTGTGGTATCGAAAATGCGGCCGATGGACGTGCTGGTGGATCAGGATCAGGCCGGAACGCGGCTCTCGCTGCTGCTCATTGGGATTTTCGCGCTCATCGCGGTATTGTTGGCAAGCGTGGGATTGTACGGCGTGCTTGCCACCGTGGTGCGCCAGAGAACCGCGGAGATCGGCGTAAGAATGGCCGTCGGCGCAACGCCAGTCAGCATCTTCAAATTGGTGATCGGCCAAGGCCTTTACCTCAGCGCCGTGGGCCTGGCAATTGGGTTACTAGCGGCGCTTGGCCTGACACGGTGGATGACCTCCATGCTTGTCGAAGTCAAGCCAGCCGATCCATCCACATTCGCTGTTATGACGTTGCTCTTTCTGCTGGTCGCGGTTCTAGCCTCCTGGGTGCCGGCTGCCCGCGCGGCTTCACTCGACGCGAACACTGCACTGCGCGATAGTTAGTGTGTCATCGCGTAGACGATATAATTCACGCCCACCCGAATCGCCAGGCCTGAAAACTTCTCTGGATAATACGGCTCGTCCGCCCACTCCCAGGCGTCGCCCAGATCGGAATTGTAAGAGATCGCCACCATGATGCGGCCTTTGTCGTCGTAAATGCCGCGCCAGTGCGCCCCTACGCCGCCGCCGTTGCAGTTCTTGCAACCTTGCCGCAAATGCGCCTCGCCCGGAACCTGGAAGCGATCGTCCAGATCAAAAACAGTGTGGAAGATGGCGTCTTTGTCGTCGATGTCCACAATGGGGCGATCCGGAAAGACGAACCGGATCCGTTTCTCGAACATCTCCCACTCATAGGTTCCGTGGAAATCGTCGGCCATGAAGAAGCCGCCGCGCAGCAGATAGTCGCGCAGCACTTTCGCCTCGCCCTCGGTGAGGCCCCATTCACCCACCTGGACCGCATAAAGCCAAGGCCAGTTGTAAACGTCGTCGCCGTCTTCCAGGTTTACGGCCTGCTCGACGGAGCGCACGGACAGGCGCGTCAGGCGCCGCACCGCTTCTGAGAAGTGACGATCCGCACGGGGATAATCCTGGGTCCAGAGAGACATTCCAAAGTGCCAGTCGCCCCCGCGTCCGCGATAGCCGTCGTTGGGACCAGGCGGAAACATGAGGCGGGCGAAAGCCCATTCTGCGGGCCGCTGCCAATCCTGCGGTAGATTGAATTCCTCGTATTCGATACCAGGATATTGTTTGAACGGCCGCTGGACGGCATATAGCATCCCAAGAAACAGGAGGCCACAACCCAACCGCAACACCAAATTCCGGCAACTCATCAGACAGTGCCTTCTTCCCGAAGGATAACACCAGCGCCGCCAGCTACCAGCCACCAGTCACCAGCGACCAGTCACCTGCTAATCTGAAAGCTTCAATGTCTGACCAAAAGCTGCAACTGATCCCGCTCGGAGGCCTTGGGGAGTTCGGCATGAACTCCATGGCCATCCGCTACGGCGACGACATCATCGTAGTGGACGCGGGAATGATGTTTCCGGATTCCGAGCTCCTGGGCGTGGATATCGTTACGCCCGACTTCACTTATCTCGAACAAAATCGCGCCAAAGTCCGGGCGCTGATCCTGACTCACGGGCATGAGGACCACATCGGCGCGGTGCCATTCCTGTTGAGTGAAATCAATCTGCCGGTTTACAGCACCGCTTTTACGCTGGCGCTGGTGGAGCGGCGTCTGGAGGAACACGGGCTGTTGGAGCAGGCCAAACTGCACCGGGTGAAGCCGGGCAACAAAATCGAAATCGGCCCGTTCAACGTCGAATTCATCCACGTCACGCATTCCATTGTCAGCTCCATGGCGCTGGCTATTACTACGCCGCTGGGCGTGATCATCCACACCGGCGATTTCAAAGTGGACCCAACGCCCACTGACAACGAACTGTTCGATCTGCACACGCTAGCCGAATACGGCAAGCGTGGCGTACTGCTGCTGATGTCGGATTCGACTAACGTCGACCGCCCCGGCTATACGGAAAGCGAACGCGCGGTGCGGCCGCGTCTGGAAGACATTTTCTATCGTGCCGAGCAGCGTCTGGTAATTTCCTGCTTCAGCTCGTCCATTCACCGGCTGCAGCAGATTTTGGATGTTTCGGCGGAATATGGCAGAAAGGTCGCGTTCTTGGGCCGCAGTATGCTCAACGTCACGGAGATCGCGCACACTTTGGGATTGCTGCAGGTTCCCGACGGAATCCTGCTGCGGCCGCAGGATATCATGCAGACTGAGCCGAGCAAGGTTTGCGTGGTCGCTTCCGGAACGCAAGGCGAACCGATGTCCGCGCTTTCCCGAATTGCTGTGGACAATCACAAGAACCTCTCGGTGCAGCCGGGCGATACGGTGGCACTGAGCGCGCGTATTATTCCTGGCAACGAGAAGGGAATTTACCGGATGATCAACCATTTCGCCAAGCGCGGAGCGGATGTGATTTACGGTTCCATGAATCCGCCAGTGCATGTGTCCGGACACGGCAGCGTGGAAGAACTAAAGCTGGTGTTGAACCTGGTGCGGCCGCGCTATTTCCTTCCGATCCACGGCGAATACCGGCAGATGGCCCGGCACGCGTCGCTCGCGGGACATTTGCGCGGCTTGGGCCTGGAAAATTCGTTCGTGCTGGAGACCGGCGAGACTCTGGAAATCGATAAGCAAGGTGCGCGCCGAGGCGAGAAGGTGCAAGTGGGCCGCGTATGCATCGATTCGGGGACCATCGACGAAGTGGTGGAGGACATTGTGATTCGCGATAGACGGCATCTTTCCGAAGATGGCTTCGTTTTGCCGATTATCGCCATCAACAAGCACTCCGGTAAAAGCGAAACGCTGCCGGAGATCGTCAGCCGCGGATTCATGTCGCTGGAGGACGGTTCCGATCTGCTGCAGGAAGCCCGAAAAGTGGTAGCGCGAACAGTGGAATCCTCAAGCCAGGAGGAACGCACCGATTGGGGCGTGATGCAGGAAAAAATCCGAGCGGATTTGAAGCGCTTTTTGAACAAACAAACCCAACGGCGCCCCTTGATCATGCCGGTAATCCTGGAAGTCTGAGCCGCGACAGGAAGGGAGCGTTGCAGCGATCGTGGTAGCGCTCCCTCCCGGTCGCGGTTCGGAATCAGCACCCTAGTAACTCCAGATGGACTCTTATTTGATCGATGCCTCCGGATTCAAAGGCCGATGCGAAAAGGTTTTCGCCCCAGCCAGCGAAACAGAGTTGCTGGATATTTTATCCAATGCCTCTGCCAGCAAAGTGCCAGTGACCATATCCGGTGCCGGCACAGGCGTTACCGGCGGACGGGTGGCGCAGAGCGGCTGGGTAATCTCGATGGAGAAATTCCAGCGCGTAGAAATTCACCAAGGCCACGCGACGGCCGGGGCGGGAGTTTCGCTCGAAGCACTGCAGGCCGCCGCCGGGAGATCGAACCAGTTCTACGCTCCCGACCCAACCGAAAACTTTGCCAGCATAGGCGGAAACATCGCGACCGACGCCAGCGGCTCCCGCAGTTTTCGGTATGGCAGCACTCGCAAACATATTCTTGGCCTGCGCGCCGTTTTGATGGATCGCCGCGTTCTTCACGTCAAACGCGGTGACAAAGTGGATTTCGATGTCCCCGAAATACCGCTCTCCAACACCACCAAGAATACCGCCGGCTATCTGCTGAGACCAGGCATGGATTGGATCGACCTGTTCGCCGGGAGCGAAGGGACGCTTGGCATCGTTATCGAAGCCGAGTTGCGGCTGTTTCCGAAACCCGCCGACGTTCTGGCGGGTGTAGTATTTCTGCCGAATGATGAAGCGGCGCTCGACGCCGTGGAACAATGGCGCGGCCTCGATGGCCTGCGCATGCTCGAATACTTCGATCGCAACTCGCTCGCGTTTCTCCGGCAGCGGTTCTCCGAAACACCGGAACACGCAGGCGCAGCGCTGCTGATCGAACAGGAAAACGGCGATATCGATTTCTGGGCCGATCACGCGCCGGAAGATAGTTGGTTTGCTGCAAGCGACCAGGATCGCGAGCGCTTCCGCCGCTTTCGCCACGCGCTGCCGGAGCTGGTGAATGACACCATGCGCCGCCGCGGTTTTCTGAAATTGAATACGGATTTCGCCGTGCCGCTAGCCCGCAACCGGGAAATGCTGAACTACTATCACGCCCGGCTCCGCGAGTCAGGCATCGACTACGTGCTCTTCGGCCATATCGGCGACGCGCATCTGCATGTCAATGTTCTGCCGAATTCGGACGTGGAATTTCAATCGGGCCAACGGCTGCTTCTGGATTTCGCCCGCCACGCTGTCGAACTGGGCGGCACAGTCTCCGCCGAACATGGATTGGGCAAGCGCAAAGCGCATTTGTTGGAGCTGCAGTACACGCAGGACCAGATCGAATCCATGAAGGCAGTCAAGCGCCGTCTGGATCCGGCATGGCTGCTCAATCAGGGTAATTTATTTCCGCAGTGACGCTGGGTAGACAGATCATAAAGCACCGGTCGCTTACGCTCGCGGTTCGGTTACGAAGCTGAGCCGCCACCGTAAGGGCACCGGTTTGCGCAGCCTCCAGCGAATAAACGTGCTACAGTAGAGCTTCATGGCCGCTCATCACCACCATCATCATCGGATCGCGGGGCGATCGGCGGCATTCTGATCAATTTCTGAAAACGAATGACTCACCCGCCGATGTTCAGGCGGGCTTTTTTGTTGGTATCGACAATGGAACTGAATTTCAGCAAGCAAAACGGCCTGGTCACTGCCGTCATTCAAGACCACCAGACCAACCGCGTACTCATGGTCGGCTTCATGAACGAAGAAGCATTCCGCAGAACCGTAGCCAGCGGCTTTGTAACTTTCTTCAGCCGGTCGCGCAACAAGCTATGGCTCAAGGGTGAGACTTCCGGCCATCGTTTGGTTGTTAAGGAGATCGCGACGGATTGTGACAGAGACGCGCTGCTGATCAAAGCCGAAGCGCTTGGCCCTGGAGTGTGTCACGAAGGCTACCAGAGCTGTTTCTATCGCCGTCTCGACCACGGAAAATGGATGGAATCGGAAGCACGGGCCTACGATCCAGCCGCGGTGTACGGGAGCACGTCGTGACGCTCAAGCTCGGCATTCCCAAGGGGAGCCTCGAAAACGCGACCATCGATTTGTTTCGCCGAGCCGGTTTCAGCATAACTACGAGTTCGCGGTCGTATTTTCCCTCCATCGACGATCCTGAGATCGAGTGCATGATGATCCGCGCTCAGGAAATGGCCCGCTACATTGAGGACGGCGTGCTGGATGCCGGGCTCACAGGCCGCGATTGGGTGGAAGAGAGCGAAGCGAAGGTTGAAGCTGTGGCGGATCTGATCTACGCCAAGCAGAG
This sequence comes from Bryobacteraceae bacterium, assembly GCA_036008345.1. Classification (GTDB taxonomy): domain Bacteria; phylum Acidobacteriota; class Terriglobia; order Bryobacterales; family Bryobacteraceae; genus Palsa-89. Next base: position 26,808 of record DASYNU010000261.1, read on the forward strand.
CTTCGGCAAAGTGCGCTGGGTGCTGGCCGTTCCCGAAGCATCGCCGTTTCAGAGCGTGAAGGATCTGGAAGGCAAAATCATCGCTACTGAGTTGGTAGCCACCACCAAACGCTATCTTAAGGCCAATGGCGTGACGGCAAAAGTGGAATTCAGTTGGGGCGCGACTGAGGTGAAACCGCCTGTATTGGCCGACGCCATCGTGGAAGTTACCGAAACCGGATCGTCCCTGCGCGCCAATAAACTGCGGATCATTGAAACCGTCCTGGAATCGAATACGCAATTAATCGCCAATGTGGATTCCTGGCGTGATGCTTTGAAGAGGCGCAAGATTGAAGATATCCGTTTGCTGCTGGAAGGCGCTATCAACGCGCTGGGACGCGTGGGGCTGATCTTAAATGTCAGGAAGGAATGTCTCGCCGCTGTCCTCAACATTCTTCCGGCCTTAAAGAATCCGACGATATCCAATCTCAGCGATCCGGAATGGGTTGCGGTGCACACCATTCTGGATGAGATCACGGTACGCAACATCATCCCACGCCTCAAGGAAGCCGGGGGGCAGGGAATCGTAGAGTATCCGCTAAATAAGATCGTGATGTGATCTATGCTGCGAATCGTCAATCTGGATCAAGCTCGGAGTTTCGTCCAGCGCAAAGCTGTGCGGCTGGCGGAAGCTGAACAAACCGTTCAGCCTATCCTCGACGCTGTGCAGGAGCGGGGCGACGAGGCTGTGCTGGAATTCGCACGCAAGTTCGATGGCTTTTCCGGCCATGATCTGAAGGTTTCAACAGCGGACGCCCGCGTCTCGAATGAATTCATGTCGGCACTCGAAACCGCCGCGAAGAATATTCGGGAATACGCAGAGCTTCAGCTTCCAAAGGAGAGTTGGGTTGAGTTTCCAGACGGCCGCCGGTTGGGCCATATCGTAAGACCGCTGGAATCGATGGGCGCTTACATCCCAGCCGGGCGCTATCCGCTGCCGTCCACTTTGTTGATGACCGTGATTCCCGCGCAAGTAGCAGGCGTCAGAACGATCTGCGTAACATCGCCTCACCCCAGCGCGGAAATTCTTGCCGCAGCTAGATTCCTTGGCATCCCGACTGTTTTCCGCATCGGCGGAGCACACGGAGTAGCCGCGCTGGCGTTCGGAACGGCGACGGTCCCCAAAGTGGACCGCATCGTTGGCCCTGGAAACATTTATGTCGCCGCTGCTAAGAAGCTGCTGGCGGGCGAGGTTGGCATTGATTTTATCGCTGGACCAACTGAGATCGTGATTATTGCCGAGGATGCCAATCCGCGTCATGTCGCCGCGGACATGCTGGCGCAAGCAGAGCATGACACGGAAGCCTCGTCCATTTTACTGACTACGTCGAAAAAGCTGGCGGAAGAGGTGGTGCTTGAAGTGGAGCGGCAGTTACAAACCTTGGTCACGGCGCCGATCGCATGCGAGGCTATTCGGAATAACAGCGCCGTGATTCTTTGCCCATCCATTGATGCGGCGGTGGAAGCATCGAATCGCCTCGCGCCGGAGCATTTGGTCATCTACGACGAAAGCCTGTTGCCGAAAATTCAACACGCGGGTAGCATCTTCGTGGGGCCAAGCAGTCCGGAGGCTGCGGGCGATTACGCTACCGGTCCGAATCATGTTTTGCCGACCTCCGGAGCAGCGCGCATTCGCGGTGGCCTCTCTTCGGCCGACTTTGTCAAGGTGATCTCGGTACAGCAACTCACTCTGGCAGCTTTGCAGAGATTGGCGCCGGCCATCACTACTCTCGCCCGCGCCGAGGGCCTGGAAGCGCATGCGCGCTCGGTGGAGGTCCGGCTTGGCGAGTAAAAGAATCGACCTGCCGCCGGGCGTGTTGCAGCCGCGCGAAGCTGTATTGAAGATGGCGCCGTACAATCCGCCTACGGGAGGGCGCGGCGACAAATTGCGCCTCGATTTCAACGAGAATACTGTGGGCGCGTCACCCAAAGTGATTGAGTATCTTCGCGAGCGCTTGAGTGAATCCAGCCTCGCCATTTATCCGGAATATGACGCGGTGAAGCAGGAGCTGGCAGCCTTCTTCAATGTCGAGACGGACGACTTCACGCTTACGAATGGAACCGACGAAGCCATTCAGGTGTTGATCAACACCTATGTAGACGCCGGCGACGAGGTTCTGCTGCTCGCGCCCTCCTACGCCATGTATCGTTTTTATGCCGAGGTTGCGGGCGCCGGCATCCGGGAGATTCCGTATCGTACGGCGAAGCTGGCTTTCCCACTGGAAGAGCTTTTGGATGCCATTCGCCCCACTACGCGCGCCATTCTGATCGCCAATCCGAATAACCCGACGGGCACGGGAACGTCGCGCGCCGGGATCGAAAGAATCCTCGAAAAGGCCAGCGGAGCGGCGGTTCTGATGGATGAGGCCTACTATGAATTCTGCGGGGTCACCGCGCTGCCGCTGTTGAACGACTATCCGAATCTGTTTGTGAGCCGGACATTTTCGAAGGTGTATGGCATGGCGGCGATGCGCCTGGGCTGCCTGTTCTCGCAATCCGGTAACGTGGAGTTTTTGCGCAAGGCGCAGTCGCCGTACAGCGTGAATATGATTGCGACGTTAGCCGCCCGCGCGGCCATCGCAGATCAAACGTACATCCAGAGATATGTGATGGAAGTGCTGGCGGCGCGAGAATTGCTGTACGTAGGCCTGGAAAAACTCGGAATCCCTTACTACGAGAGTCAGGCAAACTTCGTTCTATTCGAGGCCGGGAGCCGCGCGATCGAGATCCGCGATGAACTGCGCCGCCGCGGCGTGCTGGTGCGCGATCGAAGCTATGAAATTGCGGGATGTGTGCGCGTGACGCTGGGAACACGCGAGCAGATCCGGCGATTCCTTACGGAGCTGGAGGAGATTTGGTGAGCACGTCGCAGGTTCTGGTGTTCGATATGGATGGCGTGCTAGTGGATGTTACTGATTCCTACCGCGAAACCGTGGTCCTCACAGTGGCACATTTCACGGGTCAAACTATCTCGCGCGAGCTGATTCAGGATTACAAAAACCAGGGCGGTTGGAATAATGACTGGGCGCTCTCGCAGAAGATCTGCGGAGATTTGGGCGTCACAGTTTCTTACGGCGATGTGGTGAAGTACTTCAATCACCTTTTTTTGGATGAGGGAATGATTCATCGGGAACGCTGGCTGCCGCGCAATGGCTTGCTGGATCGGTTGGCGGGGAAATTCGAGCTTGCCATCTTCACGGGCCGTACGCGGCAGGAAGTCGAGATCACTTTAAATCGGGAAGGGCTGCTGGAACGGTTCCTGATCGTAACGGCCGATGACGTAGTGCACGAAAAGCCCGCTCCTGACGGGCTCTGGAAGATCGCGGGCCTCCGTCCTAATCAGAAGCTGTTATACGTGGGTGATACAGTGGACGATGCGCGCTGCGCCCGGGCCGCGAATGTGCCTTTCATTGGGATCGCTTCGCCGTCCAGTCCGCGCCGGGAGCAGCTTCTGGAGTTGTTCCACCTGGAGGGCGCTATTCAGGTGCTCGGAGATATCAATGAGATCGGCTAGAGTCGCGCGCGACACCAAGGAAACGCAGATCCATGGATCTTTGAAGCTGGACGGCCAAGGAAAATACGCAATTTCTACGGGCATTCGTTTCTTCGATCATATGCTGGAGCTGTTTGCCAAACACGGCGGTTTTGATTTGAAATTGAAGGCGAAGGGCGACCTGGATGTGGATCAGCATCACACGGTAGAGGATGTAGGCATCGTGCTTGGGCAGCTGGTCTGGAAGGCGCTGGGCAACCGCAAGGGCATCAATCGTGCGGGGTATTTTGTGATGACCATGGATGAAACGCTCGCGGTGGTTGCGCTGGATCTAGGCGGCCGTCCGGCGCTGGTCTACGACGACAAAGTGAAAGTCCGGCTGGTGGGCGATCTTCAGGCCGAACTGGTGGAGGATTTCTTCGGCGGTTTTGTCAACCACGCGGGCGCGAACCTGCACGCGAAGGTCTTGTACGGGCGATCCAGCCATCACAAGATCGAAGCGATTTTCAAATGTTTCGCGCGTGCCTTGCGCTACGCCTGCTCGCGCGATGAGCGGCTGAAGGATCAGCTCCCGTCGACCAAGGGGCTGCTGTGATTACGATTCTCGATTACGGCGCTGGTAATCTGCGATCGGTCCAAAACACACTCGCCGAGATCGGCGCTGAATATGAATTGGTTCGCGATGCTGCCGGGCTTGAGCATGCCACGAAAATCATTCTGCCGGGCGTGGGTCATTTCGGCCAGATGATGCGCGCCTTTGATGCCATGCGGGTTCGCGAAGCATTGCTCGATCGCATCCGGGCCGGGGTACCGTTTCTTGGAATTTGTCTCGGCTTGCAAGCGCTGTTCCAATCGAGCGAAGAAGCCCCCGAGGAGCGCGGCCTCGGATTGTTCGAAGGGGTGATTCACCGTTTTCCGGCCACGGCGCGTGTCCCTCACATGGGCTGGAATCAGATTGCTCCGCGACCGGGCTCGAAGTTGGTACGCGACGCGAATCCTTATCTATACTTTGCTCACAGCTACTATGCTCCTCTGAATGACGCGACTGCGGCGACATGCAACTACGGGCTGGATTATACGGCTGTGCTCGAATCCGGGAACATTTTCGGCGTCCAGTTTCATCCTGAGAAATCGGGGCCGCTGGGACTCCGGATTGTGCGGAACTTCATCGAGCTGTAAACGATGCTGGCGAAGCGCATCATTCCCTGTCTGGATGTAACGGGAGGCCGCGTGGTTAAGGGCGTCCACTTCGTGGGACTACGCGATGCGGGCGATCCCGTGGAATTAGCCGAGCGCTACAACACGCAGGGCGCCGATGAGTTGGTGTTCCTGGACATTACGGCTTCAAGCGATGCTCGCGACATCATGGCCGATCTGGTGGCGCGAACTGCCCGACGGGTTTTCATTCCGTTGACTGTCGGCGGCGGCATACGGTCGGTCGCAGACGCGCGGAAAATACTGATGTCTGGCGCCGACAAGGTCAGCACTAATACAGCGGCCGTCCGAAGGCCGGAGCTGATCACCGAATTAAGCGAAGAGTTCGGCGCTCAAGCCGTGGTACTGGCGATCGACGCGCGGCGAAATCCTGCAGGCAGCTGGAATGTCTTCACCCGCGGCGGCCGTGACGATGAAGGCATCGACGCCATTCAGTGGGCTAGCGAAGGCGAAGCGCGCGGGGCAGGCGAGATCCTGCTGACCTCGATGGATACGGACGGCGTGCAAACCGGATTCGATTGCGAGTTGACACGAACCGTGTCACGCGCCACGCACATCCCGGTGATTGCATCCGGCGGGGCAGGGAAGCCCGAGGATTTCGCACGCGTTTTGACGGAGGGCGAAGCCGACGCCGCATTGGCCGCGTCCATATTCCACTATGGAACCTACACTGTCGGTGACCTCAAGAAGTTTCTTGAAGAATCCGGCGTTCCGGTAAGGCCGCCGCTGTGATCATTCCATGCATTGACCTGATGGGCGGCAAGGTGGTCCAGCTTGTGCAGGGCCGCGAGATGGCCCTGGAAGGCGGCACGCCCCTTGAAATGCTTGAGCGATTCGCGGCATTTCCCGAGATCCAGGTCATCGATCTGGATGCCGCGATGAGCAAGGGATCGAACGATGATCTTGTCGAGTTGATTGCTTCGCGAGCGACAGCGCGCGTGGGCGGCGGCGTTCGTTCTCCCGAGCGCGCACGCATGTTGGTTGAGCAAGGCGCGCATCGCGTGATCGTGGGGACAGCCGCGTTCCAGCGCGACTTGCTCGAAGAGATCGCCGCTGCTGTCGGACCAGAGCGTCTGATCGTTGCGCTCGATTCCAAAGGTGGAAAAGTAGTGGTGAAAGGCTGGCAAGAGGCCACTGAATTCATGGCCGAAGAAGTGATCCAGCAATTGGAGCCGTACTGCTCTGGATTCTTGTGCACCTACGTGGACAAAGAAGGTCTTATGCAGGGCACCGATCTGGATTGGTTCCGGCGGCTGCGCGCGGCTACAAAGCATGAGCTGACCGCGGCTGGCGGCATTACGACGCTAGAGGAGATTCGCGAATTGCAGAGGTTGGGAATCCATGCGGCGTTGGGCATGGCCATCTACACGGGCCGGCTGAACTTGGATGAGTTAGCAATCCTATTTGGCCGCGAATAAACGCAAATGAACGCGAATAAGATTTCGTTTTATTTGCGTTCATTCGCGTTCATTCGCGGCCAATTCGCCCGGATGCTCAATCCAGTAATTCGGCTCCCACTGCGCCATATCCTCGCGCTTGCCGTAGCCCCACAGCACGGCGCAGGTCTTCACACCGGCGCGGCGGCCGGCTTCCATATCCGCCGGCGAATCGCCCACTAGCAAACAATCCTCAGCCTTGGCTCCTAGCGCCTTTAGCGACGCGAAGATCACATCCGGTTCGGGCTTGGCTGGAAATCCGTCGGTGCCCTGGACGTGATCGAAGTAGGGAAGCAACCCGAACATTTCAAGCACGGATCGCGTAGTGGGGGTGCCTTTGGTAGTGGCTGTGGACTTCCGGCCGGGCAGAGCCGCCAGCACCGCAGCCACGCCGGGATAGGCTCGCGTCGATGAGTGATGGCGAGCCAAATAGATGCGCCGATAGTCGGCGATCATCAGATCTATCTGTTCGCGAGTCAACTCCGGCAGCAGATCCTGGAAGAGATCCAGTAGATGGCGCCCGATGTAGAAGCGCAGGAACTCGTCAGTGACGTTGTTCTGGCGCGTGGTGGAAAGGACAAGCTGTATGGCCGCGCAAATGTCGGCGGCGGAATCAACCAGCGTGCCATCGACATCGAATAGGTAGACTGGAAACGGCCTCAAGCAGGCTGGGGCCGCTCACCGCCGAGCAATCCTGTAACGGGCTTGCCGCCTTCGGGCCGAATTACCTGCTGCTTGTCTCCGCCGCCATCCGGTGGTTTGGACTTGGAGTAAGCAGTCAGCGTCCCGCCCTCAATGAGCAATTTGACCTCGGCGCCATCCAGAATTTCGCGTTCCAGTAAAGCTTCCGCGATCCGCGCCAGCGCCTCGCCTTTTTCGACAATGATGCCCTGCGCACGGTCATAGCCGGCGTCCACCAGCTTGCGCACCTGCTTGTCGATCTCGATAGCAGTAGCCTCGCTGTAATCGCGATGCTGGGCAATTTCACGGCCCAGGAAGATCTGCTCTTCCTTCTTGCCATAGCTCATGGGGCCAAGCTCGCTCATGCCCCACTCGCACACCATCTTGCGCGCCATTTCGGTGGCCCGCTCGATGTCGTTGCCTGCGCCGGTGGTGATATGGTGCATGAACTTTTCTTCGGCGATGCGGCCAGCCATCAGGATGGCAAGCTGCGCCTCCAGATATTCCTTGTTATAGGAGTGCTTGTCGTCGATGGGAAGCTGCATGGTAACGCCCAGCGCCATGCCGCGCGGGATGATGGTGACCTTGTGCAGCGGATCGGCTTCCGGAATAAGAGCCGCAACCAAGGCGTGACCGGCTTCGTGATAGGCGGTGTTGCGTTTTTCCTCTTCGCTGATAATGAGCGATTTTCGCTCCACGCCCATGATCACTTTATCCTTGGCCAGCTCGAAATCGAACTGGGTAACCACTTTGCGATTCTGGCGGGCAGCCACCAGCGCGGCTTCGTTCACCAGATTCGCAAGGTCGGCTCCGGCAAAACCCGGCGTCCCGCGCGCCACCACGGATAACTCGACATCGTCGGAGAGGGGAACTTTCTTGGTATGAACCCGCAGGATCATCTCGCGGCCCTTGACGTCGGGACGGCCCACAACTACGCGGCGGTCAAAACGGCCCGGCCGCAGCAACGCCGGATCCAGCACGTCGGGGCGGTTGGTGGCGGCCACCAGAATCACGCCTTCATTGGATTCGAAACCATCCATTTCCACCAATAACTGGTTCAGAGTCTGCTCGCGCTCATCATGACCACCGCCCAGGCCCGCGCCACGATGACGGCCCACGGCGTCGATTTCATCGATGAAGATGATGCAGGGCGCGTTCTTCTTGCCTTGCTCGAACAGGTCGCGCACGCGGCTTGCACCCACCCCCACGAACATCTCGACGAAGTCCGAACCGGAGATGGAAAAGAAGGGAACGTTCGCCTCACCGGCGATGGCGCGTGCCAGTAGAGTTTTGCCGGTTCCGGGAGGTCCAATCAACAGCACGCCCTTAGGAATCCTGCCGCCCAGCTTCTGAAATTTCTGGGGTTCCCTCAGGAATTCGATAATCTCTTGCAGCTCTTCCTTGGCTTCCTCTACCCCGGCCACGTCCTTGAAAGTGACCTTCTTCTGTTGAGAGGAGTGCAGACGGGCGCGGCTCTTGCCAAAACTGAGCGCCTTGTTGCCACCGCTCTGCATCTGCCGCATCATGAATATCCAGAAAGCCAGTAACAACACAAACGGAATGGCGTTGATCAGTATGGAGACCCAGCCGCTACCGCTCTCCGGCTTGTAGTGGATGTCCACACCCTTGTCGTACATGATCTCGTCCAGATTCTGGTGATTGGCTGGGATGTTCGACTTGAGCTGCTGGTTATCGTCTTTGTAGGTTCCCTGGAGTTCGGTACCCGTAATAGTGACGGTCTTGATCTTGCCGGCCTTCACGTCGTTCAATAGCGAAGTGTAGGAGAGTTGGGCCTGCTGCTGCGACTTGTTGTTGTGGACCACGGTCCAGAACAGCACCACCACCATAATGATCACCACCCAGAAGATGGCGGTCTTGATATTTGAATTGTTCATTCCTTCTCCCTACACGGTTCCGTCGGAAACCGCACTACTCTGTTGGACGTAACAACCTGCCTGGCCGATTGCCGTTTTCCGAGGAAACTTCCACCCGAAGGACGACTCGCGTAGCCGGTCCGGCTGCGAATTCAGCGGCCGCTCCGAACCGTAGGGTCCATACAATGGTCCCATTATAAGTGATAATCGGCCAGTCCCCGCGTTCCCACAAGGGGATACGGGCCTCCTGGAACAAAAACTTGAGTTTTTGATGTTTGGATTGTCCTGCCGGTCTATACTGGTCACCAGGTCTCCAGTTACGCAGCTCCAGGCTGGGGAGTGCGCCATCTCTCGGAATGAAGCGCTGCCAGTCCAGTTCATTCACTACTGTAACACAAGGCTGCGCGATCCCTGCTTTCTCTATCACTTGCAATGTAATACGGCCTCGATCCCCTGGGAGTTCCACCGATCCCGGCGGGTGGATGGCAAACTCGAAATCGGGCCCCTCAACCGAGCCGTTCGCGGCGAACCGCAGCCACTCGAAGGAACGAACCACCTCCACGCCGGGCAATTGAACGCGGTCGTGCCCATCTTCGGATCGGGCCATTTCGAGGATGCGCTCCACGTGCGGGTAGTCGATTTGGCGCAGGTCGCCCTTGGCTGCCTGGATCGCTCCGCGGATTAGCCTGCGGGCTACTGCTGGGGGCGCTGACGCTAGCTGGGGGGCTTCTAGGGTCTGGGGGCTGGGGACTGGGGGCTGGTGGCGCGGCAATGTGGATTCCCAGTAGAGTTCTTCGTCTCGGGCCACGGTTGCCATGTTGGATAGGGTTTCGTCTAGATTTGGGTTGAAAAGTTCGCGCAACCTTGGGAGGATTTCGTGGCGCAGGCGGTTGCGGGCGTAAACGCGATTCTCATTGGACACGTCCTCGCGCCATGGGATGTTTCGCTCGCGAAGCCAGGCTTCGATTTCCGGGCGGTCGAGTTCGAGCAACGGCCGTACCAAGCCTTCGTTCGTCACCGGGAGAATGCCCGCGAGTCCGGCTAACCCGGCGCCGCGCAGGATTCGATAGAGCACTGTTTCGGCTTGATCGCTGCGAGTGTGGCCGGTGGCGACGCGATTTACTACACCGCTGGTGATTAGTTCGTCAAAGAACGAGTGACGAACGCGCCGCGCGGCTTGCTCCTGATTGTCACGGATGGCCGGTACGTTCGCGCTGTGCAAATGAAATGGGAGCGCGAAGCGGTGGGCCAGGTCTTTGACAAAATCGGCGTCTTTGATCGACGCCGCTCCGCGCATTCCGTGCTCGATATGGATCACGCTCAGTTGGAGATCCCACTGCGGGGCCAATTCGCGCAGGGCATTTAGTAAGAACACCGAATCGGCGCCGCCTGAGACAGCAACACCCACGCGGCTCGAACGCTGGAGCATTTGGTGATGCGTGATGAATTGTGCGATGCGGTGGAGCATGCGGCGCCTGACACCACCATTGTGGCGCAGGTCGGCAACCCCTACTCGATGAATACAGGTGTCACGGACACATCCAGCGCGAGCCGCCTGTTCGCCACTTTCACCGCGATGTTCTGTCCCGTAGCATCTGTCGCGGCCGCGCTGTGCGAGGTCCACTCGAAATCGAACGGCGTAGCGGGATTGTTTTCGCCCGAGAATACATCGCGTTTCTCCCAGACAACATAAAGCGGAGCACGCCCATGCCGCTGAACCTCGAACAGGAAAATGGCTGGCCGGCTCGGAACATCATGTCGAGTTACAGTCTCGACGCCCCCTAGCGCCTTCGCCATTCGCTGATACACATCGGCGATGGGATAGCGCTTCTTCAGTTCGCCGTTCTCATAGCCCATTACTGCTGTCTTACCGTACATCAAGTTCATCACGTCATCGCGGTTCGGCGTGTCGACGTGCAATGACCAATACAGCGTCTTCTGGACACCCGCTGATAACGCCAGCACGTTCCGCATCACCAGGTCGCGCGCCTGTATCCGCTCAAACTTGGCTTGTAATTCAGGCGAGCAGCCCTGCATGAACATCTGCGTCTGAGGGGGCAGTTGATCCATGTTGCGATAGAGCTCGGCGACTCCGCCTTGTCCCGCATCTTCCGCTGCAGGGTTCCCATTGGCATGGCCTGCCGCTATGGCCTGCAGCCATTGCATAACCAAGGATGCGTACTTGAGGTTCGGCAGGAACTCATAGAAACCAGGGCCGCCGTACTCCGTCGCGATGATCGGCTTCTCGTACCCGAACGATTTCATGCGGCCACGGATGTAGTCGACCCGCCACGGAATGGTATATGGATCGGCATAGAGGCGCAGATCGAAAACGTCGAATGCGTCGGCGGCGTCCCGCATGACATTATCGAAAAACTCGAGGCCTTTTTCCTGGCCGGGTATCGGATGCGTACCTGGCGGATTGAACAAGCCATCGTAGCCTCCGGCGACCACCAAGGCGGAGGGGTCCGCATCTTCCACGGCTTTGTGAAATAACTTCAGCTCGGCGATGAACTCTAGATTCGTGCCGGCCCAATAAATCGGACTATTCGGTTCGGAATCGTTTTGCCAATAGCGGACGCGGCCTTTCGCATGCGCGACCACGGCATGCACGAAGCGGTAATAATCGTCGGGATTCTTCGCGGGCGACGGAGGGAGCATCGTGCCCGGTTTTTCCACCGCCCAGGTGGATGTTGAGAACAGCGAAACCAATCCCTCCTCCGGCGAATGCAATTGATTGGTGAAAGCGTCCAATGCCTCCCACTGGAAGTGACCCTTTTGGGGCTCGATCTGATTCCAGAAAAGGTACACCTTGGTGAATCCGCCACCCATGCCACGCACCAGCGGCATAAACGTTTCCGCTTTTGTGCCGGAGTAGCCGTACAGAAATCCCCACGCGATGCCAAGTGGAGCAGCTGCTTTCACCTGCGCGTTCTTTTGAATGGGCTGGCCCATGGACACACCCAAAACCAGCCCAATGCCGGCAATTGCCGACAGCTTCGACATGATCAAAAAATCCTCTGACACCAGCATGTACTCGGAGCGCCGGCAGGATCGATCAAATTTCGGCGAACGTCGGCGCGGCGTCGGCGAATGGCGAAGCTAGTTCAGGCGTTCTTCATATCGCCTGAGCACTTCCCGAACCGCTTCGCTGGCTTCCAGATCGTCAGTGAGTTTCGGCGGCTTGGCGCCCGCGTCGATCAGCGCTTCCACTGTCGCCGCGTAGTCGCCAGTATCCCGATGCCAGCTATTTTCCGATCCGTGGAGCGCTGACCCGAGCGCCGGTATTTTATGCTCGCCATCCTTCAGCTCGACATCCGGGCCATACCGCAGAACTTCTCGCACCATTTCCGCGTTCCCGTGCCACGCGGCCCACTGCAGCGCGGTCAAGCCGTATTCGCCTCTTGCGTCCACCGGCCAACCGGCCTTCAGCATTAGACGAACTGCGTCGGCGTTGTTGTTCTGCGCGGCATCAGGAAGCTGGCGGCGTTCATCATCGGAGAGCGTCTCGATCAGATTCGGACGTTTGGCCAGCAATGCGGCGAAGATAGCCTCGTCGCCCAGCTCAAATGCCTGCGACAGTTTCACATCCTCCGGGCTATGCACCATCAGGAATTGGAAAATATCTTCGTGGCCGAAGTCGCGCGCCACCAAGTGCGGTGTTCTGTTTGGCCCAAAAATGGGAATGTAGACCGTGCCAGCGCTGCGGGGATCCTGCTTTGGGAAAAACGCCTCGGAAACCCGCAGTCGGATGCACGCCGGATCAGTCTCAAGGAGTCGGCGGACCAGCGGCAGGTCGCCCAGAGCGGCTGCCATCAGGATGTCCGTCTGGCAACCGCGAGCGACCAAGTGACGAGCGATGTCTTGGCGGTCGCGAGGATAGTACCGCGCTTGCACCACACGCAGCATGTGCTGCGCCGGTGTGGATTCGTGCTCGGTGTCACGCGCATCAATGTCAGCGCGGTGTTCTAGCAAGTACTGCGCGATCTCCACAGTGGAAGCGAAGTGCAGAGGCGTCTGGCCATGCGCGCCACGAACGCCGACCACTCCGGGATCTGCAGCTACAAATTCGTGTAGCTTCTCTAGCATGCCTAGACGTGCGGCCGAATGCGCATCCAGCGCCGCGCCACGCTCCATCAGAAACGGCGCCATGTCAGGCGAACATTCGTCCAGCACGCCAATGCCTCCGGCCCACCAGTGGCTTCGAGCATTGATATCGGCGCCGGCGTGGAGCAGGACATCGATGATATTGCGGTCGCTGTACTGCACGGCCCCAAGCAGCGCTTGCATGCCAGCGCCGTAATTGGCTAACGGCTGGTTGATTTGCGCTCTCAACTCGGGATGGCTTTCGAGTAACCTGGCGGCTTTCTCCGCGTCCTGGGCGCGGATCGCCGCGGTCAGCATCTCCGCCGGCTGCAGCACGCGCGCCACGGAGTCCACGTGTTCCTTCAGCTTCGGCCAGCTTTGAAATCCGTAATCGCGGGCGATTGCATATTGCGCATCGGCGAGTTTCAAACTCGCGGGCGCTGAAAATGAAACGAGAGAATGGAAAAGATCAAGCGCTGCAGCGTCGCCCTGGTGGACACTGCGAAGCAGTTCTTTGGCCTGTTCTCTAAGATGTTCGAGGTTTGGTTTTTCGGGTAATTGACGGGACATCAGTCCTCCTTCTTTAGTCGCCCGGTGTCCGCTATGACGGGCAGAAGTGAGGTTGATGTACGGTACAACCTAACGAGCCAGGTGGGATCGTCCCTTCCCGCGGACGGGATGCACCCTGGTTTGCAGATTCTAAGGTATCACACGGTGTTGGCAAATGCACAGTTAACAACCACGCGCAGGATGCCATCCCAATGCAACTTGGTTTTCCCACCTCAGGGACTGGGCCTTCTCGTGGGGCAGGGCCATGCCCTGCCACCCGTCTTTTGATCCCGCTGGCGCACTGCCGAGGAGCCGGGGCCTACTGCGAAGGACACCGGCAGGGCATGGCCCTGCCCCACTGCTACCGGTTGAATGGGCGTTCGTTGATCCAGTGAAATCCACGATTCACTAGTAAGAACTTCGATGGATCGATCCGCTTCAGTTTCACTATAAGTGGATCGGCTATCAGCGTACCCTGCAGGATCACGTGATCGGGGTCCGGGCGCGAGTAGGTGAAAACATTCTTCTTGCTCTTGTCCGGATCGCCTGAGATGGTTACGCTGCTTTTCGCCTCATTGTATTCGGTGGAATAAATATGTGCGGAGTCGTCCATCAGCCGGACCGTCAAAGCCGAAGGAGATTGAATGCTCACGCGTCTCCATCGCGCGGCATCGGTGGTGAGCGGCGCAACATCCTGTCCGGCCCGGTTGAAGTTTTCTACCTCGTATAGCCCATAAATAGGCGCCCTTGGACGATTCAGGACATATCCCTGGTAGCCCTCCCAGCCTCCTTTTACGGTTCCGTAGAGGAAGTAGCCAACGAACAGCATTTTAAACGCAATCGCGCCAATCTTTGTCCAGCGTGAGGTGATCCAGCGCACTTCAAAAGGCGGCGACGCGAGATTAGCTGCGCTTGCGGGGCGATTCAGCACCAACAAATTCGTCAAGCGGGGAATATCGGGAAGCATCAGGAAGATAGCCATCAAAAGCAGATTGAGCGAGTAGAGCTTCACAGGAACGTCGTAACAGAAGTTCAGCATCACAATGTTGAGCAGTACCGCGGACGATGCCATCGCGCCCAGCGTAGCGGTGCGCCGGAAAAGCAGCAGCGTGGCGCCGGTAACTTCGGCCAGTCCGGAAAATATGATGTAGGCCGTTGAATACCCCATGAAGTTCCACAGCAGCCCCATGGGTGAGAATTCGCCCAGTGGTTCTATCAGCCTGCTAAACGCCGGAAAAACAAATTGTGTGGGAAACACTTTGGCGAAGCCATACCCGAACAGTGTAAATGACAGCGCGTAGCGTACGTAAACGCGCAAATAGAAATGCAGCCGCCGATAATCCGTGCGTTTAAAGTCAATCAGCGACCAAACCAGCGTCGCGAGCACCGCCGCGGCCACGAGACAAAGATCTTCGACATAATCCAGAGTTGTATCGCCGCTCCCGTTGACAGCCGGATAAACCGTCACCGGCCCACTCAAATGGAAAACATGAATCGCAACCCACGGCACGATAATGTGCCAGGCGCTAATGTATTTCTGGGAGAGCCACTCGACGCCAGGGATCACCTCCAGCAGGTTCACGTGCCCCAGCATGGGCAGATTGTAAAGCATGAGGTAGCAACCGACGAATCGGAATCCGATGCGTTTCGCCAGGCTCCATCCGGGAATGATGGCTGGCTGTGGGCCAAGATCGACCAGTGGCGCGAGTTGTACTGCCTGTCCCATCAAGGTTTGGATGGGGAGCATTATATCTCAATCATCCGGCCAAACGGCGTTAAAGGACCTGATCCGGCCAAGATCCAATTTGCCAAAGCCGGTGGACTTAGCTTCCCCATCTGCTGCTGTGTGGCGAAAAAAGATCACTTTTTAGCAGCCACAACCTGCCCGGTGGTATCGGTGTCACCCCGCGCGCCGGCATTCAACCACGCTGTGATCTTCCGGACCGTGACCTCGTGAGTCGTAGCCGGTGTGGACCACTGATAAAATACCAACCATGCTTCGCGGGATTGCCTCATTGCTCTTTCTTTCGGCAACTGTCGGTCTTGCGTGTGACTGTATCGTGTTACCAGCACGGGAAGCTATGCGTTATTGCGACGTTGTTTTTCGAGGAACGATTGTACGGGTTCGTGATTCTAGCGAGGGATTCAAGGTGGTCGTGTTTCACGTGAATCGTGTATGGAAGGGACAGATGCAGGAAACATTTGAGGTTGGCAACTTTGGGGGTGATTCGTGCAACGGGTTCCTCCCTTACCTACCTTTAAAGGCCGGAGATGAGTTGCTCGTCTACGCGCATCGACTCTCGGCTGATTCAGAATACTTTCCGCTTACCTGCAACACGGACTTGGTGGAGCGTGCCAAGGACATACAAAAACTAGGACCGGGCAGGAAGCCAAAAGCAAAATAGTCCCATCACCCGATTTGTTTCGGCGGGAGATACACCTCGCCGCCGCTTGAAAACCTCGGAGCGGGGGTTAGCAAGCGCTGCACAGTGCGATGTTGTATCAAAGCATGAAGTCTGCGGTTCTGACGCTGCTCACGTGCTGCCTGTTTCATCAAGCCCTTTTTTGCCAAGACACCGTCATCAAGGGAGATCCACCAACAATATTGTGGCGGGGGATTAAGTAAGCATTATCTGGGCCGGATGGTACTTTGAACAATCTATTAAGGATTCGAAGCTACCGTTTCAGGTTGACACAATGAATCGTGCGAAGGCGAAGCCGAAGAGCAAACGAGAATAACTTTTGGAATAGTTCACCTGGCCATCGGCCCTGCTGGAAGCTTCGGAGCGGGAAGAGGAAGGCATATTGCGGCGAGGCTGGTGTCAACTTCGAAGTGCAAAGTGGCAAACCCCTGGTACTATTTGAATGCGTCTCTAAACACCACATGTGAGGGTTTTTGGTCCTGTTCTACGCCTCCCTTGCATGAGAAACCTTACGTTCGTATCTACGATGGGTGCGGCAATTCTGTTCTCCGCCTGGCCTGCAGTAGCCGATCCACTTCTAGATTTCAACATTGACATTGTCTGGGGAACCTTGACGGTCCAAACTGGCAGTGGCGCCGTGCTGCAGACGTTCAACGATCTTGGCTCCAGTCAGACGCTTCCCACTGATCTAGCTGACCTAATCGCCGCTGATCCGATTGCGCCGGCATTCGTTCAGGGCAACATTAGCCAGTTAGTGGGAACCGGAGAAAGCACCCTTGATTTCCTCGATCAACCCCCGAATTCATTTCCGCCAGTGCTGCTGAGCGTTTCCGGTACCGTCAGCACTCTTTCGGGCAATGCCTTCGATCTTGTCACGAGCGATCTAGAGAGCATTTCATTTGGCCCGGTGACCAGCACAACCCCACACCCGACAGGCGAAGCGGCCCTGAACGATCAGTACGTGTTAACTGGCTCGAATCCTATTCCGACGATTGTGAACGTGAACTTCTTCACCGATTCGGTGATAGAAACCGTCGCTACGCCTGAGCCTGCCGCCTTGGCGCTGCCAGCCCTCGCGCTGCTCGCAATGGCACTCGTCTCACGAAAACGAATTGCACAGGCCAGGGCCGGACGTATATGCAAATCCGACGCCCGGATAGACCTCGAACCCGACATTTCAAGGTAGCCCGTCCACCCGGCTCCCAAACCGGGTGACGAAACGGTGGTCGGTCCAATTTCCGCGCTGCACGACTTCGCATACTAAAATCTATTCAGGTACCGGCAGTGCGCATTACCCGTTTCTCAAAGCCGTATGTTACCGTAGCATCTCTACTATTCGCCTCAGTATCCGCTGTACCCTGCACGTGCGTCCACATGGTGCCCTACAACGCTAGGATTGCGATGGATGAAGTATCGCAAGTGTTCAGGGGTACCGTTCTCGAGAAGAGGCTTCTATCCCAACGCGTGGAAATGAAAGGCCGAAGGCGATACGCGATCACTTTTCGTGTCAACGAGTACTGGAAGGGTGTGCCCGGAAGAAATGTGATCCTCTACGGGATGGATGACGGCACAGATTGCCTTGGAGGCAGCTTCTATGAAATCGGGAAGAACTACCTCGTCTATTCGTCAGAAGTGGCAGTCAAAGATGTAATCGTGGGCGAGCTGTTTTGGTATGGCTGGACCGATGTGCTACCAGAGGGAGGAAGAATGCTAGTGCCAGCTGCATGTACTCCAGGTGGCGAAACGTCAACAGTGCGAAGGGCGTTACTCGAGCTCGGACAGGGGCGGATTCCGGGCAGCACTTCGCCGAGCCCGTGATGATCATCATAGGTCCACCGGTCCCACAATCTGATAATGCCGACACGCGGATCTGAACCAGAAAAGCTCTGGGTGGCTACGAACCAAGACCGGAACACCCACCCATCTGGCACGCACAGAAAATACCGGTAAGACGAGGGGTTCGACGCTATGCGGACAGCGCCTCCTCGACCGCAATAAGACCTCCCACGCCAAACGTGCCAAGGACGCTACCTGCCGGAAGTGCCGCATCTGCCCCGCTTAAGCCAGGGGACCATTGGCGTAGGAAATAATTCAAGGTCGTACTAGGCGGAAATGCCGGTATGTCCAGCTTTCAGCGCCTGCCACACTAGGGCATGACCTGGTGGGCCGCTAATCTATCAGTAGTCATCGGCCTATTGGGGCTCTTCGGCTTCGTTGTGTTCAACACA
The DNA here is from genome assembly GCA_036008345.1 of Bryobacteraceae bacterium. Taxonomy (GTDB): domain Bacteria; phylum Acidobacteriota; class Terriglobia; order Bryobacterales; family Bryobacteraceae; genus Palsa-89. Next base: position 44,832 of record DASYNU010000261.1, read on the forward strand.
CTCAGAATCAATCGCAACCGCAGAAGCCGACTCCGCAACCGCAGAATTACCGCCCGCCTTCTGAATTGGAAGTGACGCCCGTTGCGCGAACCGAATAACTGAATAACCGATCAACCGAGGAACGGTCTTTATTGCGGCGGCAACGTCCCAGGCACGAAGAAGCTGTTCCACTGCGGAGCGTGGCCCCGGCCGCCAGGGATGGCGCGCATGACATGGAAAGCCACGGCATCGCCAGCTTTGAGCGAGCTCTGGATCTTCAGCACGTCTTCCACTGTACTCACCGGCTTGCGATTGATCGCCAGGATGACGTCTTTCTCGAACAGACCGATGTCTTCAGCGAATGATCCAGCGTCCACGCTGCGAATCACTAAGCCTCCCTTACCTTCGAGACCCATGGCGCTGCGCTCGGCGTCGGTAAGGGCGTGCAGCTTCATGCCGAACTTGTACTGCTGCGCGGTGTCGGGCTTGGACGGATCTTCGGGATCCGGCCGCGTATCCTCAAATCGCGGATCGTCCTTCAAGACGTCGGCCCAAACCTCAGCCCGATCCATGATCGTGACCTTGAAATCCATGGTCTTGCCGTCGCGATCTACAGTCAGGGTGACCGGCGTTCCTATAGGTGTATCGGCAACGCGCGCAACCAAGTCGTCACCGTCCTTCACCGGGGAACCGTTCATGGCGGTGATGATATCCTCCACTTTGATCCCGGCTTTGTCGGCGGGGCCGCCCTTCTTGACTACGCTCACCAGAACCCCCGGCTTTGAGCCGAGTGCGCGGAAAAGCTCGGGTTTGTTATCCGCTTTTTGCCATTGCACTCCGATGGACCCGCGCGTTACGCGGCCCGTGCGGATTACGTCGTTATAAACCCGCGCCACCATGTTGATGGGCAGCGCGAATCCAATGCCCTGATAGCCCCCGCTCTGGGTGGCGATCATGGTATTCACGCCGATCACTTCGCCGCGAATGTTGAGCAGTGGACCACCGCTGTTTCCGGGATTGATGGCTGCATCGGTTTGTATGAAACGTTGAAGCTGCAGAGCGCCCCCGATATCGCGGCCCAGCGCGCTCACGATACCTGCCGTCACGGAGGCGTCGAGCCCGAAGGGAGAACCAATGGCCACAGCCCAATCGCCCACTTGCACCGCGTCCGAATTGCCGATAGTCACAGGTACCAGCGGAGTTCGGGGATCGATCTTGATCACTGCCAAATCGGTCTCCGGATCATAGCCGATCACTCTAGCCCGATACTCGGCTGTATCGCCGTTGTGGAGTTTCACCTTAATGTGGTCGACTTTGGAGATGACGTGATTATTAGTGATGATGTATCCGTTTTTATCCACTACAAATCCGGTCCCGGACTGCTCTTGGCGGAACGGATGCTGCGGCGGAATTTCCCCGGTTGGTCCACCGCGGAAGAAATGCCGGAACAGGTCCATGCCCTCGTCGCCCGAGTCACCAGGAGCTGCCTGGTCGCCACGCTTATGCGGATTTTGAGCCTCTACCTTCTGAGTAAAATCGGCCGTGATATACACCACGGATGGTTCCAGTTTCTTGGCCAGCTTGGTGAACTCATTTCCGAGCTGCACCGGGTTCGGCACAACCAGCGGCGATGCGTCCGGAGCGATGTTCTGTCCTCGTGCGGCGCGCACTCCCGTGTTGAATAGAGTGCCGATCACAATCCCGATGGAGAGCGTAACCAGCAGGAGACTCAAAGACAGCAGCTTTTGCTGCCGCATGATGTTAAACCACCGCATCGTAATCCTTGTGCCTTTCTTATAGACCCGGACCTATACCTATAATAGCCGTTTCTGGTTTCTGGTTCTTGGTTCAAACAGAAGGCACCGACTCCCTCACGGTCGCGGTTCGGCTCCGCTACCGAACCGCGATCGTAAGCGACCGGTGATTTTGAATTAATTCGCACGACTGGGTTTCAACTCCACCATCAAAATCCCAGCCAGAATGAACACCCCTCCCAACGCCGCACGCTTGGATAGCACCTCACCCGCGACTACGTAAGAAGTCGCCCAGGCGAATAAGGGTTCCATGGAGAAAATCAGAGCTGTACGCGTGGGGCTGCTATAGCGCTGTGCCCAGGTCTGGACCGCGAAAGCCAATGCCGTAGCCAGCAGGCTGGTTACCGCGAGTGCGATCCACAAGCCCGTGCTCCATTGGATATGCACCGGCTCCGCCCACCAGAAGGTTCCCGCGCTGAGCACGGCCGCGGTTCCTATTTGCACCACCGTCAATACTCCTAAGTTTGCCGATCCTGCGAAGCGGCCCAGTACCAGGATGTGGAACGCGTAAGCCACAGCGCATCCGGCAACCAGAATGTCGCCCATGCCGATGTCCAGAAAACTCCTCTGTATGGTCATCAGCGCCATGCCCGTGAACGCCGCCAGCACACCCATTACTTCGGACATCTTTGGGATTTTCTTATAGATCACGCTGCTGAACAGAGGCACCAGCGGAATATAGAGACCGGTGAGGAACCCGGTCTTTGAAGCCGAAGTGTACTTCAGGCCGAAAGTTTGCAGGACATAACCGCTGAAAAGGAAAACTCCCGCGATAAGGCCTCCACGCAGTGCACTTCTGATGTTGACTTTACGAAACTCTCCGCGGAATATCAGCGCCAGAGCCACGCTCGCGAATGCAAAACGCAGCGTCAGGAACAGCAGCGTCGAGACCCCGGCCAGGGCTTGCTTAACCAGAATGAACGTAGTGCCCCAGATCAGCGCTACTGCGATGAGACTGAGATCAACTGACCATCGCGAGGGCGTCTGGCGTGACGGCCGGCCGCTCATCCCCCGTTCCGCAAGCCGTTTCCCGCCATGCGCAGAACCTCCGGCCGGCGGGTATCCAGATCGCGCAGCAGTAGAAGTAGGATAAGCAGGATCCGCTTCAAACCAAATTCACGGCCTTCCGGATGAAACCACTCTTGCGGAGTGTGCGCCCCTCCACCCAGACCGCCTGCGCCAATGGAGATAGCCGGCAGTCCGATGGAGAGCGGAATATTGGCGTCCGTGGACGCGCAATCCACATGTGAGCGGATGCCGAGATGGGCGTCCACCGCGCGGATATATTGCAGAATCGGTGCATCGTCTGCTAGACGCCCGCCGGGGCGCGATCCGATTTCCTTGATCTTCGCGTTTACCTTGCCTCCGATGGCCCGGTCATTCTCGAACTCCAGAGCTTTCTCGACGCACGTGGTCAACAGAGCCGAGATTTCCTCTAGCTTGGCGGCACTCTCGGATCGAATGTCCACTTTGGTACGAGCCTGTGACGGGATGGAGTTGATACTGGAGCCGCCTTCTATGATCCCGAAATTGTAGGACGATCGTGGACTGCCGTTGCCCGGCAGCCGGAGTTCACTGAAGAGCGTAATGGCGCGCGCCAGAGCATGCACCGGATTCGCCAAGCCATAATCGCTCCAGCTATGCCCGCCTGGCCCGGTGATCGTGACATCGAAGCGGCGGCTGGCCAGCGCTTGCGAAGTGATGTGATCGGTATTGGGTCCATCCAGAATCAGAAAAGCCTGGATCTTGCTGCCGGTGCTGGATTGACGGCACAGATACCTCATGCCACTGAGATTGCCTTCGCCTTCTTCGCCGACATTCGCGATGAAAACCAGCCGGTGGAACAGCTCTTCGTAACCATCCAGCATCGGAATGAGCCGGGCAATCGCCAGCAGCGCCGCCAGGCCTGCGCCGTTGTCGGAGACGCCAGGACCATGCAGCCGGCCGTCGGGATCGATAGAGACCTCTTCGATGTTGCGAGGCGCCAGCACCGTGTCCAGATGCGCAGTGAGCGCGACATAGGGACCTTCGCGATTCTCCACCGGATGCGCGATCACATTGCCGCCGCGGTCAATGCGCGTTACCGCGCCCAGTGCTTTGAACTGGGCCAGCATCCACTCGGCACGCTTCTGTTCGAAAAAAGTAGGCGCCGAAACGCGGCAGAGTTGCAGTTGCTGCTCGGTGATGCGCTGCTTGTCGCGCGCAAAGAATTGCAGCGCCTCCCGGATCGCGGGAGCGTTGGCAATTTCCGAAACCAGGCGAGACAGCGAAACGTCGCCCGGAGGGACTGCGGGTTTAAGCGATGCAGCCAAATGCCAGTTTAGCAGTGGGGCAGGCGCTTTCGCCTGCCAACTTCGTGCGCTTGACTCGTGAAATCCCATCCGCTATCTTGGACCTGGAGCATTTCAGGATGCCCCCAGCTCGCGGAAAGGGCCAAGCCCGCCTGAACATCGGTTGACGATTCGGACATAACGACTGTCCTTTCTGAGCCTGACCATGCGAGCAATCGGGCAATGGAAAGGAAGTTGTCATGACCACTTCGTTACCACCCAATCCCTCGATCGAGAACCTGAAGAAACAAGCCAAAACACTGCAAAAGAAATGGCGCTCCGGCCACGCGGAAACACTCGCGCGAATCCGGGCTGTTCATCCGCAATACGCTGGGATATCCGAAGAACAAATCCACGCGATAAAGCCGCGCCTCACGGATTGCCAACTAGTTCTGGCGCGCGAAGCCGGATTCGAAAGCTGGCCACAATTGAAGATGGCCGTTCAATCCTCCAACCAGGAATTAGCGGACCAATTTGTCTGGACCGCGTGCCTTTGCTATGACGATCCGCATTACGACCACCGCTCGTTCCACATTCGTGCGCGCGAGATGCTGACCAAGCATCCGGAGCTGGCCGAAGCCAACACTTGGGCCGCCGCGACAGCCGGCAACGCACGCGCTGTGGAAGCATTTCTGGATGACGATGCCGAGCTGGTCAATCGTCCTGGCCCCCATGGCTGGACGCCGCTTCTGTGCGCGTGTTACTCACGCGTTACGCCGATAAACCCGAGCCACTCCACCTATCGGGTGGCGCAGCTCCTGCTGGATCGTGGCGCGAATCCAAACACGTACACACTCAAGCACAACGATCCGCCTGGCAGCCATCGCGCGCGGCGCTTCACTGCTTTAACAGGACTTTTTGGAGGCGGCTCTACAGGTTTGGCGAACCAGCCGCCTCATCCGCAATGGCGTGAGATGGCCGAATTGCTGCTCTCGCGCGGTGCCGATCCAGCCGACGAACAGGCCCTGTGGATCAACCAGGGCGCGTCGCTTGAAATCCTGCTCCGCCACGGTCTGAAGGCGGACGCGCTAACGAAAACCGGTTCCCCTGTCATCACGCTATTAGGGCGCGAGCTTAATCGGGCAGCTCGCGGTGGCCACGCGGATAGAGTTAAGCTTCTGCTCACTCACGGAGCAAGAACGGACGAAATGTTCGAAGGGTCGACAGCGTGGCGTCGAGCCATGGACAGCGGGCATCTCGAAATCGCCCGCTTGCTGGAGCATGCCGGCGCAACAATCTCCGCGCTGAGCGACGTGGAACAATTCACTGCGCGCTGCATGGCGGGTGATGAAACGAGCACGCGTGAAATGTTGCAAAACGCGCCGGACCTTTTCGAGCGCGCTCCCAAATCCATGGTCCTCAAAGCTGTTGACACCGGGCGCGTGGAGGCAGTCCGGCTGGTTCTGGATTTGGGTTTCGATCCCGATTACCTGGATGAAGTGGTAGCTCTACATAGCGCCACCGGCCGTGCGGAGCAAGAAATCTTAAGGCTTCTGCTGGATCGTGGTGCATCGCCAGCGATCCGCGAGCCGTTTTACGACGCAACACCGGTTGGCTGGGCCGACTTCTTCGACCAAACCGCTGCGCGGGACTTGCTGCTGAACGAGGGCGCGATCTGCATTTTTGATGCTCTCGACTTCGATCGGCTGGATCGCCTGCCCGATATCCTGGCGCGCGATCCGGCCGCACTCAATCGTCCGTTCGCCGAATGCATTTCCCGCGACCCCAAGCCGGAAGATTGGCAAACCCCGCTCCAGCGCATGCAGGATCGCGGCAAAACCGCCGCCGTGAAAGTATTGATGGAATACGGCGGGTAAGAATCGGTGAAAAAGTCAAAAGCACCGGTCGCTTACGCTCGCGGTTCGGTAACGGAACCGAACCGCGACCGTGAGGGAGACGGTGCCCGGGCCGACTCGAGTCACTAACGTTCTTATGATCCACCGCCGATAGCCATTTGTGAAGAGACGTTTCGAGTCCAAGTGGGCGAATCGTGCCGCGACGGCCGGTATCACCCTCGCCGCCGCCATCCTGTTCTTGTGTATTCGTCCTGATATCTATGGCCACGCCCGCGATCAAGTCCGGGCCGATTACCAGCAGAAAGTCGTCTCTCCCAAAATCATCGCCGAATATTTGCGCAACAATCCGCGGCCCAAAGTGCAGATTGGCGCCGGGCCCAGCACCGAGCCCGGCTGGTTAAACACGGACATCGAACCAACGGATGGGCAGGCCTACCTGGATGCCACCAAGCCGTTGCCGTTTCCGGATGGTTCGGTCTACTACATTTTCGGTGAGCATGTCATCGAGCATATCGACTACGAGGACGCTCTCGCGTTTTTCAAGGAAGCGCATCGCGTTCTCGCACCCGGCGGAAAGATCCGCATGGTGACGCCCAATCTAATGCAGTTCCTGGGATTATTTGAGGAGAAGGATCCGGAGCACTCACCCAAGACCGCCCACTTTGTCGCGCGTAAACTGGCCGCTCAGAACTGGGTGAAGACCTCCGATCCGGCCTGCGTGATTCTCAACAATGAGATGCACGGGTTTGGCCATCAGTTTCTATACACGCCCGGCTTGCTCCGCGCGAGCTACCGACAGGCCGGCTTTACCGAAATCCGGCAATACGCAGCGGGTGAGACCGGCGACTCGACATTCGTTTCGGTGGAGCTGCGCCCGCGCGGAGAGTGGAAAGACGTCAACGGCTACGAGGCGATGGCAATAGAAGCTACGCGCTAAGTGGGGAAGACGTTTTCGTCTGTCCACGACTCTGGCAGACCTATCCGTAATGGCACTAAACTGAGCCGCGACCGGCAGGAAGCGCCACCACGAACGCGACAACTGCGGCACTCCTGGGTGGCGCTCCATTCCTGTCGCGGCTCGGTTTGCAGCATCGGGTCCAAGCCTCACTCAATCACTGGACCGCAATAGAAATTCCTTTCGCAATCGAGAGATGATCCGGAAGATCGGATGCGGCAGGATGTGCGCCCTACGATCCAGCGGACTCACTAAGCAAACTCAAAGTCCCGATGCTGGCGCGCTGAATGGCTCACGCGATTTGCAGTGCCACCTCAACAGAACTTGCCTACCATCACGGCGGCTCTAGCTGCCTGCGGCAACAGCGATTTTACGGTGAGTGAAATTCCTGGTTTGAATCACCTGTTTCAGAAGTGCAAGCAGTGTTCGGTACGGGAATACGCCGAGCTCGAAGAGACATTTTCTCCCGTGGCGCTCGAAATCATGGGGGATTGGCTGGTGCGCCACACGCGCCCGTAGTGAATCCTTACCTCGAACCCGATCATCGCTCTTATCTTGTCCGGAATTACCGATAGGTAATGTCGACAGCTCGTTTAAGCGAGAAGAAGGACAAGTAATGCAGATTCAATTGAAGCTCGTGGGGGTTGCCCTAACCGTATGGTTGGCGGTTCCGGCCGTGCGCGCCGATGAAATATCGGATCTAAAGGCACAATTGCAGGCCATGCAACAGCAGATGGATGCCTTGCAGCAACAGCTTCAGAAGGTAACGGAAAAGGTGGCGCAGCAACCAGCGCCTGCAGGTTTCGGGGCTCCGGTGCTGATATCAGCGGTAGCTACAACGGGAGGCCTTTCTGCAGCGGCTCTAGCGTCCGGGGCGGACGATGCGTCAGGAGGCGCCGATGGCGGGCATAGATTTTTCGAGCGCAAACCTGGTGACCGCCTCACTTTTTACACGCCCGGCGGCGAGCTGACGATGTACGCGAATCTCGATCTTTCCGTTGATACCGCAACCAAAGGCCTGGGTGGAAAACTGGGACCGGACGGAAATCCCCCAGTGGGAATGGTCGGGTGGCTGCCCGATATTTCCACCAATCTTTCTTACCTAGGCATACGCGGTTTCCAGACCCTCAAGGGCCTGCCCTTCAACTTCATCTATCAGCTCGAAACCCAACTGGACGTTGCCGCAACCGCGGGTACCGGCGAATCGAACAGCAACGAGAGCAATGCCGTAAAAGGCGCACTGACCTCGCGCAATAGTTTCGTTGGATTTGCTTCCCGGCATTGGGGTTCGCTCATGGTCGGAAAGACCGACGCGCCCTACCGGACCTCGACAAATATATTGAATCCGTTCTCTGCCATGATCGGCGATTACCAAGTCATCATGGCCAACACGGGCGGCGACAATCGCGTCGAATTCGGCACGCGGCTGGACCATTCCATCTGGTATCAATCTCCGTTGTTTGAGCTAAGCCGCGGGGGGAATGTCGCCTTTACTGTCCTCTACTCACCCGGCCAGAATCGGGCCGACAATAGCGACAACCTCGCGGCCGGCGAATCGGACTGCACTGGCGGCAATGTGCCCGGCAGCGGCGGAATCACACCGGTCACTTGCAGCGACGGCTCATTCAGCGACGTGGTGAGCGCCAACGTGTCCTATACGCGAGGTCCGCTCTACCTCACGGCCGCTTATGAGCGTCATGAGAAAGTCAACCGGTCCAGCGACATCGTGGGCCTTTACGGTTCCGGCAATGCGTATTCGCAACTTCTGATGGCCGAGGACACAGCGGACGAGGACGCGGGCAAGGTCGCGGCACAATATCACTTCCATAACGGAACCTCTCTCGGCGGCATTTTTGAAACGCTGCATCGCTACGTCCCGCAGGATCTCGAATTCCAGAACGAACGCCAACGGCTGGGTACCTGGCTAGTCGCGAGTCATCCGCTAACCAAGACCCTGAGCCTGCACTTTGGCTGGGCGCATGCGTTCCGCGCGCCTGGCGATCCCGGGCAGCATAACGATTCGCTCATCACCCCTCCCGGCGGCGTGCCAGGCACCGATTCCACTGCCGGCGCAAACGCCGATAATAGAGCCAACATGTTCACGGTAGCGATCAAGCGCCAGCTCACCAAGAGCCTGAACGTGTATGCCAACTGGGCGCTCACCGACAACGGCCCCGCCGCTCATTACGATCTCGGCGCCGGCGGCCGCGCAGTCACAACCGATTGCCATGATGCATTCGACTCCACCGGTGGCTTGGTCGCTTCTAATCCGCATTGTTGGACGGGCGGGAAGCTGATGGGGCTTTCTCTCGGGATGAATTGGAAGCTCTAAGACTTGCAGCCCGGCGGGGATGCATAGAAATTGGGATTGCCGCGTCCCAATTCCTCCAGGCCCGCGCGGGAAGTATAGAATCCCGCGATGACCCTGGCCTTCAAATAGGTGAAGAAGCGTGTACCGGCGTTTTCCATTCGCGGTTCACGCCGATCGTCTGATATAGCTTCGAGTGCGATGCTTTCGCCCGGATTTCCGCCCTTGAACCACGCCAGACCCTCGCGGAAAATCGCCTGTGGGTCCAGCTCTTCGAGCTCCTGAACGGTCTTTGCCCCGTAGTAGTGCACGGCCAAAGTGCGATGTGCCGGCGTCAGTGCCAGCGCGGCGTTGCGAACGGCCGAGGATTCACCGACGGTGAGGTCAATCCAATCGGCGACCTCGCGCACTACGGGCGAATCCGGCGCTTCCCCTAGCAGCGCGGCTGTCAATATCACAACGTAGGTGCCTTCATCCGGCTTAAAGAACGGAGACCGAACCTGTACAAGTTCGGTTTCACTGCCCTCGGCCAGCCGATGTCCCGCCAGCGCGTGGCTCAAGTGATCGCGCGACGGTTCGTACACGCCCGGAGGAAGCTCGGCGGCATCCAGATCCGATGCGCTGCAGCCGGTGAGCACAACTCCCGCTCCCAATTGCATAAACCATTCGCGCCGCGTCATAAATTGCCCTTGCGAAATTCTTCCGCCATGTAGTCCGCCGCGCGCACCGAGATGGCCATGATGGTGAGGGTCGGCTCCGAACACCCCTGTGTGACGAAGCAGGCGCCATCGGTGACGAAGACGTTTTTGACGCCGTGTACCTGGTTGTAAGCATTCAGCACGCTGGTTTTCGGATCCCGGCCCATCCGCGCAGTTCCGCACTCGTGAATGTTCTTGCCGAAGATGTTGAGCTCGTCGCGGGGCGGTTCGCGATTCTCCAGCTTTAGTTCGTCCATGATTTCGCCCAGATGATCGCGCATGGCTTTGGCCATGGCAAGTTCATTTTCACCATAGCTCGCGTGGA